>CALGGB010000323.1 GCA_937880925.1 uncultured Rhodospirillaceae bacterium | reverse complement strand
AGGTGGTAGAACAGCGCCAGCGAGAAGACGAACAGGAAGGCGTAGCCAAGCCACGAGCCGGCGCAATCCTGTGCGATCTCGAAGGCACGGGGCCCGGACGCCGCCGCCAGCAGCCAGAGCACCAGGAACACCGAGCCCGCGGAGAGCACGATGCCGGTCGCCCGGTGGGTGATCGACAGGACGGAGGTGATCTGCGGGCGATAGACCTGCAGATGCGGTGAAAGCGGTCGATTACGGACATCGGCCATGGGCGGTAGCTCCTTCAGGGGCTTGTACGCGGTGCCAGCCACCCCGGTTTTGCTGCACCGCAACCGAGCGGAGAAGACTTTAGGTGCCCGGCCCCATCGCGGTCAACGAAGAGGTGCTGTGGAAACAAGCCTGGGTTCAGACCGGTTTGCGCGGCATCAACGCCCAGTAATCCAGATCAAGGACCTTTGCGGGATGATCCTTGCCCTCTCCGGAGAGGTCCGGGAAGGCTTCGCACGGCTGGTTCTTGGTCGCCACGGTGCGAATACGCACGGCGCCGGCATCGTCGCGTCCGGCAAGCGGCGTCTTTTCCAGGATTTCCGACCAGGCATAGATCGTGTCGCCGGCAAAGGACGGTGCGGTGTGGCGTCCGCCGTTCAGCCCGACGATCCGGCAGGCGCTGGCAAGACCGCTGAACGACAGCGCGCGGGCCAGGCTGATGACATGGCCGCCATAAACGATGCGGCGGCCGAAGCGGGTCTCGGCGGCGCGGTGCAGGTCGAAGTGGACCTTTGCCGTGTTCTGATAGAGGCGCGTGGCCATCTGGTGTTCGGCCTCCTCGATCGCCATGCCATCGACATGGTCGATCTGCTCGCCCACGGCGAAATCGTCCCAAAGCCGGGTATCGCCCGCGGCTTCGGCGTCATAACCGGCCAGGTCCAGGTCAGCGGGCACCTGCAGGGTGGCGGCGGCGACCGCCTCGGGCAGGGTCGGCACCTCCGGCTCGCAGGCGGGGCTGGCGGCATCACGCTTGTTGACCATGACCCAGCGGACATATTCCAGCACCATCTCGTCACGCTGGTTGGTGCCCACGGATTCGACCCAGACGACGCCGGCCTTGCCGTTGGAAAGCTCGCGCTTGCCGATCACGGTGGAGACCGTCTTCAGCGTGTCGCCGGGATAGACCGGCACGCCCCAGCGGCCGTCGGCATAGCCGAGGTTGGCGACGGCATTGAGCGAGACATCGGGCACCGTCTTGCCGAAGACGATGTGGAAGACCAGCATGTCGTCGACCGGCGCCTGGGGCAGGCCGCAGCCCTGGGCAAAGGTATCGGCGCTGTGGAGCGCGAAACGCGAGCCGGTGAGCGCGGTGTAGAGCGCGGTATCGCCCGTGGTCACCGTGCGCGGCGTGGCATGGCGCAGCACCGCGCCGATCTTGAAGTCCTCGAAGAAATTGCCGGGCATGGCGCTCATGCGGCGCTCCCGCCGAACTTGCCGATCGCCTCGGCGAGAGCCAGCGTGCGGCGGGCTTCCTGGACATGCAGGTTCTCGACCAGCTTGCCGTCGACCACGACGACGCCCTTGCCCGCCTTCGAGGCCTCCGCATGGGCCTCGATGATGCGCCTTGCGCCCTCGATCTCCTCCTCGGCGGGGCCGAAGATGCGGTTGGCCGGCTCCACCTGCTTGGGGTGGATCAGCGTCTTGCCGTCGAAGCCCATGTCGTGGGCCTGGTGGCAGATCGTCTCGAAAGCCTCGGCGTCGTCGAGATCGAGATGGACGCCGTCGAGGATCGCGATGTCGAAGGCGCGCGCGGCCAGCATGCAGATGCCCAGGCTCGTCACCATGGGCAGGCGGTCGCGGGTGTGGTGGGCCTGCAGGTCCTTGGTGAGGTCCGAGGTGCCCATGACCAGGGCGCCGATGCGCGGGCTGGCAGCGGCGATACGCTCGGCATGAAGGATGGCGAGCGGCGTCTCCATCATGCACCAGATGGAGGTCGTCTCCGGCGCGTCGGCGACATCCATGATCGAGAGCACCTCGCGGATGTAGCCGGCACCCTGCACCTTGGGCAGCAGCAAGCCATGGGCGCCGCTGTTGGAGGCCGCCACGATGTCCTCACGCCCCCAGGGGCTGGTCAGGCCGTTGACGCGGACGACGATCTCGCGATTGCCGTAGCCGCCGGCCTTGATCGCGGCGCAGACCTGGGCGCGCGCCTCGTCCTTGGCGTCGGGCGCGACCGCATCCTCCAGATCGAAGATCAGGCAATCGGCCGGTATGTCCTTGGCCTTTTCCAGCGCACGGGCGTTGGAACCTGGCATGTAGAGCGCGCTGCGACGCGGGCGAATGGTGCGCGGCATGAGACCTCCCGCTGGGGTGAGGCGGCGTACTATAGTCAGGCCGGCGCAGGCGACAACCGCCGGGAGGGCGCAGGCCGATGGATATTCTCACCATTCAGTCGCATGTCGCGCGCGGCCATGTCGGGCTCGATGCGGCCGTGCTGCCGCTCCAGCTTCTGGGCTTCGAGGTCGATGCCGTGCCCACGGTGGTGTTTTCCAACCACCTGGGCTGGGGCGACTTCAAGGGAAAGCCGCTGGATCCGGCCTGGATTCGCGATGTCGTCGACGGCGTCGCCACGCGCGGCATGGAGCGCTGCCGCTGCCTGCTGACCGGCTATATCGGCGGCCCGGAACTGGGCGAGGTGGTGCTCCATGCCCTGGATGCGGTGCGCGCCGCCAACCCCCAGGCGCTTTATGCCTGCGATCCCGTGATGGGCAACGAGGACGGTTTCTTCGTCAAACCCGGTGTGCCGGAATACCTGCGCGACCACATCGTGCCGCGCGCCGACATCCTGTTTCCCAATCACATGGAGCTGGAGTTCCTGGTCGGCCGCCCGGTGCGCGGCCTGGAGGAGGCCCATGCCGCCGCGCTGGAGGTCCGCGCCATGGGGCCCGAAACCGTCGTCGTCACCTCGCTGGAGGCGCGCGACGACTATCCCGACACCATCCCGGTCCTGGCGGTCGACGGCAAGGGCGCCTGGCAGGCCAGCGTCCCGCGCCTCAACGTACCCGTCGACGGAGCCGGCGACCTGATGGCGGCGGTGTTCACCGGCGCAACCCTGCGCGGCGAGGACCTGCCGGGCGCGCTGGCCCATGCCCTGGCGTCCACCCACGGCGTCCTGCGCCACACCGCAGAGATGGGCGTTGCCGAAATGGCCCTGGTCGCCGCCCGCGAGGAAATCGCCACGCCGAGCCGCGCAGTGGCCGTCACGCGGCTTGCCTGATCGCGCACGGTTTCGATCAACGTCTGCATTCGATGGGGTGATCGCCTCCCGTTTCCGGGACGATCAGGTGCGCAACAGGTCCGTGCGTTTCTTGAGCAGACGGATCGCCAGCACCGCCAGCCCGATGGCGACGAAACAGCCGATGAAGAATGGCAGCGCATCGACCACGGCCGCCCGCGTGCCGTGGTGCACGAGTTCCATCAGGCTGACCAGCACCATGGCGAAGATCGCATTGGCAAAGGTCGTGTAGTCCTTGGCCACGACCCGGCGCCAGTCGTAGTGCATGCCGGGGAGTTCCTTGCGCAGCACCGAGAGGCGGATGCCCCAGCGCGGCGTCGTGGCGCAGTAGGCATCGAAAGCCGCGCCGAACTTGTTGCGCAGGAAATGCTCCTCGGCCGCGATGATCGCCGAGTAGATGGCAAAGAAGACCAGCGGGCCGATCAGCGCGGGCCAGCCGCCCTGCATCAGGAAGATGCCGGTGTAGATCAGCATGTTGCCGACATAGAGCGGATTGCGCCCGGCCGCGAAGAAACCCTCGGTCACCAGCTCGTCGGCATGGACCTTCTTGTCCAGGCCGCCGCGCTTGATGTAGGCAAAACCGATGATGGCGCCCCGCAGGGCAAGGCCGGCGCAGACGACGGCGACGCCGATCCAGTCGATCCAGATGTCATAGGCCTTCACGCCGAAGTAGCTGTTGCCCGGCGGGATCGCCAGCAGGTTGGCGAAGATCGCAACCGGGAAGATGACGTTGCGATACTTGAAGAAGAAATCGCCGATACGGACGAAGAGGCTCTTGTCGCTCATGCCCCGCGTCCTTCCGCTTCGGTGCTCTTGACCGCGACGATGCCGCAGAAGTTGTACCAGCGGAAGAACATCTCGACGTGGCGGAAGCCCGCACCCTTGAGCAGGTCGAAGTTCTCTTCAAGGCGGTAGGGAATGAGCACGTTCTCCAGCGCCTCGCGTTTCATCGAGATCTCGGTGTTGGAGTAACCCCGGCGGCGCTTGTAGTCGTAGTAGTGCTTGATGAAGAGCCGGTTGAAGAGGGTGTCCTCGCTGGTCAGCTTCTCGATCAGGATCAGGCAGCCGTTCTCGACCATGCCCTCGTGAATCTCGCGTACCAGACGCTCGCGGTAGAGCGGGCGGATGAACTGAAGCGTGAGCAGCATGGTCACGACCGAGGCGTTGCGCAGGCCCATGCCCTTCTGGGCATCGCCCAGCTTCAGGTCGTAGGGGTGCTTGAGGCCGGCGGCGGAGAGTTTCTGCTCGGCCTTGGCCAGCATGTCCTCGGAGTTGTCGAGGCCGATCAGCGTGACGTTGCGGTTCTCGATGGCGCCGTCGAGAAGCTGCAGCGTGGTGCCGGTGGAGCAGCCG
The DNA here is from genome assembly GCA_937880925.1 of uncultured Rhodospirillaceae bacterium. GTDB lineage: Bacteria > Pseudomonadota > Alphaproteobacteria > SP197 > SP197 > CALGGB01. The sequence continues at coordinate 4,534 of CALGGB010000323.1, read as the reverse complement.
ATGTCATAGACATTGGTTTCGTCCTGGGCGAAATCCTGCGCCAGTTCGGCGGTCATGCGCTGCATCTCGTCGTAATAGGGCACAGAGCGGCTGACCATGTCGTCGAAGACCGAGACCACCTCCTTGTTGAAGGTGAAATCGTTCGGATCGGTCACCTTATCGAAGACCTTGTCCGTTCCACTGCTCATGTTCGGCTTCCCCGGCAACGGCACCTACTGTGCCCGAGATTGGGGCGGCCAGATAGACGACCGCTCTTACATTCAGCTTACACGGCGCCCGGCACCGGCGCGATGGCCGGTGCCGGGGGATTCATGATTTCTCAGCTCGCCTTGTCGAGCGCTCCCTTCAGGAAGCGACGGTCCAGTTCCTCGGCGATCTGGACGGCGTTAAGCGCGGCACCCTTGCGCAGGTTGTCCGAGACGATCCACATGGACAGACCGTGCTCGACCGTCTTGTCCTCGCGGATGCGGCTGACATAGACCGCATCCTCGCCGGCGCAGTCGCGCTGGGTGATGTAGCCGGCGGGCTCGCGCTTGTCGAAGACGACGACACCGTCGGACTCGCGCAGCTGATCGCGGGCGTCGTGGACCGAGAGGGCGCTCTCGAATTCGACGTTGACCGCCTCGGCATGGCCCACGAACACCGGCACACGCACACAGGTGGCGCTGACCTTGATCGCGGGATCGAGGATCTTCTGGGTCTCCACCACCATCTTCCACTCCTCCTTGGTCGAACCATCGTCCATGAAGGTGTCGATCTGGGGGATGCAGTTGAAGGCGATTTCCTTCTGGAAGACGTCGGGCGCCAGGCTCTCGTTCTGGAACTTCTTCTTGGTCTGGTCGAAGAGCTCGTCCATGCCCTTCTTGCCCGCGCCGCCCGTGGCCTGGTAGGTCGCGACGACGACGCGCTTGATGCGCGCCAGATCGTGCAGCGGCTTCAGCGCCACGACCATCTGGATCGTCGAGCAGTTCGGGTTGGAGATGATGTAGCGGTTCTCGTACATCGCCAGATCGTCGGGATTGACCTCGGGCACGATGAGCGGAATGTCCTCGTCGTAGCGGAAACGCGAGGTGTTATCGATGACGATGCAGTCGGCCGCGGCCGCGCGCGGGGCATGGATGTCCGAAACCTTGGCACCGGGCGAGAACAGCGCGATGTCGGTGCCGCGGAAGTCGAAGGTCTCCAGGTCCTGCACCTTCAGCGTCTTGTCCTCGCCGAAGCTGATCTCGCGCCCGACCGAGTTGCGCGAGGCGAGCGCCACGATCTCGTCGACCGGGAACTTCCGCTCGGCAAGGATGGCAAGCATTTCCGAGCCCACGGCACCCGTGCCGCCGACAACCGCAATCTTGTAACCCATTGTCTTCTTCTCCATCGCGAGGCGCACCGCCCATGTGGGGTGCCTGCCCGCCGTTGCCAAAAGAGACCCAACAAAAAAGGGGCCCTGCGGCCCCTCTTCTCACACAACAATCAGGATGCTGACCGGGCCGCTGGTCAGCCTCCCCGGAACATGGTGGTGGTTTTCGTCGCGAACGCGCGCGCCGCGGCCGGGGCCACGTTGCGGTCAGCGTATGCATGCGAATGCCGTTCCATGATGGACGCGCTATTAAGCCGAAGCCGAGAGCTTGTCCAGTTCCCTGATGATGGCGTCGGCCATGACGCTGGTCGAAACCTTGGCCTTGCCTTCCTGCATGATGTCGGCGGTGCGCAGGCCGCTGGCCAGCAGGTTGGCGATCGTCCTGTCGACCAGGTCGGCCTGGTCCTGCAGGTCGAAGCTGTAGCGCAGCATCATGGAGAAGCTCTGCAGGGTGGCCAGCGGATTGGCCATGTCCTTGCCGGCGATGTCGGGGGCGGAGCCGTGGACCGGCTCGTAGAGCGAGGGCAGACGCCCGCCGCTTGCGGCGCCAAGCGAGGCCGAGGGCAGCATGCCGAGCGACCCCGTCAGCATGGCCGCGCAGTCCGAGAGGATGTCGCCGAACATGTTGGTCGTGACGATGACGTCGAACTGCTTGGGCGCGCGCACGAGCTGCATGGCGGCGTTGTCGACATACATGTGGGAGAGCTCGACGTCCGGGAACTCCTCCTTGCCCAGCTTCGTCATCTCCTCGCGCCAGAGCACGGTGCATTCCAGCACGTTGGCCTTGTCGATGCTGCACAGCTTGCCGCTGCGCTTCCTCGCCAGCTCGAAGGCGACACGGCCGACGCGGCGGATTTCGGAAGTGGTGTAGGTCAGCGTGTTGAAGCCGCGGCGTTCGCCGTTGCCCAGATCCTCGATGCCGCGCGGCTCGCCGAAGTAGATGCCGCCGGTCAGCTCGCGCACGATCATGATGTCGAGGCCCGAAACCAGTTCGGTCTTGAGCGAGGACGCCTCGGCCAGCGCAGGGAAGACGACCGCCGGGCGCAGGTTGGCGAAGAGGCCCATTTCCTTGCGGATCTTGAGCAGGCCGCGCTCGGGCTTCTTGGAAAACTCCAGGTCGTCCCACTTGGGCCCGCCGACCGCGCCCAGCAGCACGGCATCGGCGAGCTTGGCGCGGTCCAGCGTCTCGTCGGAGAGCGGCGTGCCATGGGCGTCGTAGCTGGCGCCGCCGATCAGGCCCTCGTCCATATCGAAGGAAAGCACGCCGCGCTTGTCGAACCATTCGATGACACGGCGGGTGACGCCGATGACCTCGGGGCCGATACCGTCGCCGGGCAGCAGGAGAAGCTTCTTGTTGGCGCTCACGTCAGGTTCCTTTCAGCACGGGTCGGCGGCGGCAGGCATCAGAGCCAGGGAGTCTCTGCCTTGCGGCGCGCCTCGTAGTCGGCAATGGCGGCGTCCTTCTGCAGCGTCAGGCCGATGAAATCGAGGCCGTTGAGCAGGCGCTCCTTGCGGTGCGGCTCGATCTCGAAGGTCATGGTGGAGCCGTCGGGACGGGTGATGGTCTGGGCTTCGAGGTCGACGGTGAAGCGGGCGTTGGCGCCCATCTCGGCGTCCTTCACCAGGGCTTCGACCTGCTCCTTGGGCATCTGGATGCAGAGGATGCCGTTGTTGACGCAGTTGTTGAAGAAGATGTCGGCAAAGCTCGGCGCGATGACGCAGCGGAAGCCGAAGTCGGCGAGCGCCCAGGGCGCATGCTCGCGCGAGGAGCCGCAGCCGAAGTTGTCGTAGGCGACCAGGATCGAGGCCTTGCGGTAAGGCTCGCGGTTGAGCACGAAATCCGGGTTCTCCTTGCCGCCATCGACGTAGCGCATCTCGTCGAAGGCATGCTTGCCCAGCCCCGTGCGCTTGATCGTCTTGAGGAACTGCTTGGGGATGATCATGTCGGTATCGACGTTGATCATCGGCAACGGCGCGGCAATGCCGGTCAGCGTGGTGAACTTTTCCATCCCGTCCTCTCCTCCGGAGCGGGGCTGCAGCGCCCTCACCCGTCTTCCTTCTCGTCATGCCCGCGAAGGCGGGCATCCATACACACGGGCGCTCAAGTTCGGCGCAACGGTTGCGGCCCTTGCCCTTCTCGCTCCGGTCCGCACCGTCGGTGCTTATGGATGCCCGCCCTCGCGGGCATGACGAGAGAGAGGGAAGTGCGCCTCTCCTACTGGGCCAGCTCGCGCACGTCGGCGAGCGTGCCCTTGATGGCGGCGGCGGCGGCCATGGCCGGGCTCACCAGATGGGTACGTCCGCCGCGGCCCTGGCGGCCCTCGAAATTCCGGTTGGAGGTCGAGGCGCAACGCTCGCCCGGCTCCAGCTTGTCGGCGTTCATGGCCAGGCACATGGAGCAGCCCGGCTCGCGCCAGTCGAACCCGGCCTCGATCAGGATCTTGTCGATGCCTTCCTCCTCGGCCTGCTTCTTCACCAGGCCCGAACCGGGCACGACCATCGCGTTGACGCTGTCCGAAACCTTGCGGCCTTTGGCGACGGCGGCGACGGCGCGCAGGTCTTCGATGCGGCCGTTGGTGCAGGAGCCGATGAAGACGCGGTCGATCTTCACTTCGGAGAGCGGCGTGCCGGGCGTGAGGCCCATGTAGGCCAGCGAACGCTTGATGCTGTTGCGCTTGTCCTCGTCGGTCTCGGCCTCGGGATCGGGCACGACGCCGGTGATCGGCAGCACGTCCTGCGGGCTGGTGCCCCAGGTGACCTGCGGCACGATGTCGGCAGCGTCGAGGCGGACTTCCTTGTCGTAGGTCGCGCCAGGATCGGAAGGCAACGTCTTCCAGTATGCGACGGCCTTGTCCCAGTCGGCACGCTGGGGCGCCATGGGGCGGCCCTTCAGGTAGGCGAAGGTGGTCTCGTCGGGCGCGATCAGGCCGGCGCGGGCGCCCGCCTCGATGGTCATGTTGCACACGGTCATGCGGCCTTCCATGGAAAGCCCCTTGATGACCGAACCGGCGAACTCGATGACATGGCCGGTGCCGCCGGCGGTGCCGATCCTGCCGATGATGGCCAGGATCACGTCCTTGGCGGTGATGCCCACGGGCAGCTCGCCCTCGACCGTGACGCGCATGTTCTTGGGGTGCGACTGCACCAGGGTCTGGGTCGCCAGCACATGCTCGACCTCGG
>CALGGB010000322.1 GCA_937880925.1 uncultured Rhodospirillaceae bacterium | reverse complement strand
CGCTGGATCATCGTGTACTGCAGCACGAGGTCGCGGATCGGGTCGAAGAAGCGCTGCACGTAGAACAGGAACGCCACCATGATGCCGATGTCGAGATTGCGGTCGAGCACCATCTCGCCGCCGAAGACCACCACGATCGCCATGGCCAGGCCCGTCAGGGTATCGACGGTGGGGATCATCATGTTGGTGAACTTGGAGGCCGTCAGATGGGCCTTCAGGTTGTCGTCGGCCTTCTCATCGAACAGACCGTAGTTCACGTCCTCACGGCGCAACTCCTGGATCGGGCGCACCCCGTGGACGCCCTCGGCCAGCGCCGCATTGGTCGCGCTGCTGGTCTCGCGCGCCCGCAGGAAGGCCTTGCGGGCGAAGGGCAGCCAGATGATACGCACGATGACAATGGCCGGCACCACCGAGAGGGTCAGCGCGCCCAGACGCAGGTCCAGGCTCAGCAGCACCACGACAATGCCCAGCAGCAGCACCAGATCGCCGATCGCAAAGATCGAGGACTCCAGGAACTCCTGCAGGGCATAGACATCGCCCTGCAGACGCGACATCAGCCGCCCGACCTCCGTCTGATCCATGAAGGAGAGCGAGACGTGCTGAAGATGGAAGAACATCGCCCGCCGCAGATCGAACAACAGGTTCTGCGCAACCCGCCCGACGACGGATTCCTGAACGTGATTGGCGATGTAGTTGAGGGTGATGACGCCCGCAAAGACGATCACCGCCATGTGGAGCAGGTCGCGCCCGGCGCTTTCGGCGACGATGGCCTCGTCGATCGCCGTGCGCATGATGAGCGGAATGGTAAGCTGGGTGGCCGTGAAGACGAGCACCGCGCCGATGGCGAGAAGCACCTTGCTGCGATAGGGCGCAAGGAAGGCCATGAAACGGCGCACAACCCACGGATCGAAGACCCGTCCGAACAGGTCCTCGTCGAGATCGGTCTGAGAACCGACCACGGCCAGAGGGGGCGGTGCCTGAAGGTCCTGGGCAAGTTTGCGACGCGCCATGGCCTAGTCCTCCACCTGGCGCGCCGCGCGCAGGGGCGAGACATCCGTGGGCTGGGACTGCAGGTCGAACAGCTTGCGGTAGCGGCCCCCTTGCGCCATCAGCGTCTCATGACTGCCGCGTTCCACGATGCGACCGGACTCCAGGAAGAGGATCTCGTCGGCGTGCATCAGCGAGGACAGGCGGTGCGCGATGATCACCACGGCCCGGGTTTCCACCATCTCCTTCAGTGCCATGCGGATGCGCTGTTCGGTGGCGGCATCAACCGCCGCGGTCGAGTCATCAAAGACCAGGAAAGGACTTTCCAGCAGCAGGGCGCGCGCGATGGAGAGCCGCTGGCGCTGACCGCCCGAAAGCGAGACGCCGCGCTCGCCCACCATGGTGCCGTAACCCGTGGGCAGGGAGCGGACGTAGTTGTGCAGTTGCGCGGCCGCAGCCGAACGCTCGATGCTGGAGCGGCCCGCCCACGGGTCGCCATAGGCGACATTGTGATCGACGCTGGCGGTGAAGAGATGCGGCTCCTGCTGCACGATGCCCACGGCCTCGCGCAGGGAGGTGAGCGTGATGTCGCGGATGTCCTGGCCGTCAATGGTGATGGCGCCATCGGTGACGTCGTAATAGCGGCCCATGAGTTGCGCGATCGTCGTCTTTCCGCTGCCCGGCGGGCCGACGATGCCTACCGTCTTGCCGGGCCGCGCCTCGAAGCTGATACCCGATAGCGTGCGCTCGTCCTGGGTCCAGGCGGGGTAGCTGAAATCGACGTTCTCGAAGCGCATCACACCGTCGCTCAGCACCAGGTCCCTGGCCCCGGGTTTGTCGGCGATCGAGGGCTCCAGATCGAGCACGTTGAACAGTCGGCCGCCGCAGGTGGAGGCCCGCGCGATGGAGTTGATCATCCAGCCGATCTGGCGCACCGGCATCTGCAGGATGGTCATGAAGGCCAGGAACTCGGTGAGCTGGCCGATGGTGATCTCGCCGTCCAGCGCCTTCTCGCCGCCGATCCAGAGCACCAGACCCATCGCCATGAAGTAGACGTAGGTCATGCCCGTGGTGTTGCGCACGAAGAGCGCGATGCGGTGATGGGATATCGCCAGCGCCTTGTCCGAGATGCGGTCGTAGCGCTTCATCTCGAAAGCATGGGCGGCAAAGGCGCGCACGACACGGATGCCGTTGAGGTTTTCCTCCATGACCTTGGTCAGCGTCGACAGCTCGTCCTGCAGGGCGAGCCAGGAATCGCGCAGTTTGAGGCGGGCGATCGAGGCGCTGACACCCACCACCGGCACGAAGGACAGCGCCAGCAATCCCAGCACCCAGTCGATCTGGAGCAGGATGACCGCACCGCCGCCGATCAGGATGGTGAGCAACACCATGCGCAGGATGCCGGTATCGGTCCAAAGCCGGACACCCTCGATGTCGAGAATGCCGCGGGTCATCAGGTCGCCGGTATGGACCCGGTCGTGCCAGGCAAAACTCAGCGTCTGCAGTTTGCGGTAATAGGCCATGCGCAGGTCGTAGCCGATGGTCTGGCCCACCGCCTCGCCCTGGTAGTTCTGCATCATGGTGCACAGGCCGCGCATGACGCTGGCGCCGATCAGCAGCATGGCGGTGACGAACAGTGCCTCCTTCGCACTCGCGCGGCCCGCGGCATCAGTCGCGGTGCTCAGCAGACCGTGGGCCTGATCGACCGCACGGCCCAGGAACTGTGGCACGAAAAGCTGGAAGATCGCGGCACCGATGGTGGCGACAATCGCCAGGGCCATGCGGGCGCGGTAGCGAAACGCCATCTTCGTGATGCGCGCGAGCACACGCGTATCGAGGTTCTGCACCTCGACGCGGTAGTTGGGATCGGCCTCGCTGTCGATTCGAGGCCGCCGTGCTGTGTTGCCCGCCGTTGTCATGCCGTCCGCACGCCGCCCGTGCCCAGGCGCCGCAGTATGGAAGAGAAAATCGAAGTGGCGGCATTCCACCACAGTCAGGCCCTGCTTGTCACATGCCTAGGCAAGATGCGGTGGATATCCTGGTCCCAGCCGACCAGTACGATGGCAAAGTCGCACCGTCCGACCTAGGCTTGGGCGGCAATCGGGCATGGAGAGCAGCATCATGGCAGCCTACGATCTGGTTATTCGCGGCGGCACCGTGGCAACCGCATCCGATATCGGCCCGGCCGACATCGGCATACGGGACGGCCGTATCGTCGCCCTGGCCGACAGCCTGGACCGTGGCGCCGACGAGATCGACGCCCGCGGCAGGCTGGTGATGCCGGGCGGCATCGACAGCCACTGCCATATCGAGCAGCGTTCCTCCTTCGGCGTCATGAGCGCCGACGACTTCCATTCGGCGACGGTCTCGGCAGCCTGTGGCGGCACCACGACGGTCATGCCCTTTGCCGCCCAGTACAAGGGCGAGTCCCTGCGCCAGGTCGTGGAGGACTATCACGCGCTGGCCGGGCCCAAGGCGGTGATCGACTACGCCTTTCACCTGATCGTCTCGGATCCCACGCCCCAGGTTCTGGGCCAGGAACTGCCGGCTCTGATCGCGGACGGCTACACCAGCTTCAAGATCTACCTCACCTATCAGTCCCTGAAGCTGGCCGATAATCAGGTGCTGGACGTGCTGGAGATTGCGGGCCGCGAGAAGGCCATGGTGATGATTCATGCCGAAAGCCACGACATCATCGTCTGGCTGACCCAGCGCCTGATCGATGCCGGCAAGACCGCGCCCAAGTATCACGCGGAAGCCCACCACATGGTCGCCGAGCGGGAAGCGACCCACCGCGCCATCAGTCTGGCCGAGGTTGCCGATGTGCCGATCCTGCTGGTTCACGTCTCCGGCCGCGAGGCGATCGAACAGATCCGCTGGGCGCAGCAGCGCGGCATGCGCATCCATGCCGAGACCTGCCCCCAGTACCTGTTCCTGACGGCAGACGACCTCGACCAGCCCGGTTTCGAGGGCGCCAAGTGCATGTGCAGCCCGCCGCCGCGCGATGCCGCCAACCAGGAGTTCGTCTGGCGCGGCCTGGCCGACGGCACCTTCGATGTGCTCTCCAGCGATCATGCGCCCTACCGCTACAACGATCCGGAAGGCAAGATGCGCGGCGGACCCGGCACCCCCTTCAACAAGGTGCCCAACGGCGTTCCGGGCCTGGAGGTGCGCCTGCCCCTGCTCTTCAGCGAAGGCGTGGGCAAGGGTCGCTTCGACATCCACCGTTTCGTCGCCCTGACCGCCACGAACCACGCGAAGATGTACGGCCTCTATCCGCGCAAGGGCAGCATCGCGGTGGGTTGCGATGCCGACATTGCGATCTGGGACACCAAGCGGGAAGTGACCATCGAGCAGGGTATGCTGCACGACGCCGTCGACTACACGCCCTACGAGGGACGCAAGGTGACAGGCTGGCCGGTGACCACCCTGTCACGTGGCGAGGTCGTCTGGCACGACGGCAAGGTCACTGCCGAACGCGGCCGCGGCCAGTACCTCCCTTGCGCCAAGATCGAACAGACGCCGCGGCGCTGAGGCCGCTCAGCCTGCCAGATCCTCCTGCATCATCGCTGCGCATTTCTCGCCGATCATGATGGCCGGTGCGTTGGTGTTGCCTGAGATCACGGTCGGCATGATCGAGCAATCGGCGACACGCAGGCCGGCAATACCGCGCACCCGCAGGCGTTCGTCGACCACGGCCATGGGGTCCTGTCCCATCTTGCAGGTGCCCGACGGGTGGTAGATGGTCGCACCGGTCTCACGGATGTAGGCGAGCAACTCGTCGTCGCTCTGCACGTCCGGGCCGGGCAGTGCCTCGCGCTTCACATGGCGGGCGAAGGCGTCCTGGGCGGTGATGCGACGGCCGATCTTCAGGCCTTCCACCATCGTGCGCCGGTCGACCTCGGCATCCAGGAAGTTGGGCTGGATGGCGGGGCGGGTGCGGCCATCCGCGGCGCGGGCGCGGACGTAGCCGCGGCTCTCGGGGCGCAGCTGGCAGACCGAGAAGGTGACGCCGGAATAGTCGTGCAGGAGGCCCTCCATCGGCCGGTCGGCGCTGAAGGCGATGAAGTGGAACTGCACATCGGGGGTCGCCAGCTCCGGACGGGTGCGGGCGAAGACGCCGACCTCGCCGGCGCTGACCGACAAGGGGCCGCTGCGGCTCGTGAGGAACTGCAGGCCGACGCGCGCCTTGCGCCACCAGCTCGAGACATCGTCGTTCATCGACATGCGTGCCTTGCACTCGTGCACCAGGCGCGACTGATAGTGATCCTGCAGGTTCTCGCCGACGCCGGGAAGATCTACCAGTGGCGTGACACCGATGTCGCGCAGCAGGGCGCCGGGACCTATGCCGGAAACCTGGAGAAGCTGGGGCGAGTTGATCGCACCGCCGCAGACCACCACCTCGGCATCGGCGCGCGCGCTCACCTCGCGCTCGCCCTCGTGCCAGGTGACGCCGACGGCGCG
>CALGGB010000321.1 GCA_937880925.1 uncultured Rhodospirillaceae bacterium | reverse complement strand
TCAAGCGACATCCAAGGGTATCCTTCCTGCCATGCGGCCTTTGTTTTTGAATTCCGCGCAAGCGTTGTGCCGCGCAAACCACGGAATTGAACCCTCAATGTACAGGCAATGGCCGAAGCTGCGCAAACACCCGCTGGTGACGCCGACGTGACGATCAGACGACGGTGGCGTCCTGCAGGCGGGCGAGCGCTTCATCACGGCCGAAGACGGCCATGACATCAAAGACCGGTGGCGAAACGGTGCGGCCCGTCAACGCGGCGCGCAAGGGCTGGGCAACCTTGCCCAGACCGAGACCCACGCGCTCGGCATAGCCGCGCACAACCGCCTCCAGAGCCTCCGCAGACCATTCGGCAACCGTGGCGAGTTCCTCGCGCAATTCCGCGATCGCCGCCCGTGCCTCGGGGGTGAGCACCTTGGATGCCTTTTCATCGGGCCTGACGGGGCGCGGGTGGAAGTAGAATTCGGTCTGCTCGGCCAGTTCCACCAGGGTCTTGGCGCGCTCCTTCATGGAAGGCATGGCCGCGGTCAGCAAGGCCATCTCGCTCTGGTCCAGGGCACGGTCAAGCCGGGCGGCCAGCAGCGGCGCCGTCAGGCGTGCCAGACGCCCGCCATCGGCCTCCTTCATGTAGTGCAGGTTGAGCGCAGTCAGCTTGGCCATGTCGAAGCGGGAGGGCGAGCGACCGATGCCGTCGAGATCGAACCATTCAATCGCCTGCCCGGTCGCGATGATCTCGTCATCGCCATGGCCCCAGCCCAGGCGCAGCAGGTAGTTGCGCATGGCTTCAGGCAGGAAGCCCATGTCGCGATAGGCCTCTGCGCCCACGGCCCCGTGACGCTTGGAAAGCTTGGCGCCGTCCGGCCCGTGAATCAGCGGCACATGGGCAAACACCGGCACGTCCCATCCCATGGCCTGGAAGATCTGGGTCTGGCGGAACGCATTGGTCATGTGGTCGTCGCCACGGATCACATGGGTGACACCCATGTCGTGGTCGTCGACCACCACGGCCAGCATGTAGGTCGGCGTGCCGTCGGAGCGCAGCAGGATCAGATCGTCGAGCTGGGCATTGGCGACGGTGACCTCGCCCTGCACCCGGTCCACGATCTTGGTCTCGCCCTCCTGGGGAGCCTTCAGACGGATCACCGGGCTCACCCCCGCAGGTGCTTGCGAAGGGTCGCGGTCGCGCCAGGTGCCGTCGTAGCGCACCGGGCGGCCCTCCGCGCGCGCGGCATCGCGCATCGCCTGCAGTTCCTCGGGCGAGCAGTAGCAGCGATAGGCCTTTCCGGCGGCCAGCATCTCCCGGGCCACCTCGGCGTGGCGCTGCGCGCGCGTCGACTGGAACAGCGGCTCCTCGTCGGCGTCGAGTTCCAGCCAGGAAAGGCTCTCCATGATCGCAGCGATGGCTTCCTGGGTGGAGCGTTCCTTGTCCGTGTCCTCGATGCGCAACAGGAACTTGCCGCCGGTGTGACGGGCATAGAGCCAGTTGAAGAGGGCCGTCCGGGCGCCGCCTATGTGGAGGAATCCGGTCGGGGAGGGCGCAAAGCGCGTCACAACGGTCATGGTTTGCATCCTGCTGGAAAGCGGGCGTCTGTTTAACAGATCGAAGCGGCGCGACAAGGCGCAGGGTTGCCCCGCTCTGCAACCAAAGCGATACGATCCGCTTGCGCCTGTTCTAGCATGGGCCATGGCGCGGTTGCGTGTGCTCCACTCCCTGGCCGGGATGCTTGCGGACGAACGCGAGCAATGGCCGCTATGGCTGCCGGTGGGTCTGCTCACCGGCATTGCGCTCTACTTCAGCCTGCCCGGTGAACCCTGGGCCTGGGCAGGCTCCGTGGCGGCGGCCATCCTGCTGGTGGCGTGCCTCGTTCTGCGCAACCAACGCGGCCTTGCGTTGTGCTTTTTCGCCCTGGCGGTCGTGGCGGCAGGTTTTGGGTTGGCGCAGTGGGAGACCTGGCGGGTCGCGGGACCGCTTCTGACGCGCGAGATCGGCCCGGTGCCGGTCAGCGGCCGGCTCTTCGAAGTGGAGCCTCGCGAGAACGACATCCGTATCGTGATCGACAGCCCGGTCATTGCCCGGCTGGAGCCCGAGGCGACCCCGCGCCGCGTGCGGATCACCGTGCGCACCCATGGCGGTATCGAGCCCGTGCCCGGCGCCATGGTCTCCATCCTGGCCATCCTGCGCGCGCCGCCGGGTCCGGCCTGGCCCGGTGGTTACGATTTCGGCCGCGCGGCGTGGTTCGAGGGAATCGGCGGCGTGGGCTTTGCAGTCGGTCCATTGCAGTCGGCCGGGGAGGGCGGCGAGGCCGGCTTCTGGCAGCGGGCCGGATCGGCCATCGAGCGGGTACGTCTGGCCGCGACCCAACGCATCGTCGCAGTCCTGCCAGGCGAGACCGGCGGTGTTGCCGCCGCGCTGCTGACCGGGGAACGCGGCGGCGTTCCCGAGGATACGCTGGCGGTGATCCGCGATTCAGGCCTGGCGCATCTTCTGGCCATTTCCGGCCTGCATCTGGGCATGGTTGCGGCGATTGCCTTCTTCGTCGTGCGTTTGCTGCTGGCGCTTTCCGAGCCCCTGGCACTGCACCGGCCGATCAAGGCCTGGGCCGCCATCGCAGCCCTGATCGTGTCCTTCGGCTATCTGCTGATTTCCGGCATGACGGTGCCGACCCAGCGCGCCTTCCTGATGACCTTTGTCGTGCTCTTTGCGGTGATGATCGGGCGCCAGGCGATCTCCCTGCGCATGGTCGCGCTGGCGGCGACCGCAATCCTGATCATCGCTCCCCATGTTGCCACAGGCGCCAGCTTCCAGCTTTCCTTTGCCGCCGTCCTGGGACTGGTCGCCATGTGGGAGGCGCTGCGCGACCGGGTGCCCGGCTGGCGCGCGGCGCAGAGCTTCCATGGCAGGCTGGGTCTTTATCTCGCCGGCATCGCGATCACGACACTGATCGCCAATGCCGCCACCGCGCCCTTCGTTCTCGGCCATTTCGGACGCATCGCCACCTGGGGGCCTCTTGCCAATCTGTTCGCCGTGCCTCTCTTTGCGGTCTGGGTGATGCCGTGGGGCCTGCTGGCGCTTCTGCTGATGCCGCTGGGCCTGGAAGCCGTGGCACTGGTGCCGATGGGCTGGGGCATCGAAGGCATCCTCGCCATCGCGCGCTGGACCGCCGATCTGCCCCTGGCCCATCTCTCGCTGCCCCATGCATCGCCCTGGGCCCTGGTGGCGGCGGGCTTTGGCCTGCTCTGGCTATGCCTGTGGCGTGGGCGGTGGCGGCTGGCCGGCATCGCGGGCCTTGCCATTGCGGCCGTCTTTTGCGTGATGGCCCGTCCACCCGACATCCTGGTCAACGGCGATGCCGATCTGGTCGCTCTGCGCATGTCCGATGGGACGCTTGCGATGTCCACCCTGCGCCGCGACGCTTTTGCGCGCGAGGCCTGGAGCCGTATGTCAGGGGATGTGGCGCAGGTGCCATGGCCGGGGGCGGGTGAGGTCAGCCCCGACGACACACTGCGATGCGACCGGCTGGCCTGCCTCTACCGCGTACCGGACGGTCCGCTGGTCTCCGTGGTCAGCGATCCCGGAGCCCTGGCCGAAGATTGCGCCACCGCCGACTTCATCGTGGCACTGGTGCCGGTGAAGGTCGCTTGTCCAGCGCCACTGGGCGTGATCGACCGTTTCGATCTCTGGCGCTGGGGCGCCCATGCCATAACGTTCACGGGCGAGGGCGTCGCTGTCGACACCCTCGCCCGGGAAAGAGGCATAAGGCCCTGGAGCCCTGCGCGGTAGCTCTAGTAGCTGCGGACCAGCCCGACCAGACGGCCCTGCAGCTTCACCCGGTCCGGGCCGAAGATGCGCGTTTCATAGGCGGCGTTGGCCGGTTCCAGCGCGATGGAATCGCGATGGCGGCGCAGGCGCTTCAGCGTCGCTTCGTTGTCATCCACCAGGGCGACGACGATGGTGCCGTTCTCGGCCGTCTGGCAACGCTCCACGACCACGATGTCGCCGTCGAGGATACCCGCGTCGATCATCGAATCGCCTTCGATCTCCAGCGCGTAACAATCGCGGCTGCCGACCATGGAGGCGGGCACGTCGAAGCTGCGCGTCGGGTCGGAAAGCGCCTCGATGGGCGTGCCCGCGGCAATCTTGCCGTGCAGCGAAAGCGAAATGGTGCCGTCGTCGTTGCTCGCCATGGCCGGCGCCCGGCGGGCCACGGGCTGCTCGCGGGCGCCCTCGATCACCGCCAGGGTCGAAATCTGCTCGCCAGCGCCGGGCGGCAGCTTCAGCACCTCCAGGGCGCGGGCGCGGTGGGGCAGGCGGCGGATAAAGCCGCGCTCCTCCAGCGCCGTGATCAGGCGGTGAATGCCCGACTTGGACTTCAGGCCGACAGCATCCTTCATCTCGTCGAAGGAGGGCGAAACCCCGTCCTTGCCAAGCCGCTCGTTGATGAAGAGCAGGAGTTCCTGCTGCTTGCGAGTCAACATATGCGCATCCCCACTAGATATGGAACAAATCGCCAACGTCGGCACTTGTTCTAGATGCGTTCGCACTTTGTGTCAACACTGTGCCCGGTCTGTGCCTTGTTCCCGCCATGTCTTCCCGAAGGGACCAGGAGAAGAACACCCTCAACCCAGCCTAGAGGCGGACGATGCGCACCGTCTCGCCGGCCGGCGAAGCGGGCGCATGGGGCGCGCGCACGACCAGACAATCGGCCCGGGCGAGGGTTGCCAACATGGAACTGTCCTGCGCCCCGAAGGGCGTCGCGATCCAGTTTCCTTGCGCGTCGCGCTCCAGACGGGCGCGCAGGTAGTCCTCGCGCTCGTCGTTGGCCTTGAGATCACTGCCAAGCTGCGCCCGGTCCTCGCCATCATCCTCGCGGGCAAGGCCCAGCATGCGGCCGATGGCGGGCCGCAGGAAAAGGTGCCCGCATACCAGCGTGGAAACCGGATTGCCAGGCAGGCCCAGCATGGGGGTATCGCCCAGGCGGCCGAACGTCAGCGGCTTACCCGGACGCATGGCAATCTTCCAGAAATCGAGCGCCAGCCCGTCGTCGCCCAGAACATGACGGACGAGGTCATGCTCGCCCACCGACATACCGCCCGACACGACCAGCAGGTCCGCCTGGCGCGCGCCGGCGATCATTCCGCGCAGAGAGGCCTCGTTATCGGTTGCAATGCCAAGGTTGAGGGCTTCGGCGCCGGCCTCGCGCGCAATGGCCGCCAGAGCGAGCGAATTGGAGGAGATGATCTGGTTGGGCCCCAGCGGATCACCCGGGTTCACGATCTCATCGCCCGTGCCCAGGATGGCGATGCGGGGCCGGCGCGTGACCATGACCCAGGGCACGTTCATCGCCGCGATCAGGCCGATCTGGCGCGCACCCAGCCGCTCGCCGGCGGTGCAGCCGATGTCGCCCGCATGAAAGTCGAGCCCGCGGGCACGCACGAAGCGTCCGGCATCGGCACTCTTCCTGACCGTCACACGGTCGCCGTCACGGTCGGTGTTTTCCTGAATGACAATGGCGTCAGCGCCTTCGGGCAGGGGTCCGCCGGTGAAAATGCGCACGGCCTCGCCCTGCGCCAGAGACCTGTCATAGGCGCCTCCGGCCGGGGCCTCGCCGACCACCTTGAGGTCAACCGGCACGCTGGCGACGTCGACGGCGCGCACGGCATAACCGTCCATGGCCGAGACGTCCTGGGGCGGCTTGGTGACGCGGGCGGCGACATCCTGGGCCAGCACCCGGCCGTCTGCCTGGGAAATCGCAACCTGCTCGGCAGGCAACGCCGAAAACGCTTCCAGGATGCGCCGCCGTGCATCGGCAACGGGGATCATGGCCGCTCCCAGGTTCCCGACTTTCCGCCGGACTTGTGGGTCAGCCGCACGGCCTCGATGGTCATGCCGCGGTCCACGGCCTTGCACATGTCGTAGACCGTCAACGCTGCAACGGAGACCGCTGTCAGGGCCTCCATTTCCACGCCAGTTCGCCCGGTCAGCTTGCAGGTCGCGGTGATCGCGATGGCCGAACCTTCGCCGTCAGGCTCCAGCACGACCTCGACCTTGGAGAGGGCGAGGGGATGGCAGAGGGGAATCAGGTCCGAAGTCTTCTTGGCCGCCATGATCCCGGCAATACGGGCCGCCGCCAGGACATCCCCCTTGGCGACCTTGCCGTCGACGATCAGCGCAAGGGTCTCGGGCAGCATCGCCACGCGGCCCTGCGCCACGGCAATGCGTACGGTATCCTCCTTGTCGGAGACATCGACCATGCGGGCATTGCCCGCGTCGTCGAGATGGGTAAGACGCCCGCTCATGTCGCAGCCGCCGCCCCGGGCCGGTACCCCAGAAGCTCCTTCGTCGCAGCGGTGACGTCCTGCTGGCGCATCAGGTGTTCGCCGACGAGGAAGCAGCGCACGTCGCTGGCTGCCATGCGCGTCAGGTCTTCATGGCGCTTGATGCCGCTTTCACAGACCACCACGCGGCCCTCCGGCACACGGGGCGCCAGAGCCTCGGTGGTCGCCAGATCGACCGCCAGGGTCTTCAGGTTGCGGTTGTTGATGCCCAGAAGACGGCTTTCAAACCTGAGCGCGCGGTCCAGCTCCTCACCGTTGTGCACTTCGACCAGAACGTCGAGTTTCCAGGCCGCCGCCGTGTCCGCCAGCTCGGCTGCCAGTCCGTCATCGACCGCGGCCATGATGATCAGGATGCAGTCAGCACCGATCGCGCGGGCTTCAACCACCTGATAAGGATCGATCATGAAGTCCTTGCGAAGACAGGGTAATTTGCTCGCCGTCTTCGCTTCCAGGACATAGCTGTCCTGACCCTTGAAGTAGGGTTCGTCGGTCAGCACCGACAGACAGGAGGCGCCACCGGCACGATAGGCCCTTGCCAGAGAAGCAGGATCGAAATCCGGGCGGATCTCACCCGCGCTGGGCGAGGCGCGCTTGATTTCGGCAATCAGGCCCCAGCCGCCAGCGGCCGCACCTGCTTCCAGAGCGTTCGCGAACCCCAGTGGATCAGATGTGACCTGTGCGGCGGCCTCAAGGTCGGCGAGGGAGCGCCGGGCCTTGCAGGCGGCAACGTGGATGCGCTTGTCGGCGCAGATTTTCTCCAGGATATCGGCCACGCGCGTTCAATCCTTGCCTGTGGTGATGGCAACCAGCCGCGCAAGGCTTTCGCGGGCTGCACCGCTGTCGATCGCACGCGCGGCAATGGTTGCACCCTGCCTGAGGTCGCCAGCCTTGCCGGCAACGATCAGCGAGGCTGCCGCATTGAGCAGCACGGTGTCCCTGTAGGCACCCGCGGCACCGTCGAGCAGCGCCGCAAGGGCCTGCGCATTCTCTGCCGGGCTGCCGCCGCCGATTGCGGAGAACGGGTGATCGGTCAGGCCCGCGTCGGCGGCACTGACAGAAATCATGGTGACCTTGCCGCTTTCCAGCACCGCAACGGTATTGGGCGCCGAAAGCGTCAGTTCATCGCAGCCGTCGCCGCTGTGGACGACCCAGGCGCGATCGGCGCCCAGTTCACCCAGCACCCGGGCCACC
Source organism: uncultured Rhodospirillaceae bacterium (assembly GCA_937880925.1). Lineage (GTDB taxonomy): Bacteria > Pseudomonadota > Alphaproteobacteria > SP197 > SP197 > CALGGB01. The sequence continues at coordinate 13,171 of CALGGB010000321.1, read as the reverse complement.
GGTTCGACCCAGCGCTGGGCCGGAACGCCCAGCATGTAGAGTTTCACCTCGGCCGGATTGCACAGCGGCCCCAGCAGGTTGAACACCGTGCGCGCGCCCAGCTCGATGCGCGTGGGCATGACGTGGCGCATGGCGCTGTGGTAGCGCGGCGCGATCATGAATCCCAGGCCGGCATCGATGGCGCGCTGAACCGTCTCGTAATCGGCGTCCAGGTTGACGCCCAGGGCGGAAAGGACATCGGCCGCGCCGGACTGGGAGGAGGCGGCCCGGTTGCCGTGTTTGGCCACGGTCACGCCGCAACCTGCCACCACCAGAGCGGTGGCCGTGGAAATGTTGAGGGTGCGGCGCCCGTCGCCGCCGGTGCCGACGATGTCAATAGCGCCTTCCGGGGCGGACATGCGGTGCATGCGGGCGCGCATGGCGCGTGCGCCGCCGGCGATCTCCTCGACGCTTTCGCCACGCACCGCCAGGGCCATCAGGAAACCGCCAAGCTGGGAAGCTGTCGCCTGCCCCTCCATGATGACATCGAAGGCCGCACCGGCGTCCTGTGCCGAGAGGGGGGTACCCGTGGCGACTTTGGCGATGAAGGGTTTGAGGTCGGTTGCTGGCTGGCTCACTTGCGCCTCCGGATCTCTATCTCGCCCAGGAAGTTGCGCAGCAGCGCATGACCATGCTCGGACTCGATGCTTTCAGGGTGAAACTGGACGCCGTGGATCGGCAGTTCGCGGTGCCGCACGCCCATGATGACACCGTCGTCGGCCGTGGCGTTCACCGCAAGGCAATCTGGAACGCTGTCCGGCGCGATGGTCAGGGAATGGTAGCGCGTCGCCTGGAACGGATTGGCAATCTGGCGGAAGACGCCGCTGCCGTCATGGCTGACCGAGGAGACCTTGCCATGCATGGGCACAGGCGAGCGTTCAATCTGGCCCCCGAAGGCCTGGCCGATGGCCTGATGGCCAAGGCAGACGCCGAACAGGGGCATGTTCTCCCGCGCCGCCCGCGCGATCAGGTCCAGGCAGATACCGGCCCGGTCGGGATCGCAGGGACCGGGCGAAATGACGATGCCGTCACAGCCGGTCTCCATCACTCGGTCGACCGTGGTCTGGTCGTTGCGGTGCACCACCGTGTGCGCGCCAAGCTGTCCCAGGTAATGCCACAGGTTGTAGGTAAAGCTGTCGTAGTTATCGATCAGCACGAGGTGGGGTTGTTCGCTGGCGGACGGCATGGCGTCGGTTCCGGGGCAGGTGGGGGCGGAACATAACGTGCAAGTCCGCGCGGAACAACGCGGCTGGCCGCGTCTTGCGCGCCCGCGGCATCACATGGAGACTGCGCCGCCATGAAGCATGGGCAAGCCTCCACCCTGCGACCTCGCCTAGCCGCAGCCCTTCGACCGGTTCGGCGCCTGGCCATGCCGGTCTGCTGGGTTGCGGGCGCTGCGGCCGCGGGGCTCCTTGGAGGCTGGCTTGCCACCTCCCTGATGATCCCTGTGGCCCCCTCTGTTTTCTCGAGGACGGCCGTTGACGACACCCAGACACCGCCGCCGGAGCCTGTGAAGACTTCCGCGATTTCCATCGCACCGCTTCCGCCGCCCGAAGCACAGGCCGAACAGCAGGCGACCCCGCGGGTCGTCAGCGGCCCGGCGCATGGTCCGGCAGAACTGGCCCTGCTCTTCTTCCGCTTCGGTGTCACCGACAACCCGGCTCCCGCGCCGGCGGGCCAGGTGCGTCCGGGTGAGCCCCACAAGGGCTCCGAACTGGCCCTGCAATGGCTTGCGCGCGACCAGGTTGCCGCCACCCAACCGACCCCTATCCGGCCGGGAGCGCCACACCGGCCCGGCGAACTTTATCTCCTGCTCACCGCGCAGGAGGAGCCTGAACCGTCGGTGGCAAGCCGCCCCGGCGCGCCGCACACGATGCCGGAAATCGCGCTGCTCTACGGCGTTCTGGAGCATCAGCAGGAGGCAGAAGCCGCTTCCGTCGTGATGCAATCGACCTGGTGGCTGACCGGGGACAACGACAATCCGCTGCCTGAGCGCGCCCCGCTGCCGGGTGAACGTCCCGCCGATTCAGGGAACCCGCAATCCGAACCGGAAGTCGCCATCACGGAATCGGGGCCCCTGCGCCAGGACGATGCCATCGGGCCGTCACCGGGCGATCTGCCCGGCCCGCCGATGATCGCGATTTTGATCGACGACCTGGGTCTCAACGCTGCCCGCAGTGCCCGTGTCTCGGCGCTGCCGGGGCCGTTGACCATGGCCTTCATTCCCTATGGCGAAGGCCTTGATGAACAGACGCGCCTGGCCGCGGCGAATGGCCACGAGCTTTTCCTGCACCTGCCGATGGAGCCCATTGACCCAACCGTCGATCCGGGCCCGCACGCACTGCTGGAGAACCTCGATCCCCAGCACCTTGCCGCGGAACTGGCCTGGAACCTTGATCGTTTTTCTGGCTACGTGGGCGTCAACAACCACATGGGCAGCCTGCTGACCCAGGACCGCCAGGCCATGACCCTGGTCATGGCCGAACTGCAGCGCCGGAACCTGCTGTTTGTCGATTCGGTGACCAGTGCCGGCTCGGTCGCCTACGACAGCGCCCTGGAAAGCGGCATCCCCGCGGCACGGCGCGATGTCTTCATCGACAACACGCCGGAGGTCGCGGCGATCCTTGCCCAGCTCGACCATCTCGAGCAGATCGCGGGCAGTCAGGGTTTTGCCATCGGCATCGGCCACCCCCATGACGCAACCATTACCGCGCTGGGGATATGGCTCCCTCAGGCGCAGGCCCGCGGCGTCCTGCTGGTGCCGGCAAGCCGCATCATCGCCGACCGGACGATGATCCTGGCCCAGCACGCGAACCGGTAGCGCTTCAGCGATTGAGATTGCCGCGTCCTGCGAAGCGGATGGCTTCCTCGGCGGCGCGCAGCAGGGCCCGCGCCTTGTTGTGACATTCCTGATGTTCGGCCTCGGGTACGCTGTCGGCAACGACACCGGCGCCGGCCTGGACGTGCAGCACACCGTCCTTGATCACCGCGGTGCGCAAGGCGATGCATGTGTCCATCGAGCCGTTGGCCGAGAAGTAGCCGATGGCGCCGCCGTACACGCCCCGGCGATCGGTCTCCAGCTCGTCGATGATCTCCATGGCGCGCACCTTTGGCGCACCGCTCACCGTCCCGGCCGGGAAACCCGCGACCAGCGCGTCGATCGCGTCGTAGGCCGGATCAAGCTCGCCCTCGACGTTCGAGCTGATGTGCATGACGTGGCTGTAGTACTCGATCTGGAAGCGCTCGGTGACGCTGACCGTGCCGATCTTCGATACCCGTCCGACATCGTTGCGACCCAGGTCGAGCAGCATCAGATGCTCGGCCCGTTCCTTCGGGTCGGCCAGAAGCTCCTCGCTCAGGCGCTCGTCGTCCGCACGGTCGATGCCGCGCTTGCGGGTGCCGGCCAGCGGCCGGATCGTCACTTTCTCGTCGCGCACCCGCACCAGGATCTCCGGGCTGGAGCCGACCACGGAGAAGTCTCCGAAATCGAGATAGAACAGGAAAGGCGAGGGGTTCACCCGTCGCAGAGCGCGATAATAGGCCAGCGGAGGCAGGGTGAACGGCACATCGAAACGCTGCGACAGCACGATCTGGAAGGCATCGCCAGCGGCAATATAGTCCTTGCCGGCATCGACCATTTCCAGGAAACGCTCGTGGCTGGTGTTGGAGACCGGATCCGGCAGACTCTCGGGTACCGCGAGTTCCTGGTGGTGACCCAGTGGCCGGTCGAAATCGGCAACGACATCGGCCAGGCGCTCGCAGGCCCGGCCATAGGCCGCACGTGCGCTGACTTCGGCTGAAGGCCATACCGGGGTCACGACGGTCACTTCGTCGGCGACATTGTCGAAGATCGCCATGATCGTGGGCCGCACCAGATAACCATCCGGCACGTCGATGGTACGTGGCTCCTGCGTCGGCAGGCGCTCCATCAGGCGCACCATCTCGTAGCCGACATAACCGACCAGCGCGGCCGCCATGGGTGGCAGGGATTCGGGCAGGTCGATATGGCAGGCCCGCACGAGCTGCTTCAGGGATTCGATCGCCCCGACTGGCTCGGCGACGAAGGCGTCGGGATCGTAGCGCGCATTGCGGTTGATCTCGGCCCGGTCGTCGCTGCAGCGCCAGATCAGATCCGGCTTGAGGCCGATGATCGAGTAACGGCCGCGCACCGCACCGCCTTCGACCGATTCAAGCAGAAAGGCATGCGTCTGGCCGCCGGCCAGCTTCATCATGGCCGACACCGGGGTTTCCAGATCGGCGACCAGCTTGGTCCAGACGACCTGGGGTTTGCCCTTGCGGTAGCCGGCCTCGAAGGCGTCGTAGTCGGGAAGGACGTCCATGATCAGAAATACTGGTCGATCATCGTCTGATCGATGGTGATGTCGTTGTCGGCGCGCAGCTTGGCGCGGAACTGATCACCCAGATCGCTGATCATGGCACTGGTAAGGTTGTCGCGCAGGGCGATGACGCCTTCCTCATCTCCGGCCGGGTCGGCAGGCTCCACGGACAGCAGTCGCGCAATCACCTGCGCCTCCTGGCCATCGGCCGGCATCACGATGACATCACCGGGCCGGGCGGCGAACAGGGCTGCAGTAACGTCGAGGTGGACGCCCTCGATATCGGGCGTCTCGCTGCGGCGGAAGGGATCGGGCTGTGTCACCGTCACGGCGATGTCCGGGAAGACGCTGTCGAGCTGACGCACCGCGTCGAGCCCGGCGACGGCCTGATCGGCCGCCTGGGCGGCAAGATCACCCTGACGTTCGATCTGCCAGTCGCTGGCGACACGGTCCCGGGCCTCCTCGAAGGTCAGCGGACGGGCGGCTTCCATCTGCGTCACCTCCAGGGCCAGCAGACCGCCATCAGCGGTTTCGATCACCGGCGACGCAAAGCCCTGCTCGGCGGCAAAGAGCTCGGGCAGGAACTCCGGCGCATCCGGGATCGCCTGGAGCGATAGCGGGTCAAGCGCATTGCCCGAAGCATCGATGCGGCTCACGGACTTGAGCGGCAGGCCCAGGGTATCGGCGGCATCGGCGATGGTGTCGCCGTTGGCCAGGATGTCGTCGAGATCGTTGGCGACGTCAAACATCGCGTCATAGGCCTTTTCCAGCGCGAGCTGGCGGGCAACCTCGTCGCGTGCATCCTCGAAACTGATCACGACTTCGGGTTCGATGGCGGTGACCTGCGCAACGAGATAGCCGCCCAGCGGCGAGGCGATAGGCGCGCTGGCCTCGCCCTGCTCCAGGTTGAAGATCGGCTCGGTCAGGTCGCCGAAGAGATCCGAGCGGCCAACCACGCCCAGGTCGAGCACCTCGGTACCCATGTCGGCGGCCACGGCCTCAAAGTCTTCGCCTGCCGCCACGCGGTCGCTGGCGGTCTGGGCCTCTTCAAGCGTGGCAAAGGCCATGCGCCGGACATCACGTTTCTCCGGATCGACCCAGCGTGCTTCGTTGGTGTCGTAGTACTGCTGGAGTTCTGCCTCCGTGGCGGTCATTTCAGAGGCCAGGTCGGCCGGATAGATCGCCACGTAGTCGGCACTGCGATACTCGGGCGCCTGATAGCGGTCAGCGTGGTCCTCGAAGAAGGCTTCCAGTTCGCCAGGCTCCGGCGCGACGGTGGGAGCCAGCACATCGTTGGAAATGACAGTGATCTCGGCGGTGCGCTGCTCGTTGCGATAGCCATAGATCAGATCGACCATCAGGTCGGGAGCGCGGGGGATGGCGCCGATACCGTTTTGAAGTTGTGAATCCGTGATCTGGCCGCGCAGAGAACTGACGTAGGCCGCTTCGGAGAGATTGTTGCTGATCAGGAGGGTGCTGAAACGGCCGGGATCGAACCTGCCGTCGTCATCCTGGAACAGGCCGTTGCTTGCGATATCGGCGCGCACGGTTGCGTCATCGACCGTCACGCCCATCTCCTCGGCGGTGGCGCGATAAAGCGTGCTCTCGACAAGCTGCTCCATGGCAAGCCGCGCGATCGCACGCGACAGATTGCCGCCCTGGTCGATCTGGAAACCCTGGCCTTCGAATTGCCGGGCCTGCTGGTTGTAGGCGGCCTGCAGGCGCTGGATCTCGATATCGACATCGCCGACCTTGCCCACGACGTTGACATTGCGCTCGGTGAAGATGCCGCCCATGCCCCAGACCACAAAGGAAAGCGCAATCACGCCAAGCAGAATCTTGGACGGCCAGGAGGAGGCGCCTTTGCGCATCTGCGTCAACATGATCGGCTTCTTTCCAGACAGACGGAACAGGGGGGCGAAAGGGCGCGCATCTTAGGGAGAGCGCCCCATGGCGGCAACCCGGCTCCAAGCCCGTGCAGGAGGCCTCACCGCCACCACGGACAGCCGCCAGCGCGACGGCTCTTGGGCATGATCACGGCCCCATGGTATGAGCCGATTGTCAGTCAGGAAACGAGGTGGTGATGAAGTCGCTGATCGCGGGCAACTGGAAGATGAACGGCCTGCGGGCCGACAGCATGGCGCTGATCGAGGCGCTGAAGGCCAAGGCCGCCGGATCGGCTCCCGGATGCGACGTGCTGGTGTGTCCGCCTTCCATCCTGATTGCCAATGCGATGGCCGCCGTGGCGGGCAACCCGATCACCGTGGGCGGCCAGGACTGCCACGCCGAGGACAAGGGCGCCTTCACCGGGGATATCGCCGCGGCGATGCTCGCCGACTTTGGCTGCAGCCATGTCATTGTCGGTCATTCCGAGCGCCGCCGCGATCACGCCGAGAACGACGCACAGGTCGCCGCCAAGGCCGCCGCCGCCCACCGTGCCGGCCTGGTCGCCATTGTCTGTCTGGGCGAGAGCGCCGAGGAGCGCGAGCAGGGCAGGGCAGCCCAGGTCGTCACAGGACAGCTTGCAGGTTCCCTGCCGCCCTCGGCCAATGGCGCCAACACCGTGGTGGCCTATGAGCCGATCTGGGCGATCGGCACCGGCAATATGGCCACCCCCGGCGATGTCGCCGAGATCCACGATGTCCTTCGCGCCGAACTGGTTTCGATCCTGGAGAGCCAGGGCGAGGCCGTGCGCCTGCTTTATGGCGGCTCGGTCAATGCCGCCAATGCGCATGAGTTGTTGCGCGTACCCCATGTCAACGGCGCCCTGGTCGGCGGCGCCAGCCTGAAGCCGGATGATTTCTGGACCATCGTGGAAGCCGCGCCGCACTGAATGCCACCGGGAGAAACCGCAAGCCATGATCACCAGCCAGCCTCTCTTTACCCACACACCGGTTGAAGCCGAGCGCGGCATCTGCAGCGGCGGACACCCGCTTGCCGCGCAGGCAGGCGTGGAGATGATCCGGCAGGGCGGCAATGCCATCGACGCACTGACGGCGGCGGCCTTTGTCTCCTTCGTCGTGGAGCCTGCTTCCTGCGGCATCGGTGGCTACGGGCATATCTCGGTCTGGCTTGCCGAGCACAACCGCTTTGTCACGATCGACACCTACTGCCGGGCGCCGCAAGCCGCCCATGCCGCGATGTTCGAGGTGGAGGAAGCCGCTGAAACCTATTACGGCCATCCCTTCACGAAAGGGCACAAGGCCGACTTCGGCGCCCTGGCGCCGGCAGTGCCCGGCGCGATCGCCGGCTTCTGCCTGACCCACGAACTGTTCGGCAAACTGCCGCTCAAGCGCGTTCTTGAACCCGCGATCGGCATCGCCGAGGCCGGGATCACGCTCAGTTTTGCCGACCGCCTGGCCACCGCCCAGCGGCTGGCCGATGGCGAGTACCTGGAAGCAACCCAGGCCGTGCTGCTGCCCCATGGCGAAGGGCAGGGACGCGCCGCGGGGCCCGAGCGCCTTGATACCAGCCAGTTGGCGCGCACCATCAAGGCGGTCGCGGCCAAGGGCCCCAATGCGTTCTACCGGGGCAGGATCGCGCGCGCGATGGGCGACTACATGCGCTCCGTCGGCGGCATTCTTTCCGCCGATGATCTTGCGGCATACCGTCCGCGCGTGTTGCTGGAGCAGCCGGCCAGCTATCGCAATGTCGACTACACGAGCTGCTTCGACCAGGTGTCCTACGAGGCGCTCAACATCCTCGAGCACTACGACCTGGCAGACTACGGCCCGGACAGCTTCGAATACCGCCATCTGGTGGCCGAGGCTCTCGGTGTCGCTTTTACCGATTCCATGCGCCACTACGGCGACCCGGACTTTGTCCGTGCGCCCGTGGATGGTCTGGCAAGCAAGGACTTCGCCAGGGCCCGCCAAAAGCTGTTGCGACGCACCAGGGCCCTGGCCCGCCCCATGGAAGCCGGCGATCCCTGGCCCTTCGACGCCAGCGGCCCGGCGCCCGATGTGGTCACCGATCCGCGCTCGCTGGCACGCAGGGAAGGTACCAGCCAGGTTGCCGCCGCCGACAGCCAGGGCAACCTCGCTTCGTGTTGCATGTCGATTGGTTCCGCATGGGGCTCCACCGTCTACGTGCCCGAGGTCGGCTGCTTCCTGAACAATGCGATGCAAAACTTCGATCCCCGGCCGGGCCTGCCCAATTCGATCGCGCCGGGCAAGATGCCGATCTTTGCCGCGCCCGCTATCGTGGCTGCACGCCGCGGCAAGCCGGTGTTTGCCGGATCGGGATCGGGCGGCTACCGCATTGAGACCGGTGTGCTGCACACCTTCCTCAATATGATCGATCACAAGATGCGCTTGCAGGCGGCGGTGGATCATCCGCGCGTGCACTGCCAGGGTCGCGAAACCGTTGTCGACCACCGCATCCCCGCAAACGTCCGCAAGCGCATGGCGAAGGCGGGGCATCAGATCCAGACCGCCGCCGAAGCCCCCGCCGCCTGGCCCTTCGGCCGCGTCTGTGCGGTCGCCTGGGACGCCCGCCGGAAGCTGCTCACCGGCGGCGCAGGGCCGAGCTGGAACACGGGTATCGCCGGGCTTTGAGCGCACAAACCGGCGGTGTCGCTATGGCATCGCCCGAAAGCCTGTGTTAAAGGCTCGCGCACACGGTCTGTGTGGCCGCGTTCAGTTCGAAACCGTCACGGGTAAAGCCGATCCATGGAGACGATCCTCGTCGTCCTGCACGTCCTTTTTGCCACGGCCATCGTGGGTCTCGTCCTGCTGCAGCGCAGCGAGGGCGGCGGCCTCGGCATGGGCGGAGGTGGCGGCGGTGGTGGTGGCGGCATGGGCGGCTTCATGTCCGCCCGCGGCACGGCCAATCTGCTGACCCGGGCGACCGCGATCGTCGCAACCCTGTTCTTTATCTCCAGCCTGACGCTGACGATCATCATGTCGAACCAGGGTACGCCGACCTCGATCGTGGATTCGATCCCGACCGAAGGCGGCCAGATGGTGCCCGAGGCGACCCAGGCCCCGGCCGAACCCAGCGTTCCGGCAGCAGAATGAGGCGCCCGCAAAGCGCCGCGGGTTCATCCACAGCCAGACGTGACTGCCAGCCTCTTCAGAGGTTGGGCAGGCGCGCCGTTGTGATAGGCTGACCTCCCATGGCGCGGTATGTATTTGTCACCGGCGGCGTGGTCTCATCCCTGGGCAAGGGCCTGACGACGGCTGCATTGGGAGCCTTGCTCCAGGCGCGTGGCTATCGTGTGCGCCTGAGGAAGTTCGACCCCTATCTCAACGTCGATCCGGGCACCATGAGCCCGTACCAGCACGGCGAGGTCTTCGTCACCGACGACGGTGCCGAAACCGACCTGGATCTGGGCCATTACGAGCGTTTCACCGGTGTTCCCGCGCGCAAGAGCGACACGGTGACGAGCGGACGTGTCTATTCCGATGTCATCAGCCGGGAGCGGCGCGGCGACTACCTGGGCGGCACGGTCCAGGTCATCCCCCATGTCACCGACGTCATCAAGCACTATGTCCAGGCCGACACCGATGACGCCGATTTCGTCCTCTGCGAGGTCGGCGGCACCGTCGGCGACATCGAGGGCCTGCCGTTTTTCGAGGCGGTGCGCCAGCTCGTTCAGGAACTGCCGCGTCAGCACGCCATCCTGATCCACCACACTCTGGTGCCCTACCTGAAGGCTGCAGGCGAGCTGAAGACCAAGCCGACCCAGCATTCGGTCAAGGAACTGCGCTCGATCGGTCTGCAGCCCGACATCCTGGTCTGCCGCTCCGAATACCCGCTTCCGGCCAGCGATCGGCGCAAGATCGCGCTGTTCTGCAATGTCCGGGAATCCGCGGTAATCCCGGCTCTGGATGTCGATACGATCTATCAGGTGCCCATAGCCTACCACGACGCCGGCCTCGACCGCGAAGTGCTGGCCGCCTTCGGCATCGCCGACCACGCGGTACCCGACCTCGGGACCTGGCGCACCATCGTCGAGGACGTGCGTCAGCCCGATGGCGAGGTCACCATTGCCGTGGTCGGCAAGTACACGGGCCTTGCCGACGCCTACAAGTCGCTCAACGAGGCCCTGGCCCACGGCGGCATCGCCAACAAGGTGAAGGTCCACCTCAACTGGATCGATTCGGAGATCTTCGAGCGCGAAGATGCCGTCAATCACCTGGAAAACGTCAACGGCATCCTGGTGCCCGGCGGCTTCGGCGAGCGTGGCTCCGCCGGCAAGATCGCCGCGGTGACCTTTGCCCGCGAGCGCCACATTCCCTATTTCGGCATCTGTTTCGGCATGCAGATGGCGGTCATCGAGGCGGCCCGAAACCTGGCGGGCATCACCGGTGCATCCTCGACGGAGTTCGGTCCCTGCAAGGACGCCGTGGTCGGCCTGATGACCGAGTGGATGAACGGCAACCAGCTCGAAAAGCGCGCCGCCAACGGCAACCTGGGCGGCACGATGCGCCTTGGCGCCTATGAATGCGATCTGGCCCGTGGCAGTGCGGTGAGCGCCATCTACGGCAGCGAGCACATCAGCGAGCGCCATCGCCATCGCTACGAGGTCAACATCAACTACCGCAAGAAACTCGAGGAGCACGGCATCGTCTTCTCCGGCCTTTCGCCCGACGGCGAATTGCCCGAGATCATCGAGCTGAAGGACCACCCCTGGTTCGTCGGCGTCCAGTTCCACCCCGAACTGAAGTCCAAACCCTTCGACCCGCACCCGCTGTTTGCTTCGTTTGTGGGCGCGGCGGTCGAGCAATCGCGACTGGTATAGATTGACCCCATGACCCAGCACCGCCACGTCAGGATCGGCAACGTCACCGTCGGCAACGATCTGCCCTTCGTTCTGATCGCCGGCCCCTGCGCCATCGAGAGTCGCGACCACGCGCTCACCATGTCCGAGAAACTGGTCAGGCTGGCCGCAGAAATGGGCCTGGGTCTGATCTACAAGAGCAGCTTCGACAAGGCCAACCGCTCCAGCATCAACTCGCCGCGCGGCATCGGCATGGACGAGGGCCTGCGCATCCTTGCCGATGTCCGCGATGCCCACGGCTGCCCCGTGCTGACCGATGTTCACGAACCTGCGCAATGTGCCGCGGCCGCCCATGTGGTCGACGTGCTGCAGATTCCGGCCTTCCTGTGCCGCCAGACCGACCTGCTGATCGCCGCCGGCGAGACCGGCAAGGCAGTCAACATCAAGAAGGGTCAGTTCCTGGCGCCCTGGGACATGGCCCACGTCGCGGCCAAGATCGACGCCACGGGCAATCCCAACGTGATGGTCACCGAACGCGGTGCCAGCTTCGGCTACAACACGCTGGTCTCGGACATGCGCGCCCTGCCTATCCTGGCCCAGAACGGCGTGCCGGTGGTGTTCGACGCCACCCATTCGGTGCAGCAGCCGGGCGGGCAGGGGGCCACCAGCGGCGGACAGCGGGAGTTCGTGCCCGTGCTGGCGCGGGCCGCCATCGCGGTCGGCGTCGCTGCCGTCTTCATGGAAACCCACGAGGATCCCGACAGCGCACCCTCCGACGGCCCCAACATGGTGCCGTTCAAGGAGATGCCCGCGCTGCTGGATCGCCTGCTTGCGCTTGACGCCCTGACCAAGAATTTGTCAAACAGCGCCTGAATGGCGGCCGCGGGCCGCATCAACTGACAAGAAACAGCCTTTTCCCGAGGAGATTCCGATGTCCGCCATCGTCGACCTGCACGCGCGCGAAATTCTCGACAGCCGCGGCAATCCCACCGTCGAAGTCGACGTCATCCTCGAAAGCGGCGCCATGGGCCGCGCCGCGGTACCCTCGGGCGCCTCGACCGGCACCCATGAGGCGGTCGAGCTGCGCGACGGCGAGAAGGGCCGTTTCGGCGGCAAGGGCGTGCTGAAGGCGGTCTCTGCCGTCAACGGCGAACTCTACGATGCCCTTTCCGGCATGGACGCCGACGATCAGTTCGGCATCGACACCGCGCTCATCGAGCTCGATGGCACGGAGAACAAGTCCCGCCTGGGCGCCAATGCCACGCTGGGTGTCAGCCTGGCTGCCGCCCATGCCAGCGCCCAGGACAACGGCATTCCGCTCTACCGTCATGTCGGTGGCATGATGGCCAACCAGCTTCCCGTGCCCCTGATGAATGTCATCAACGGTGGCGCCCACGCCGACAACGGCCTCGATTTCCAGGAATTCATGATCGTCCCCGTCGGTGCGGCGACCTTCGCGGAGGCCCTGCGTGCCGGTGCCGAGGTCTTCCAGGCGCTCAAGAAAACCCTTTCCGACAGGGGCCTCTCGACCAATGTCGGCGACGAGGGCGGCTTTGCCCCCGATATCGCCTCGACCACCGAGGCCATGGACCTTCTGATGAAGGCGATCGAGGCCACGGGCCGCAAGCCCGGCGAGGACGTCGCCATCGCCCTTGATCCTGCCTCCACGGAGTTCTTTGCCGACGGCATCTACACCGTGGCCGGCGAAAAGCTCGATTCCGCCGCCATGATCGGGGTTTACGACAAACTCGTGGCGTCCTACCCGATCGTTTCCATCGAGGACGGCCTGGCAGAGGACGACTGGGCCGGCTGGAGCGCCATGACGAAGGCCATGGGCGGCAAGGTGCAGCTTGTCGGCGACGATATCTTCGTCACCAACGCTGCCCGCCTGGTCCGCGGCCTGGAAGAGAAGGCGGGCAATGCGATTCTCATCAAGGTCAACCAGATCGGCACCCTGACCGAGACCCTTCAGACCGTGGAAATGGCGCATCGCGGCGGATTTGCGAGCGTCATGTCGCATCGTTCGGGAGAGACCGAGGACGCAACCATTGCCGATCTTGCGGTCGCGACC
>CALGGB010000320.1 GCA_937880925.1 uncultured Rhodospirillaceae bacterium | reverse complement strand
CTTCTGCGCCCTACTGAAGTCGATCTACAAGGATCTGGGCTTTGAGGACTTCACGGTGAAGTTCTCCGACCGTCCCGACGTGCGCGCCGGTGAGGATGCCGTGTGGGACCAGGCCGAAGGTGCGCTGAAAGCTGCTGCGGAGGCTGCCGGCCTCGATCTGGTGCTCAATCCGGGCGAGGGGGCCTTCTACGGTCCCAAGCTGGAGTTCGTGCTGACCGACGCCATCGGGCGCGACTGGCAGTGCGGTACGCTGCAGGTCGATTTCGTCCTGCCCGAACGGCTGGATGCCAATTACATCGGCGAGGATGGCGCCCGCCATCGTCCCGTGATGCTGCATCGCGCCATCCTGGGTTCCTTCGAGCGGTTCATCGCCATCCTGATCGAGCACTACGCGGGCAACTTCCCGCTCTGGCTGGCGCCCACGCAGTATGTCGTCGCCACGGTGACGAACGAGGCTGATGCCTATGCCACCGAGGTTCATGAGATGCTGGCGGGGAGGGGCCTGATCGGTGTGCTCGATACGGGAAGCGACAAGATCGGCTATAAGGTGCGCCTGCATTCCACGGCCAAGGTTCCGGTGATCCTTGCGGTCGGCAAGCGCGAGGGCGAGGAACGCACGGTTTCGATCCGTCGTTTGGGGAGCAAGGATCAGCAATCCCTTGCACTCGACGATGCCATTCATACACTCTTAAACGAATCGCAGCCGCCGGCCTGATGCCCCGGCTGTTAAACCAGAGGAGATAACTACATAGCTCGTCCAAGAGGGGGCATGGCGCCACCCGAGAAATCGGGTCCCCGCGCCAACGAAGATATCACTGCACGTCAGGTCCGCCTGATCGGGGCCGACGGTTCCCAGGTCGGGGTCGTGACCATTGAAGCCGCCATGCGTGCGGCGCTGGATGCCGGACTCGACCTTGTCGAGATTTCGCCCAACGCCGATCCGCCCGTGTGCAAGGTCCTCGACGTCGGAAAGTTCAAGTACGAGGCCCAGAAGAAGGCCAACGAGGCCCGCAAGCGTCAGAAGACCTTCGATGTGAAGGAAATCAAGATGCGGCCCAACATCGACGATCACGACTACGAGACCAAGATGAAGGCGTTGCGCAAGTTCGTCGACGAGGGGGACAAGGTGAAACTCACCGTTCGCTTCCGCGGCCGTGAACTGGCGCATCCCGAGATCGGTTCGCGTCTGCTCGAACGCATCCGCACCGAGACCGAGGAAGACGCCAAGGTCGAGTCCTATCCGAAGATGGAAGGCCGGCAGATGATCATGGTCATCGCGCCGCGTTAGTCCGGCTCGTTCGCCGCAGCCTTACAAGTTCTTTACGCAACGGGCGCTCTGCCCGTCCGTTCGTCTCTCTAGGGGCGGGTCGTTTCGGCCCGCCCCATTCGTTTCAACGGCTGGCCTCTGGCCAGGGAGGGTTGCATGAAACATCTCAGCGCCATCGTTCTGACGGTCGGCATCTGCATGGCCGCCATGCCGGTGAAGGCCGAAACGCAATCAAGCGACGACATCGTCGTGATGATCTTCGACGAGATCGAGCGCGCCATTCTGCAGGATTACGGCACGACTCCGGATGCCGTGGAGCTTTCGCACCGCTCCGGCGGCCACTATCGCGGTCCCGACAAGGTTCCGCCCGGCCACATGCCCGGCCCCGGCCAGTGCCGTGCCTGGGTCTTCGGGGAGCCGCCGGGCCATCAGCAGCCGGCCGGCGATTGCGCCTCGGTCGCGGCCAGCATGCCGTCCAATGCCGAACTGATCTATGGCGGTCCGGCGCGCGGCGCCACGCTGCCCACGGGCTACGGCGTCGATCTGCCACAATACATTCTCGATGAACTGCCGCGCCGCACCGACACCGAGCGGATCGTGGTCGATGACGACATCATCCTGGTCGATCGCAACACGCGGATCATCCTCGACATCCTCACCGATGTGATTCGCCAGAACTGAGGATTCGGGCCGCCGCTCCGAGTCGTGGCGCCGTGGTACAAAGCCCCGGTTCTGCGGCTCGCGGCGGCGGGCCCGTCCTCGCGATTGGGCTGTTTCCGGGGCGAATCCGGGTTAAAGGGCCTGCTCCTGCCCGGTGGGCGATCGGATTGCCCCGGCCGCTTGCAAAAGCCGGAGGGCGCGGATATAAGGCGCCCCTGGCCCGGGCGGCCGAGTCGCCGGGGCACGATGTTTCGTACAAGACCTTGGTCAGGATCCGTCATGCCGAAGCTGAAGTCCAAGAGCTCGGTGAAGAAGCGTTTCGCCTTCACCGGGAGTGGCAAGATCAAGCGCAACTGGGCCGGCAAGCTGCATTTCATGCGGCGTCGCTCCAAGCGCTTCATCCGTGGCACCCGCGGAACGGGTCTGGTCGACCAGGCCGATGTGAAGATGGTCAAGCGCCTGATGCCGTACGGCTGATCAGGCCTCTTTAGCGATTGGGTTGAACGATGGCACGAGTCAAACGGGGAACTACTTCCCACGCTCGTCACAAGAAGGTCCTCAAGCTCGCCAAGGGCTATCGGGGACGTTCCAAGAACTGCTTCCGCATTGCGCTGCAGCGGGTCGAGAAGGCGTTGCAGTACGCCTACCGCGACCGCCGCACCAAGAAGCGTGAGTTCCGTGGCCTGTGGATCCAGCGGATCAACGCCGGCGTGCGCATGCACGGCATGAACTATTCGCAGTTCATGCATGGCCTGAAGCTGGCCGGCGTCGAACTGGACCGCAAGGTTCTTTCCGATATCGCCATCCGTGAGCCCGGCGTCTTTGGCAACCTGTGTGAACAGGCCCGCTCGACGGTATCGAAGGCCGCGTAACACCCGGCGTGTAACGCGCGATCACTTCCTTTCAGAACCGATCGACGAGGGGCCCTTGCGGCCCCTTTGTCGTGTTTGGACCCCATGGTCATGCAAAACCAGATCGACAGCATCAAAGACGACGTGCTCGCGCGCATCGCCGCGGCGGGCGATCCCCGCGCGCTTGACGAAGTCCGCGTCGAGGCTCTGGGCAAGAAAGGCGCGATCACCGGCCTGATGAAGCAGTTGGGCGGCCTCTCGCCCGAGGAGCGCCGGGAGACCGGCGCGGCGCTGAACCTGCTGAAGGACGAGGTCGCCGCCGCCATCGACGCGCGCAAGGCGCTGCTCGAGCGCGCCGCGCTGGATGCGCGCCTTGCCGCCGAGCGTATCGACGTCACCCTGCCGCCCCGGCCCGAGGCCGCGGGCTCCGTGCACCCCGTCAGCCAGGTCACCGACGAGGTCATCGCCATCTTCTGCGAGATGGGCTTTGCCGTGGCCGAAGGTCCCGACATCGAGGACGACTGGTACAACTTCGGTGCGCTCAACATTCCCGAGGAGCACCCGGCCCGCCAGGACCATGACACCTTCTACCTGCCGGCGGAAGAGGGCGAGCGTCGCCCTGTGCTGAGGACCCATACCTCGCCTGTGCAGATTCGCCACATGCAGGCCAGCACCCCGCCGCTGCGCATCATCGCGCCGGGCCGCACCTACCGCAGCGACAGCGACGTCACCCACACGCCGATGTTCCATCAGGTCGAAGGCCTGGTCATCGACGAAACGACCCATCTTGGCCATCTCAAGGGCTGCCTGCGCGATTTCGTCGAGGCGTTCTTCCAGGTCGACAACGTACCGATGCGCTTTCGTCCCAGCTATTTCCCCTTCACCGCGCCTTCGATGGAGGTCGATATCGGCTGCTCCTTCAAGGGCGGCGAGCTGAAGATCGGCGAGGGCGACGACTGGCTGGAGATCCTGGGCAGCGGCATGGTCCACCCCAACGTCCTGCGGGCCGGCGGCATCGACCCCGACCGCTACCAGGGTTTCGCCTTCGGCATGGGCATCGACCGCATCGCCATGCTGAAGTACGGCATTCCCGATCTGCGCGCCTTCTTCGATGCCGACCTGCGCTGGCTGCGCCACTACGGCTTCCGTGCGCTCGACCTGCCCACGCTCTACGGGGGGCTCGCCCGATGAAGATCACGCTGGACTGGCTCAAGCGCCATCTCGACACGACGGCGAGCCTTGAGGAGATCTGCGCTGCCCTCAACCGCATCGGCCTGGAGGTCGAGGGCGTGGAGGATCGCGGCGCCGCGCTGGCGTCCTTCACTGTCGCCTATGTCGTGAAGGCCGAGCAGCACCCCAATGCCGACAAGCTGCGCGTCTGCATCGTCGATACCGGCAAGGAAGAGGTCCAGGTCGTGTGCGGCGCGCCCAACGCGCGCACCGGCATGAAGGGCGTCTTCGCGCCCGCGGGCACCCATGTCCCCGGCACCGGCATCGACCTGAAGGAAAGCGAGATCCGCGGCGTCGCCAGCCGCGGCATGCTCTGCTCCGAGCGCGAGATGGGCCTGTCGGACGAACACGACGGCATCATCGATCTGCCCGAGGATACCCCCGTGGGCGCGTCCTTCGCGGCCATCGCCGGGCTTGACGATCCCGTCATCGAGATCGGCGTCACGCCCGACCGCGGCGACTGCTTCGGCGTGCGCGGCATCGCGCGCGATCTCGCCGCCGCGGGCCTTGGCACCCTGAAGCCGCTCGATACCACGCCCGTGCCCGGCAGCTTCGAGAGCCCGATCAAGCTCAGCCTCGATTTCGATGCCGAGAACAAGAGCGCCTGTTCGCTGTTCATCGGCCGCTATTTCCGGGGACTGAAGAACGGCCCCAGTCCGGCATGGATGCAGCGCAAGCTGATTGCCGTCGGTCTGCGCCCGATCTCGGCGCTCGTCGACGTGACGAACTGGCTGACCATGGATATCGGCCGCCCGGCGCATATCTATGACGCCGGCAAGGTCACGGGCGACACCATCGGCGCCCGCCTGGGCCGCCCCGGCGACCGCTTCGAGGGCCTCAACGGCAAGGAATACGAAGCCGATCCCGAAATGACCGTCATCTACGACGGTTCGGGCATGCTGGGTTTCGGCGGCCTGCTGGGCGGCGAATCGACCGGGGCGGACGAGAACACCACCGACGGCTTCATCGAGATTGCTCTGTTCGACCCCATCCGCACCGCCGCCACCGGGCGCAAGCTGAGCCTGGTGACCGACGCGCGCCAGCGTTTCGAGCGCGGCGTCGATGAGCCCTTTGCGCCCGACGGCGCCGAGGTCGCAACGAAGCTGATTCTGGAACTCTGCGGCGGCGAGGTCAGTTACCCCGTGGTCGCAGGCGAAGTGCCGACCGAGCGCCAGACCATGACCGTGCGCCCCTCGCGGGTCGAAAGCCTGGGCGGCATCGCCATCCCGCGCGAGCGCGCCGAGGCGATCCTTGCCGATCTCGGCTTCAAGGCGGAGCGGACGGGTGAGGATGCCTGGACTGTTACGGTGCCGTCCTGGCGCCACGACATGGCCTGCGAGGCCGATGTCATCGAGGAAGTGCTGCGCATCCATGGTTTCGACGAGATCGCCATGGTCTCGTTGCCGCGCGAGAACGCCGTGGCGCGGCCCGTGCTCTCGCCGCGCCAGCGCCGCGTGCGCTGGGCGCGCCGGGCTCTGGCCGCCCGCGGCATGAACGAGGCGGTGACCTATTCCTTTGTCTCGGCCGATCACGCCCGCCTGTTCGGCGGTGGCGCGGCGGCGCTGACCCTGGAAAACCCGATCTCGGCCGACATGGACGTCATGCGGCCCTCAGGCTTGCCCTCGCTGCTGGCTGCCGCCTCGCGCAACCAGGCCCGGGGCTTTGCCGAACTGGCTCTGTTCGAGATCGGCCCGGTCTATCTGGGAACGGGCCCCGACGACCAGCGCATGGCGGTCGCCGGCATCCGCGCGGGGTTGGCCAACGGACGCAACTGGACCGCACGCCCCCGTCCGGTCGATGCCTACGATGCCAAGGCCGATGCCATGGCGGCGCTGGATGCCATTGGCGCTCCGGTGGAGAACCTGCAGACCACGGCCTATGCCCCCGAATGGTTCCACCCTGGCCGCTCGGGCGTGCTGCGCCTGGGCCCCAAGGCGCTGGCCGTCTTCGGCGAACTGCATCCTGCCGTCACCCGGGCCATGGATGCCGATGGCCCCTTGGTCGGATTTGAAATCCTTCTGGAGGACGTGCCCGAGCCCAAGGCGAAGACGGTCGCCCGCCCTAAGCTGGAGCTTTCGCCCTATCAGCCTGTACGGCGCGATTTCGCCTTTGTGCTCGAGGCCGATGTCGCGGCCGAGAAGGTTCTGCGCGCCGTGAAGGGCGCGGACCGCCAGCTCATCACGGAAATCAGCCTGTTCGACGTCTATCAGGGAGAGCGGCTGGGTGAGGGCAAGAAGTCGCTCGCGGTTTCGATCACCATCCAGCCGGTCGCACGCACCATGACCGACGAGGAGATCGAGGCCCTGGCCGCCAAGGTCGTCGCCGCCGTCGAGAAGCACACCGGCGGCGTGCTCAGAGCCTGAGGGCGCCCTCGATTCCCGTTGCGTTGTTCATTGGGGATTCTAGCATTCCGCTACAGACCGGGGCGCCGGTTGCCAACAGCGGAGCTCACGACGCCATGACCATCACCGAACTCTCTCGTCGTCGCCTGCTCCAGGCATCGGCCGCGGCGGGCGCCGCCAGTTTTGTCCTGCCCGTCACCGGTCATGCCAGCGAGACCGTGCCGCGTATCCGCGCCAACGGCGATCCCCAGTACATGGACCCCTTCAACCAGATCGGCGGTATCGAGGAATATCTCAAGATCGCCTGCCTGGTGACCCTGGTGCGGTTCTCCGGCAGCGGCACGACGCAGGTCGAACCCTATGCGGCGCGCGAAATCGAGTGGATTTCCGACCGCGACGTCCGTTTTGTACTGCACGAGGGCATTGTCTGGACCGGCGGCTACGGCACGGTCAGCGCCGAGGATGTGAAGTATTCCTTCGAGCGTATCGGCGACCCCGAGGCCGGTTCGCCCTGGCAGTACACCTGGTCGCTGCTCGACCATGTCGAGGTTGTCGATGAGCATACCGGCATCATCCACCTCACCGAGCCCTTCGCGCCGCTTTTCAGCTCGGTGCTGACCCAGCTTGGCGGCCACATCCTGTGCCGGAAGGCCATGGAGGACGTGGGCGGCACCTTCACCACCGAGTTTCCCGCCCAGTGCGGCCCCTATCTGATGACCGGGTGGCAACCCGAGGCAAAGGTCGTGCTGGAGCGCAATCCCGACTGGGTTCTGCCCAAGCCGGACTTCGATGGTTTCGAATTCGTCATCGTCAGCGACGGCAAGACGGCCGAGCTGGCCTACGAAGCGGGCGAGCTCGACTACACGGCTATCAGCGTCGATTCGATTGCGCGCTATCAGGAATCGCTGCCCCCGAATTCGGCGCTCTTCGAGGCGCCGTCGATCGACTATTCCTGGCTCGGCATGAACGTCGAGCATCCCAACCTCGCCGATATCCGGGTGCGCAAGGCGATCCAGTATGCCGTCGACATCCAGATGATCCTCGATGGGGCCTATGGCGGCCTGGCTGCCCCGGCGACCGGCATTCAGGCTCCGGGTACCGTGGGCTACCGCGAGCAGCGCCAGATCGAGGAACGCGACGTCGCCATGGCCCAATCCCTGCTGGAGGAAGCCGGCGTTTCCGATCTCGCGCTTACGCTCACCTGCCTCAACGACACGGTGTCGCAGAGCGTCTGCCAGATCATCCAGGCCAATCTGGCCGATGTCGGCATTGCGGTCGACATCCTGGTCGTCGATGCCGGCGTCTACTGGAACCTTGGTCTGGAGAGCGAGGGCGAGGACTGGAAGGACCTGCAGCTCACGTTGATGCCCTATTCGGGCGGCGTCGATCCCAGCGAGAACCTGGTCTGGTTCCTGCCCGATCAGGTTGGTGTCTGGAACTGGGAGCGCTGGAACAGCCCCGAGTTCGGCGCGCTCTACGAAAAGGCCATGGTCGAACTTGATCCCGAGGCGCGTTACGCCATGTATGTCGAGATGCAGGACCTCATGGAGGAGTCGGGCGCTTACCACTTCATCACCCATGGGGTGAACGCCGCGCTCCACAAGGACTGGATGGAACCTTCGGTCCGCCTCAGCGGCAGCCCGCAGCTACCCCAGTTCCGCAAGATCTGACCGCGATGCCGGGCCCGCAACAGCGGGTCCGGTCCGCGTGACGTGGCTGCAGGTGGCCCCAATCGCTGCCAATCGTCTTGCGCCACCGGTCGGGGTGGAATCCGGCTGCTGTTGCGCTCAGGGTGGCCTCCCCCTTATGTTCCGCCTCCCTTTGGACAGAACCACCCATGACTCCGCTCGACCATATCCGCAACATCGCCATCGTCGCCCACATCGACCACGGCAAATCGACCCTGGCCGACCGCCTGATCGAGATGTGCGGCGGGCTGGATGCGCGCGAGATGCGCGGCCAGGTGCTCGACGCCATGGATATCGAGCGTGAGCGCGGCATCACGATCAAGGCCCAGGCCGTGCGCCTCAACTTTATCGCGGCCAACGGCGAGACCTATCTGATCAACCTGATCGACACGCCGGGCCACGTCGACTTCACCTATGAGGTCAGCCGTTCCCTGCGCGCCTGCGAGGGAGCGATCCTCGTCGTCGATTCGACCCAGGGCGTGGAAGCACAGACCGTGGCCAACGCTTACATGGCGGTCGAGGCGGACCTTGAAATCCTGCCCGTGGTCAACAAGATCGACCTGCCGGCTGCCGACATGAAGATGGCGCGCGAGGCGATCGAGGAATCCATCGGCATCGATGCCGAGGATGCCATCGGTGTTTCGGCCAAGACCGGCGAGAACGTCGGCCTGGTGCTTCAGGCCATCGTCGACAAGCTGCCGCCGCCCAAAAGTGCCGGCGAGGAAGCCCCGCTCAAGGCCCTGCTCGTCGATTCCTGGTACGATCCCTATCTGGGCGTCGTCATCCTGATGCGCGTCGTCGACGGCCGCATCCGCAAGGGCCAGAAGATCCGCATCATGGGCACCGGCGCCGTGCGCGACATCGACCGTGTCGGCATCCTCACGCCCAAGGCCGTGCTGGTGGACGAACTCGGTCCGGGCGAGATCGGCTTCTTCACCGCCGCGATCAAGGACATCGCCGAGTGCCGCGTCGGCGATACCATAACGGACGAGAGGAACCGCACGACCGAGGCGCTGCCCGGCTTCAAGCCCAGCGTGCCCGTGGTCTTCTGCGGCCTCTATCCCACCGACGCCAACGACTACAACGACCTGCGCGACAGCCTGGGCAAGCTGCGTCTCAACGACGCCAGCTTCCACTTCGAGCCGGAAAGTTCGGTTGCCCTGGGCCTGGGCTTCCGCTGCGGCTTCCTCGGCCTGCTGCACCTGGAGATCATCCAGGAGCGGCTGGAGCGCGAGTTCGATCTCGACCTGCTCGCGACCGCGCCCAGCGTCGTCTACAAGATCAACAAGCGCGACGGCACCAGCTTCGAGCTGCACAACCCGGCCGACATGCCCGATCCCACGCATATCGAATCGATCGAGGAGCCGTGGATCCGCGCCACCATCCTGGTGCCCGACGAGTACCTGGGCGCGGTGCTGCAGCTCTGCACCGACAAGCGCGGCGAGCAGGTGGAGCTGACCTACGTCGGCAGCCGCGCCATGGCGGTCTATCGTCTGCCGCTGGCAGAGGTCGTGTTCGACTTCTACGATCGCCTGAAGTCGGTGACCCGCGGCTATGCCAGCTTCGACTATCACCTGGAAGGCTACACGGCCGGCGATCTGGTCAAGCTCGACATCCTGATCAACGGCGACGTCGTCGACGGCCTCTCCCAGATCGTCGAGAAGACCCGTGCGGAGGGCAGGGGCCGCGCCGTCTGCGAAAAGCTGAAGGACGTCATCCCGCGCCAGCTCTTCAAGATTCCGATCCAGGCCGCCATCGGCGGACGCATCGTTGCCCGCGAGACGATCTCGGCCATGCGCAAGGACGTGCTCGCCAAGTGCTACGGCGGCGACATCACGCGCAAGCGCAAGCTTCTGGAGAAGCAGAAGAAGGGCAAGAAGCGCATGCGCCAGTTCGGCAACGTGGAGATTCCCCAGGACGCTTTCCTGGCGGCGCTTAAGCTGTAGCGCCTCACTCCTGCGCAGCGTTCTCGCTGAGCAGGTTGTCGGCGCCCTTGCGCTCTTCCTCGGCTTTTTCCTCGGCCACCCGGTCCGGCGTGGTGTCGACGGGCGGTGCGTCCTCGGTGATCGCCACGGGGGATGGCTGGCGTACTGTCGCAGTCTGCTTGGCGCCCTCGACCGATCCGGGTTTGAGCACCGTGTAGGTCGGCACCGGCATGGCGATGCCGGCGGCATCGAAGGCTTCCTTGACCCGCCGGATCGCCTCGCCGCGCGCCTTGACGAAATCCGTGGCGCCCTGGTCGATCCAGGCCGAGACCGAGACAATGACGGCGAAATCGCCCAGTTCCTCGACCACGGCCAGCGGTGGCGGATCGGCGAGGATGCCGTCCATGGCGGCCAGAGCCCGCTGCGCCGTGGCGATGACGCCGCTGAGATCCAGGGCCGCATCGACGCCCACCTTGAACTCCAGCCGCCGTTCGGGATTGCGCGTGTAGTTGACGATCACCGCCTTGAACACCGTGGCGTTGGGAATGCGCACATGGTTGCCGTCGGCCGTGATCAGGATCGTTGCCCTTGAGGAAAGACGGGCGACGGTGCCTTCCGTGCCCTCAATGGCCACAAAATCCATGGCGGCAAAGGGTTGGCGCAGGGAGAGCAGGATGGTGGCGATGTAGTTCTCGATCGTGTCGCGCACCGCAAAACCGATGGCCAGGCCCACCAGGCCCGCCGCGCCCAGCAGGCTGCCGATCAGCGCCGTCGCGCCCATGACGTCGGCGGCGATCAATCCGCCGGTCATGACGAAGCCCAGGAACACGACCTGGC
This sequence comes from uncultured Rhodospirillaceae bacterium, assembly GCA_937880925.1. Classification (GTDB taxonomy): domain Bacteria; phylum Pseudomonadota; class Alphaproteobacteria; order SP197; family SP197; genus CALGGB01. The sequence goes on along the minus strand of CALGGB010000320.1, from coordinate 673 downwards.
GCCACATGTCGGCGATGAAGGGGTTGGGCGAGAGCCGTTCGAACAGGCGTTCGCGGCGCATGACGATACCGCCCGCGATCCAGAACAGTGCAAAGACGAGCAGGCCCAGCGCCAGCAGGGGCAGAAACCGCACGAATTCGTTCAGCCTGCCGTTCAGGCGATCCATCACGGGCTGCAGGCGCGGCAGCACCGCCGTTTCGCCCTCGATGGTATTCTCGACCACCACCACACCCTCGATACGGCGCGCGATGGCGGCCGCGCTGTCGGCCATGTCAGGGCTGACGACGCTGCCCGAAAGGCGCACCACGCCGTCTGCAACGCTCACCTCCACCGCTTCCATGCCGGCGATCTCGGAAAGGATCGCCTGCAGGCGCCGGGCGATAGCGGCGTCGCTGCCGGCATCGGCCTGGGTGGCGATGACCGTGTCGGGGGCTTGCGTGCCGTCGTCCTGGGCCTGTGCGCCCACCGACAGCCACAGGATCGCGGCCAGCGTCAGAAGGCAGTGAACGATGTTGCGGTGCAAGGCGGCTCCCCCGGTGCTCCCCCATCATAACGCGCCGGGCAGGAGTCTGTTCAGATGAACTCGAAGAAGCGCTCCAGCTCGGCATCGGTGACGATGCCCCGGAAGCTCGCTTCCTGGCTGGCGCGCGACTGGGCAAAGAAGTCGACGAAG
>CALGGB010000319.1 GCA_937880925.1 uncultured Rhodospirillaceae bacterium | reverse complement strand
CAGCGATCCGATGTCGCCATGTTTTGAACACGCGCGCTCCTCCCAGAAAGCCGGGACAGGCAGGAATTGAGCCTAGCGCCGCCCAGGTCCCATGGCGAAGTGATACCCGTCACGGCACGAGCCGACGCATATCCACCGATCGACCGTGGCGGCCCGGTGAAGTTTGTGCCTATGCTCCGCCGCCCGATACCAAGAAGGACGATCATGGCCCCGCAAGCCACGCCCCGCCAGCCGGTCAAGCACCGGCTCACGCCCCTGCTCAACCCTGCCAGCGTCGCGATCTATGGTGCCTCCACGCGCGAACATGCGCCAGGCAACACCGCGGTGCTGTTCGCGCGCGATGGCGGCCGAAGGGTCTATCCGATCAATCCGAAGTACGAGGAGATCGAGGGGCTGAAGTCCTATGGCACCCTGGACGACCTGCCGGAAGCGCCGGACCTGGCGATCTTCTGCGTCGGCAGCGAGCGCATGGAGCAGGCAGTGACCCAGGCCGCGCAGGCTGGGGTCAAGGCAGGCGTCATCTTTGCCAGTTGCTACCTTCAGGAAGAAACGTCGCCCAAGCTGACCCAGCGCATCGCCGCGATCTGCGCCGAAGCGGGCATGGAGCTGTGCGGCGGCAACTGCATGGGTTTCTACAACCACCACGACGGCTTCCGCGCCACGGCCTTCGGCATCGTCGGACCTTACCGCACGGGCGGCATCACGCTGATCAGCCACTCTGGCTCGCAATGGGGCTCCTTCCTCAACAACGACAGCCGCTGGCGCTACAACCTGGCGATCTCGGCCGGCCAGGAGCTGGCCACCGTGGCGGCCGACTATCTCGACTACGCGCTGGAACTGGACAGTACACGCGTCGTGGGCCTGTTTCTGGAAACTGCCCGAAAGCCCGAACGCTTCGTCGCTGCCCTGGAGAAGGCCCGCGACAAGGGTGTTCCCGTTGTCGCCATGAAACTGGCGCGCACCGCCGCGGCAGCCCATTTCGCGGCAACCCATTCGGGCGCCATCGCGGGCAACCATGCCGCCTACGAGGCGCTGTTCGACCGTTATGGCGTGATCTCCTGCCAGAACCTCAACGAGTTCGGCGCCACTCTGCTGATGCTTGGCAGCGAGCGGCGTGTCGCAGCCGGCGGCCTTGCCGGCCTGCTCGATTCAGGCGGCTATCGCGAGATGGTGACCGACATCGCCAGCGACGAAGGCGTGCCCATGGCCCAGCTCAACCAGGCGACCATGGCGCGCCTGCGCGCCCGTCTCGATCCCGATCTGGAGCCGGCCAATCCGCTGGATGCCTGGAGCACCTCGGATGGCTACGAGGAGAAGTTCACCGACTACTTCCGCATGCTTTCGGACGATCCCGACACGGCCATGACCCTTGGCTTCTATGACGTGCGCTCGGACTCGCGCCTGCATCACGGCTACACGCGCGCCCTGAAGACCGCGATGAGCGAGACGACCAAGCCCTTCGGCATCTGCGTCAACTTCAGCGCGGCCGACAACTTCCGCCTGCGCCAGGAACTGGCCGACGAAGGGGTTCTGGTGTTCGACGGCACGGTCGAGGGCCTGCGCGCGGTCGGCCACGCCATGGATCATCGCGACATGCTGGCGCGCAAGGACACACCACCGCCTGCACCACCTGCGCCGGGTGTGATCGCAGAATGGCGTACAAGGCTGGCGACGGGAGCACCGCTTGACGAAGCCGAGGGACTGGATCTGATCGCGGCCTTCGGCGTGCCGGTGATCGACCACGCCGTGGTCGAGAACGAGGCCGAGGCGCTGGCTGCGGCCGAGCGCATCGGCTACCCCCTGGCGCTGAAGACCGCCGTGGCGGGTATCCAGCACAAGTCGGACGTCGGCGGCGTGCATCTGGGGCTGGCCAGCGCCGAGCAGGTGAAAGCCGCCTACGGCGATCTCGCCGACCGGCTGGGTGCCCGCGCGATGCTCTCGCCCATGGCCGCGCGCGGCGTCGAGATGTCGCTGGGCATCGTCGCCGATCCGCAGTTCGGGCCGCTGGTGATGGTGGGCTCGGGCGGCATCCTGGTGGAGCTTCTGGCCGACCGGCGCGTTATCCTTCCGCCGTGTGGCGACAGCGATGCCCGCCGCCAGATCGACAAGCTGAAGGCGCGCCGCCTGCTGGACGGCATGCGTGGCCAGCCCGCCGCGGACGTTGCCGCGCTGGCACGCGCCGTTGCCGCCCTTTCGGTGCTCGCCGCCGAACTTGGCGACCTGATCGCCGGGCTGGACATCAACCCGGTCATCGTCGGCGCGACGGGGTGCGTTGCCGTCGATGCACTCGTCATCCCGCGGACAATCGCATCTTGAGCAACGACGCCTTCCGCCATGTTCTTGTCCTGACCGGTGACCATCGCCTGCCCGACACGACCAAGCGCGAGAACGCTTATCACGAGGAGGATTTCGTAACGCATCGCGCCATGCGCGAAGCGCTCGAAAGCCTGCCGGGCTACAGCTTCGAATTCCTCGACGACCACAGCCTGTTCCTTGACCGCTTCCGCAAGGACCCGCCCGACTTCGTGCTGAACTTCTGCGATACCGGCTACCGCAACGTCAGCTTCCTGGAGCTCAATATCCCGGCCTATCTGGAGCTGCTGGGGGTGCCCTACAGCGGCGCCACGCCCCAGGCCATGGTCATCGCCTACGACAAGGCGCTGGTGCGTTCTGCCGCCCAGGCGCTTGGCATCCCGGTGCCGGCAGAGACCTATCTGCGGCCCGGCGACCCACTCGATCTGCTGCCCGAGGTCTATCCCGCGCTGATCAAACCCAACCATGCCGACGGCAGCGTCGGTATCACCAAGGACGCGGTGGTGCACGACCGCAAGGAGGCCGAGGCCTACATCGCTTTCCTGCGCGATACCCTGCCGGACCGCGCCGCGCTGGTGCAGGAATACCTGCCGGGGCCGGAATACGGCATGGGCCTGATCGGCAATCCCGAGACGACGCTCGATGCCCTGCCGCCGCTGGAGGTGGATTTCAGCGCTCTGCCGAAGGGACTGGCGCCGATCCTCTCCTTTGAATCCAAGACCGAGCCGGACTCGCCCTACTGGACGGAGATCAAGTTCCGCAGCGCCGACGTCAGCGATACCGAGCGCGAGGCGATGGAGGGCTACGCCCGCACCATGTTCGCGCGCATCGGCCTGAAGGACTATGGCCGCTTCGACTTCCGTCGCGGCGCCGACGGCATCATCAAGCTGATGGAGGTCAACCCCAACCCGGCCTGGGCCAACGACGGCAAGCTCGCCTTCATGGCGGGCTTCGCCGGCCACAGCTATCCCCAGATGCTGAACCTGATCCTGGACGCCGCCCAGGCCCGCCTGGCAGCGACGGGCTGAGGCGAGACGGCGGAGGTTGCGTTCAAAGCTATCCTGAATGTCATCCCGGACATGGCGCGCGGGGCCGCAGATCCGGAGGCCGGGATGACAGCATGGGAAGTCGTGTCCGCACCTCCGGCAGCGCCGGGGCCGCAAGCGCTGGACCTCAGAGCAGGTCGCGCGGAATACGCCTATCCCAGTCGCGGTGGGCGACCTGACGGTCGCCTTCGAAGGCTTCGATGTCGCCCTTGAAGTGGAAGTCGGTGGCATTGGCGGTGAGGTAGGTGCGGACCTCCACGCGCACGTTCCAGTCGTCGCGGCGCATGGTGGTGCGCAGCACAAGTTCGGTGCGCGCGGTCAGCGGATCGTCCTCGCCGATGCG
>CALGGB010000318.1 GCA_937880925.1 uncultured Rhodospirillaceae bacterium | reverse complement strand
CAACCGGCACGAGATCAACCAGGTGATCTACTACGGTCTGGGCATCGAGGGGCAGAACACCGTGCTGCCCGCTTCGCCGCTCTACGACGAGGCCTTCCGCCATGCCTGGGCGAGTTATGATATCGATCAGGCCAATGCCCTGCTCGACGAGATGGGCCTGACCGCGCGCGACGACAACGGCTACCGCCTGATGCCCGACGGACGGACCCTGGAGATCATAGTCGAGACCGCCGGCGAGGACCCGGAAGAAACCGACATCCTGGAACTGATCCACGATTCCTGGGGCGAGATCGGCGTCAAGGTGTTCTCCAAGCCGCTGCAGCGCGACGTGCTGCGCAACCGCATCTTTGCCGGCCAGACCGTGATGGCGATCTGGTTCGGCCTGGAAAACGGCATTCCCACCGCCGACATGAGCCCGGCCGAATTTGCCCCGGCGAGCCAGCAGGGCCTGGAGTGGGCGGCCTGGGGCCAGTACAACGAAACCGGCGGCGCGTCGGGCGAACCCATCGACATGGAGGAGCCCGCGCGTCTGATGGCGCTCTACGAGGAATGGCGCCATGCCCGTGACATGACGCAGCGGCGCGCGATCTGGCGCGAGATCCTCCAGCTGTGGGCCGACGGCGTCTATACCATCGGCATCGTTGCGGGCACGCTGCAGCCGGTCGTGGTCTCCGACCGCATGATGAACGTGCCCGAGGAGGCGATCTTCAACTGGGATCCAGGCAGCCAGTTCGGCATGTACCAGCCCGATACCTTCTTCTACATCGACGGCGACGACGGACGGGGCGAGTGACCATGCAGGGGGCAGGCATGACCGCACACATCCCGGGAGCGCGGCGATGATAAGCTACATCGTGCAGCGCATCCTGATCATGGTGCCCACGCTGATCGGCATCAGCCTGATCACCTTCATCATCATCCAGCTTCCGCCGGGCGATTTCCTCTCCACGATGATCGCCGAGTGCGAGGCCCAGGGCGAAAGCTCCTGCACCGAACAGGTCGAGATCTACCGCCAGGAGTTCGGCCTCGATAAGCCGATGTGGCAGCAGTACATCGTCTGGGTGAGCGACCTGATGCAGGGCGACATGGGCCTGTCGTTCGAATACAACAAGCCGGTCAACGAGATCATCGGCGAAAGCCTGATGCTCACCATCATCGTTGCCGGCGTCACCATCCTCTTCACCTGGGCCGTCGCCTTCCCGATCGGCGTCTATTCGGCCACGCACCAGTATTCCTGGGGCGACCACGGGCTGACGCTGATCGGCTTCCTGGGCCTTGCCACGCCGAACTTCCTGCTCGCCCTGCTGCTGCTGTTCCTGGCCAACGTCTGGTTCGGCACCTCGATCGGCGGCCTGATGGATCCCCAGTACGTCGACCAGCCCTGGACCTGGGGCAAGGTCGTGTCGGTGCTCGAGCACCTGTGGATCCCGGTCATCGTGATCGGCACCTCGGGCACGGCGGGCCTGATCCGGCGGCTGCGCGCCAACCTGCTCGACGAGCTTCAGAAGCAGTATGTCGTCACCGCCCGCGCCAAGGGCCTGTCGCCCGGCAAGGCGCTGATGAAGTACCCGCTGCGCATGGCGCTCAACCCGTTCATCGCCGACATCGGCAACCTGCTGCCCCAGGTCATCTCCGGCGCGGTCATCGTCTCGGTCGTGCTGTCGCTGCCCACAACGGGCCCGATCCTGCTGCGCGCGCTGCAGACCCAGGACATGTACCTGGCCGGTTCGTTCCTGATGTGCCTGGCCCTGCTCACCGTGATCGGCGTGCTGATCTCCGACCTGTTGCTTGCCGTGCTCGACCCGCGCATCCGTCTTGCCGGGGGGGCCTCGAAATGAGCGATACCCCGGCGATCCCGCGCTACGTCAACGAGGAGCCCTGGGACCCCCAGTCGGTCGAGGTGCTCACACCCGCCCAGGAACGGTTTTATCTCGCCAGCCAGTGGCGCCTGATGTGGTGGAAGTTCCGCCGCCACAAGCTGGCGGTGTTTTCGGGCGTGCTCTTGCTGCTCACCTTCTTCTCGATCCTGATCAGCGAGATCCTGGCGCCCTACAACCTGCACACGCGCCACGTCGATTTTCTTTACGCACCGCCCCAGGCCGTGCACCTTTTCCACGAGGGCGAGCTGATCGGACCTTTCGTCTATGGCTTCGACTATCGCCTGGACATGGAGAACCTGCAGCGCGTCTATACGTCCAACCCGGAGAAGGTGCAGCCGATCCGCTTCTTCTGTTCGGGCGACGACTACATGTTCTGGGGCGTCATCCCCATGGACTTCCACCTGATCTGCCCTGCGCGTGACGGCGAGATGTTCCTGCTGGGCACCGACCGGCTGGGCCGCGACATGCTTTCGCGCATTCTCTACGGCGCGCGCATCTCGCTCACCGTGGGTCTGATCGGCATCGCGATCAGCTTTTTCCTCGGCATCGTGCTGGGCGGTCTCTCGGGTTACTACGGCGGCTGGGTGGATTCCATCGTCCAGCGCCTGATCGAGATCATCCGCAGCTTTCCCGAGCTACCGCTCTGGATGGCGCTCTCGGCCGCCCTGCCGGTGACCTGGAGTCCGATCCTGGTCTATTTCGGCATCACCATCATTCTGGGCCTGTTCGACTGGACGGGCCTGGCGCGTGCGGTGCGCTCGAAGCTCCTCTCCCTGCGCGAGGAGGATTTCGCCACTGCCGCCGTGCTGATGGGCGCCAAGCCCAAGCGCGTCATCTTCCGCCACCTGCTGCCCAGCTTCACCAGCCACCTGATCGCCTCGGCGACGTTGTCGATTCCCTCGATGATCCTGGGCGAGACGGCGCTGTCGTTCTTAGGGTTGGGCCTGCGCCCGCCAATCACCAGTTGGGGCGTGCTGCTCAACGAGGCGCAGAACATCAACGTCGTCGCGCTCTACCCCTGGCTGATGCTGCCGGTGGTGCCCGTGATCGTCGTGGTGCTGGCCTTCAACTTCCTTGGCGACGGCCTGCGCGACGCGGCGGACCCTTACAAGTAGAGAGTGTCGCTCAACGGATGGTTGTCCCGCCTGCTCCGGGCGGCCACAATCGCGGCATCATTTCGGGAGCGCATCCATGATGAAGCAACGGTTGTTGGCCGGGTGCACAGCCTTGGTGATGGTGGTGCTCGTGCCGTCGGCGGAGGCAGATCGCGGCCAGCCCATTGACGATATCGAAGCATGGGAGGGGGAGCTTCTCTCTTGCATCGAGAATTCTGATTTTGATTGTATGAACGCGTTGATCGCCACTCACCTTCCAAATCCCGACAAAGCGGTTCTGGATAGCGTTGAGGAAACAATAGGGTTTCTGGACCGCTGGATTGACGATGACGCGGTTTTTGCGGTCTTCAATATGCTGCACGATGAGATCGGTGGAAGATATATTAGGCGCGTGTTCGTGATTGAAGACACCAGCGGTTCAGATATTTTTCTATTCGTCATGCTCACCAATGGCCTTGGCGATTGGTACGTCACGGACGTCAAAGTCTCGACACACGAAGAAGACTTAGCACTCTGGTTGGGTGTGTTCTTACCCTGAATCAGGACAGGGTCGCGGCACTGTCGTCAGCTCCCTGGCCTTGTCAGCGGTTTTTCCAGACCGCGAGCAGGGCGAACATCATCAGCGCGACCGGCCAGTGCCAGAAGGCCATGCCGCCGGCCAGCACGCCCAGCACCAGCATGGTGCCGATGGGCAGGAAGAAACACCCGGCCCAGCCGCCGAACAGGGCGAGCCAGGTGTTGGCGATCTCCAGAATGGCGCGGAAGAAGCCGGGCAGGCCGGCGGGCACCGGCACGCGGGCGCGGAAGAACAGCATCCAGACGCTGCCGATGACCATGGCAAGCGCGATCAGGAAAACGTGCAGGTTACCGCCGCTGAGATTGTCCATGGCCCCATTGTGCCCGACCTGCACGACTTGTCCACGCCAACCGCTCTACAGGCTGCGGTTCACCCGGTTGGCGATAAAGCGGACGGAAAAGGCGATCAGCGTCGGCAGCAACACCAGCAGCACGGCGGCCGAGACCGCCAGCTCAAAGGTGAGGCCTGCCAGTGTCGCAAGCATCAGGGCCGCGGCGATCAGCAACAGCCAGACGCCGGCCCCGCGCGAGGCATGCAGGCCATTGTGCTCGTTCGAGCCGTAGTGGGCCGAGATTTCGGCCTCGGGCAGCACCTCGACGTTACGCTCGCCCTGCCGGATCGCCATGACGAGCTGGACGACTCCGACCGCGGCGATCAGCCCCGCGACGATCAAGGCTGCTGCAAATCCCATGGCGCTCTCCACTGGCTGTCCAGAGTTGGGAGAACGGTCACGATTGACGCGAGGTTCCGCCGACTATCTCGCGCGTGCCAGGGCGATTGCCGCCACGGCGACGAAACCCGTGGCAAAGGCCAGCGCACCCCACCCGGGTGCAATGAAGAGCAGCACAATGCCCACGGCGGTATAGCCGATCGTCATGAACGCCACGCCGAACATCTTCCAGCCGTCGAAGCCGACGCGCGGTCCGGGTTCGGGAACCTCCAGGCGGAGCATCGCGCCGAAGCTGCGCCAGCAATGGAAGACCGGCATGAAGATCTGGTTTCCGACCCGGGTCCGCCGCAGGCAAAGCAGCAGGCCGACGACAAACAGCCCCACACCCACGGCCAGGACGAGTTGCATCGCGCCGTCGGGCACCTCCTGGGCGGGCGGATTCATTCCGCCACGGGCTGGGAATAGAGCTTGGCCTGGATCGCGCCCAGCATCGGCATGGAGGGATAGTCGAGGATGACCAGGCCGCCGTCGACGATCAGCGTCTGGCCGGTGACGAAGCTCGCGTCCTCGCTGACCAGGAAGGTCACCGCCCCGGCGATCTCGCTGGGCTGGCCGACGCGGCCGAGCGCCGAGGGCGGCATCGACCAGCCACCCTTGCTGTCGCCCGTGGGCGAGGCCTCGGCGTCGCGTTCGATGGCGATCCAGCCCGGCGAGACGCCGTTGACGCGCACGCCCATGGGCGCGCCCTCGCAGGCAAAGGCCATCACCATGGCCTCGCATCCGGCCTTGGCGATGCAATAGGTGCCCCAGTTGCCGTGCCATGCTGCAGTCGACGTTGTGATGACGATGCTGCCTTTGGTCTTCGCCAGATGGGGCAGGGCATGGGCGCAGACGTAGTAGGGGCCGTCGAGATCAGGGCCGCGCATCCTGGCCCAGCGCGTGCCCGGCTTGTCGCCGGGGTCCACCTCCACGCGCCGGCCGCCGACCCCCGCATTCTGGGCGACGATGTCGAGCCGGCCGTGGTCGGCGACGACCGCCGCGATGGTCGCCTCCACCGCGGCCTCGTCGGAAAGCTCGCAGGGGTAGAAGCGCGCCCTGCCGCCCGCCGCCTCGACCTCGGCGACGACCCTGGCGCCCTTCTCCGCATTGCGTGCCACGATGGCGACCTCTGCCCCCTCGTCCGCGAAACGCTTCACGATGCCGCGCCCGATGCCCGAATTGCCGCCCGTGACGATCGCAACCTTGTCCTTCAACCGCATGCCATCCTCCCCTTGGTTGGTGCCACGGTAGCGCGGCGGATGCGGGGGCCGGAAGGGTTCACTGGCGCGTGCGGCGCCGGGCGACAAGGATAACCAGTACGATCAGACATACTGCCGCCACCGCAATGGCAACAAAGGTCCAGGCGTCGCCGCCGGCCAGGACCGCGATGAGAAGGGCAGCCCCGCCAAGCACGACGTAGATCAGCAGTTCGCTCAGTGCTTCCTTCAGCCCCTTCAACAACCGGCGAAATCCGCGACGAAGACTGCCGCGACCCGCGATCAGTGTGCCGACGATGGCAAAGGTGAACGCCACGGCCAGCGCAAAGAGCAGCGCGCTGTTCATGACTGGGGACCGACCGGTTGGATCACGTGTGTTGTTGCCACGGCAGCGCACCTGATGAGGGAGAGCGGCGGGTTCAGTCGCGGTAGCCCCAGGCGATCAGCGCCAGGAAACCGACCGCCAGGGGAACGCCCAGGATCAGGAGCAGCCCGTCGTTGCCGCCCGTGACCAGTACTAGCAGCAGAGCCAGCCCGAGGCCCCCGGCCAGCAGCAGCCAGGGGAGCATGGTCGTGCGCAACGCTCCGGCGAGGCTCGGCCAGCCGTCGTTCTTCATCATCTGTCGGACATGAAAGACAGCGATGACGGTGATGAATGCCAGGGCCAGCCAGAACCAGATGTCCATGATCCTCTCAGCCCCCCGCCTGGCCCAGAATCCAGAACAGGCCAAGGAGGACGACCACGGTTCCGGCCCCTCCCAGGATCACCCCCAGCCCCGCGCCCATCAGTGCTGCAACCACACCGCAAAGGCCCACGGCCAGCAGGACGATGCCGATCGCCAGCAGGCTGCCGACAGCGTGCAGCTTCCATACGATGAAACTTCCTGCCGCCAGAAGCAGGATGCCGGTAGCCAGTCCGCCAGCGAGATCCATCGCGCCCTCTCTGCTCCATGAGGCATGATGAGAGAGCCCGTGTGCAACCGCAAGTCGTGCCGCGGTTCAACCGCCCAGCGTGCAGACGTCCAGCGGCTGGGTGACGCCGTCGACCGGCGTGGCGGGCGAAAGGGCGAGGTCGCAATCCTCCAGGCCCTGGTCACGGGCAAGGGCGAGCGCGGTGGCGGTGGTGGAGAGGCGCGCGCCGCAGGTCTTGCAGTGTTTCTCCAGCTTGGCGGCAAGATTCACCGCCTCGCCGATGACGGTGTACTCCAGTCGGCTGGCATCGCCCACGGCGCCGAAGACGACGGGGCCGGTGGCAAGGCCCATGCCCCAGGCCATGGCGCGGCTGCCGCGGCTGGCGCGCCGTTCGTTCCAGGCCCTGAGGCCGGCGTCGATCTCCAGGGCGGCGGCCAGCGCGTCGCGGGCGTAGGTCGTGCTTGGGGCGGCGGCGCCGAAGGTCGCCATCACGCCGTCGCCCAGGAACTTGTCGATGGCGCCGCCGTGTTTCTGTACCGCGGGCACGACGATCGCCTGGTAGTTCGACAGCAGGCTGACGGTCTCGTTGGGGCCGATGCGGTGGGAGAGCGCGGTGAAGCCGCGCAGGTCGACGAACAGGATGGCGATGTCGCGCTCGATGCCCTCGCCGGGTTTGACCATGTGGTCGCTGGCGGTGATCTGGCGCGCGATCTCGGGCGAGAAGAAGCGGCTGAGTTCGGCGGCGGCCTGGCTTTCCGAGACCGAGCGGATGAGCTGCTTCCTGGCGCGCGACAGGGCGATGGTCAGGACCAGTGTCACCACGACAAGGGTGAGGATCTTGTCGACCTCGCCGCCGATCAGCACGTCGGGCGAGGTGAGATAGCGCACATAGTCGCCGGTGACCGCGCTGGTGACCGGCGCTGCGACGACGGCGTAGAGCACCAGCGCGCCCCAGCCGATGATCGCGGCGCCGCCGGCCAGGGCGACGTAGCGCGGATCGAAGCGCAGGGTGCGCAGGGCGATCAGGCCGAACAGGTAAAGCATCGTGGGGCCTTTGAGCGAAAAGCCCGGCGGCTGCATGTACTGGATGTGGAACGACCAGATGGTGACGATCAGTACCGCGATGTCGACGAAGATCGACACGACCACCATCCATTGGGGCAGGCGGCGCAGGTGGGCGAGCACCAGGCGGATCACCGTGAAGGAAAAGTAGAAGGCAAGCGCCCAGGGCACCGGCTCCAGCTTGGCATCGGCCGGGAAGGTCTTCCGCGCCAGGCCGTAGAGCACGGCGAAAAAGACAATGCCGGCAATCTGCACCCAGCCGATCAGGATTTCGCTGTCGGCCTGGTCGCGCGCGATCTGTGCCTGGACGCGTTCGGGCAGCCGCCCGGTGACAGGCGGCCCGAAGACCAGGGCAATCAGGCGGCGCAGCAAGGCGGGCATGGGCTGTCCGTGACCGAAGGGTGACATCCTACGCCGGTCCGCGCCCACATGCAGTCATCTCCCTGTGTCCGGGCGTGAGGCCGCGAGGCGATGGTCACGCGGACGGTCCCTGATGCTGGCGCGAGGACCACACGGGCGGTGCGTCCGGGTGATCGCCTGGTGCCGTCCCCGCTCAGCGGCGGACGAGCCAGAGGCTGGTTTCGTGGGCGCCTTCGGGCAGCGGCAGGGTGGCCAGCACTCCGGTTTCGAGCAGGGCGGGGTGGCGGCTGGTGATGTAGTGGCTGGAGAACAGGGGCTGCCAGGCGCCGCTGGTCAGCAGGGGGGCGACCCCCTGCTGTTCGTTGTAGCCGCGTCCACTCCAACTGGCGGGATAAGGATCGGGCAGCAGGATGTCGTGGATGTGGACCAGCACGCCCGAGGGCAGGCTGGGCAGCACGCGGTTGAGCAGGTCGTCGACGTCGCTGCCGGGCATCAGGATGTGGCTGGAGTCGATGAACAGCAGGTCGCCTGCCTCCAACACGCCGAACACCGCCGGGTCGGCCTCGTGCAGGGGAACGCGGTGGAGGGTGATCGGCAGAGCGTCGATGCTGGCGCGGGGTGCAGGATCGATGGCGGTGATCGAGGTCGCCAGGGCGCCGTCGGCCACGGCGCGGGCCATGAAGCGGGTCGAGTGGCCCGAGCCGACCTCGACGATGCGCGCCGGCACGGCGGCGCGGACCATCGCGTAGGCGACCGCGGCATCCAGGCGCGGAAACCAGTCCTGGTGCCAGCGCGGGCCGGGGGCGGCATCGTCGGGCCCGATGGCGGCGAGATCGCCCGCGACATCCTCGACGCGCGCGAGCGTCATGCGGAAGGCGGGCATCGAGGCCTCGAACAGGTCCTCCAGCGCGCCATAGGGCGGACGCGTAGCGGCATCGGGCAGATCATCGGCATAACGATAGGGGATGAACCAGCCGCGCGGGGCGCTGCCGATCAGGGTGCGCAGGCCGAGGCCGAAGCGTCGCAGGCGGAAGGAAAGGGAACCGGACATGGGGGCCTTATCGCACCGGGACGACGGTAAAGGCGAGCACGATCAGGGGATGAGCACCATGCCCTCGCGGGCGATGACCGAACCGGGGCGGGCCTGCTCCAGCTCTGCGGCGATGCCGTCCATGGTGTCGTCGTTGTGGCTGGGGTCGTGGTGGAAGACGACATAGGTCTTCACCCCTGCCGCATCGCACAGGCGCACGCCCTCCTGCCAGGTCGAATGGCCCCAGGTAACGAACTTGGGGAACTCAGCATCGGTGTAGGTGGCGTCATAGACCACGATGTCGGCGCCCGCGATCAGCTCCAGCACGTTTCGGTCGGGTTCGTCCGGGACATGCTCGGTATCGGTGATGTAGCAGATGGAGCGGCCGTCATATTCGATGCGGTAGCCGGTGGCGCCGTTGGGATGGTTGAGCGGGGCCGTGCGCACGGTGACCCCGGGACGCGGCTCCAGGGTGTCGCCCATGGTGAAGGTTTTCCAGGCGATGGTCGCAGCCAGGGTCTCGCGCCGCACCGGCGTCACGGGATCGCGCAGGAAGCGGTCGAGCACGCTCTCCAGGGTGTGGGGCGCCTTGAGGTGACCGGACCATGCGGTCAGGCGCGTTTCGGGCCGCGTCAGGGCGGTGAAAAAGGGCCAGCCGCAGACATGATCGAGATGGGTGTGGGTCATCAGGAGGTCGGCATCGATCGCCGCGCCGTCCAGGGCGTGGTCGAAACCGCGCAGCCCGGTGCCGGCATCCAGGATCAGCAGATGCGGGCCGCAGCGCACTTCCAGGCAGGAGGTGTTGCCGCCATAGCGCACGGTTTCGGGACCGGGACAGGCGATGCTGCCGCGGACTCCCCAGAACCGCAGTGAAAACTCGGCGCTCTGGCCCAAACTTCCTCCCCTGGACTTCCCATGCCCCAAAGGCTGCAAGATTGTCTCTCGCACAGGGCCACGGGGCGAGGTTATACCGGGGCGTGTGCCGCAAGCCATCCCCGTGCCGTTTTTGATCACGCTGCCGTGATTGCACCCTACCCGATAGCCGAGAGGAAAAACCGCCATGTCGCAGACCGCCAGCACCGCGCGCCTCATCAGCCTGATCCGCGACCATGCCCTGATCGAGGGCGGCGATTTCGAACTGGCTTCGGGCGCACGCGCCACCACCTACATCGACTTGCGCCGCGTCACCATGCATCCCGAGGGTGCCGACGTGATCGCCGAGCTGCTGTTTGCGCGCTGCCGCGATGCCGGGGCGGTGGCCGTGGGCGGCATGGCGACGGCGGCCATCCCGCCGGTCGCCTGCGTCGTGTTGCGCAGCCATGAGAAGGGCGCGCCCCTGCGCGGCTTCTACGTGCGCGACAAGGCCAAGACGCGCGGCACCCAGCGCCAGGTCGAGGGCCAGCTTGAGGCCGGCGATGTCGTCGTCCTGATCGAGGACACCATGACCAGCGGCCGCTCCACCATGGCCGCGGTCGAGGCGGTGCGCGCCGAGGGCTGCACCGTCGCCAAGGTCATCACCGTGGTCGACCGCCAGCAGGGCGGCGCCGACCTCTACAAGGCCGAAGGCATTCCCTTCGAGGCGCTGGTGACGCTTTCCGACATCACCGGCGACTGACCGCCGGGGTGGACGCGCACCGGACGGAGACCGACTGGGCGGGCGTGGCCCTGGGCCTTGCCGTTGCCTCCCTTGCCGCCTTCCAGATGCTGAAGCTGGCCCCGGCCCTGCCGGTGCTGATCGCCGACTACGGCTACAGCCGGGTTCTGGCCGGCGCGATGATGTCGATCTATGCCGTGGCCGCGCTGCTGCTGTCGCTGCTGGCCGGCGGGATGCTTGCGCGGCGCCCGGCGCTGACGCTCGCCACCGGGCTTGGCTGTTTTGTCATCGGCAACTGCGCGACGCTCCTCTGGCCCGACAAAGGCTCCCTGGTCCTGGGCGCCCGCGCTGTGGAGGGCGTAGGCTACGCCGTGCTTGCCATCGCCGGGCCGGTGATTTCCAACCGCAGCGCGGCCGAGCGGCACCATCCCTTCGTCGCCGGCGTCGCCGCGGTCTGGGTGCCGGTGGGGCAGATCACCGCGCTGGTTGCGGCCCGCTTCACGCTGGCCGACATCGGCTGGCAGGCGCTGTGGTGGCTCTCCCTGGCTCTGGTCGCCCTGCTCGCCCTGTGGCTGGCGCTGCGCTGGACCGGCGTGCGCGAGGCCATGAGCGGCATCGCCACCGGCGGCACGATCCGATGGAGCAGGCCCGAACGCGCCGCGATCTGGGTCGCCGCGGTGACCTTCGGCATCTGGTCGGGCCAGTACATCGCCTTCATGACCTGGCTGCCCGATTACTTCGTCGGCCGCGGCGCGGGTGCGGAGACCGCCGCGGTGCTGAGCCTGTTGCCGGTGCTGGGCGTGGCGGTGAGCTGCCTGCTCACCGGCTGGCTCTCGCGCCATGTGCCCTATGGGGCGCTGTTTGTCGTGGCCACTCTCTCGCAGGTGCCGGTCTGGCTCTTTGCCGACGCGCTGCCGCCGGGCCTGGGCCTTGCCGCGATCGCCTTCTTTGGCCTGGCCTGCGGTGTGACGCCCACTCTGCTCTTTGCCCTGCCGCCGCGTGTGCTGGGCGGCGGGCGGGTGACGCCGGCGGCCTTCGCGCCGCTCATGGCCGGGCGCAACCTCGGCATCCTCGCCTCGCCGCCGGTGGCGGGCTGGCTGATCGGCGTGGGCGGCTGGAGCCTGCTGGGCCCGGTCTTCGGCGCGGTGACGCTCGCCGCCGTGATGGGCGGTGCGCTGATGGCCCACCTGGCGCAGCGCCGGTGAACCCTGCGGCGGCGCTGTCACGGATTGCGCCGGGCTGCGACCCCGCCGCGGCAACCCTGCTGGGCGAGGGCGTCTGGGGCCGGGTGTTCGACCTTGCCGATGGCACGGTGGTGAAGCTCATGCGCCAGGGCGGCGGCCTGGGCGATGTCGCCGAACTCTGGGCCAACGAGGCGGCCGCCCTGCGCGCCCTGGAGTGTTGCGCTCTGCCGGTCGCCGTGCCGCGCCTGGTCGATGCCGGAATGCTGGAGGAAGCCGGGACGGGTTTTGCCGCCTATCTGCGCCTCACCCGTCTGCCCGGCCGCACCCTCGATGACGACAGCCTGCCGGCCCTGCTCACCGCGCCTGGCGGCCGTTTCGCCGCCCAGCTCGGCGAGGCGCTGGCCGCGCTGCACGGCCTGGAAGGCGCGGAAGGTTTCAGCGATCCCCGCGCAGGGCCGGACCGGGCCCATCTCGCCGAAATGGCGCCTCGGCTCGCCGACATTGCCGGTCCGCGCGCCATCGCGGCGATCGATGCCGGCCTGCGGGAACTGGGCGTGGCGGGCGACACGGTCCTCAGCCACGGCGATATCAACAGCACCAACCTGCTCGCCGACGCGGATGGCAACCTCTGCGGCCTGATCGACTGGGCCGAGGCCCGGCGCGACTGGCGCGAGGCGGAATTCTGCCACCTGATCCTGCTGGAGGGCGCACTTGCGCCGGTGCGCGCGGCCTACGAGGCGGCCTCGGGCCATCTGCTCGACGACCACCGGCTTGATCTCGTCGGCCTGCACAACGCGCTGATCGGCATCGTCATCTGCCGCAGGATCGGCGAGCACGAGGAAGCCCGCTGGAACGAGGCGCAGGCGCGCCGCCTCGTCGCACGGCTCGGGCTGTAGGCGGGATCAGGGGTTCAGGCGGTAGCCGCCCGGTTCGGTGATCAGCAGGCTGGCCTCGCCCGGATCGCTCTCGATCTTCTGGCGCAGGCGGTAGATGTGGGTTTCCAGGGTGTGGGTAGCGACGCCCGCGTTGTAGCCCCAGACCTGGTCGAGCAGGACCTCGCGGCTGACCGCCTTGTTGCCCGCCCGGTAGAGGAACTTCAGGATCGAAGCCTCCTTTTCGGTCAGGCGCACCTTCTTTGAAGTCTCGTCGTGGACCATCAGCTTGGCCGCCGGGCGGAAGCTGTAGGGGCCGATGTTGAAGACGGCATCCTCGCTCTGCTCGTGCTGGCGCAACTGCGCGCGCACACGGGCGAGCAGCACGCCCAGGCGGAACGGCTTGGTGACATAGTCATTGGCGCCCGATTCCAGGCCCAGGATGGTATCTGCCTCCCCATCCGCGGCGGTCAGCATGATGATCGGCATCTTCAGCCCGGCCCGGCGCATCAGGCGGCAGGCCTCGCGCCCGTCCATGTCGGGCAGGCCGACGTCGAGCAGGACCAGGTCGAAGCGTTCCTCGCGCGCCTTGACGATGGCTTCGCCGGCAACGCCGCACTCGGTGACCTCGAACTCCTCGTGGAGGTGAAGCTGCTCGGCCAGCGCATGGCGCAGCGCGGTGTCGTCATCGACGATCAGAATGGAACGGCCCGGCATGGTACCCCCTCGGCGCTATGCGGGGCTTGGCCCGCAGGACTTCTCTTATATAGGGACGGAATCGCCGGCTGCAGCAGTCCGGGCCAGGGCGATCACGTGGTTTGTGATCAGGCTTGATGGATCGGCGAGCTCGGCGGCCAGCGAAAAGTGGTGGTGGCCGGCCAGCGTTGCGGCGGTCACGCGGGCGCCATGGCGCTCCAGTGCGGCGGCATAACCTGCCATGTGGCGATGGTATTCGTCGGTTTCACGCTCGCCCACGATCAGCAGATAGGGCGGCGTGGGCTGCGGCAGGGCAGGCGCCAGGCGCAGGGGCGAAAGCTGCGGCACGGCGGCGGCATCCAGGCGCAGGTCCATGTTGAGAAAGCTCAGGCGCACCGGTTCCAGATCGAAGAAGCCCGAAAGGGCAACGACACCGGCAATGGGGGACCGGGCGCGGTCGTCTTCCTCCAGGCGGGTCCAGTCGGCGGTCGGGGTCAGGGCCGCAAGATGCGCGCCCGAGCCATGACCGGCAGCGATCAGGCGTTTGCCGTCGCCGTTGAGCCGGCCGGCGTGGCCGCGCAGCCAGAGCATGGCGGTGCAGACCTCGTCGGCAATGGCTGCAAGGCCAAGCTCGCCCGGTGCGCTGTGGCCGATCACCGCGACGGCACAGCCGCGCGGTACCAGGCCCAGGGCGATGCAGCCAAGATCGGCCTTGTCGCCATGGCGCCAGTAGCCGCCGCGCACGAAGGCGATCACCGGCGCCCCCGGCTGCGTCGCCGGATAGAGATCCATGGTCATGGCCGGCGCGCCGCCGTAGGCGACATTCATGGTCGCGCCGGGAAGGGCGCGGGCGCGGGCCGAAAGGGTCGCGCCCAGCCGTGCGAAGACCTCGACGCTGTCGCCATGGCGCACGAGCAGGTCGTACTGGCGGTCGAGCTCGGCACGGTCATAGCCGAGGTAACGCTCGCCGGTCCGGCTCGCCCAGATCGATGGTGCACGCGGTTTCCGCACGGGGTGACTTTAGGCAGGCGCTGCCTGCCGCGAAAGGATCGTCGTCACACAACGATCATCGACCGGGCGCAACCGGGGGAGCCTTGCGCCGTTATCGCAGTGCAGGCGGCCGTGCCGTCTGGGGGACATCGCAAGAAAGAAAAACAAGGAGATACCCATGGCCAACGCCATCGCAGACGACGAAACCGGCACCCTGATCTCGGCCGACAAGGTCGAAGGCACCTCGGTCTACAACCGCAGCGGCGACAAGCTCGGCAGCGTCAAGACCGTCATGATCGACAAGAAGAGCGGCAAGGTGGCCTATGCCGTCATGTCCTTTGGCGGCTTCCTCGGCATCGGTTCGGACCTGCATCCCCTGCCCTGGGCGGTGCTGGACTATGACACGGCCGAGGACGGCTATGTCGTCGACCTCGACAAGGACACCCTGGAGAAGGCCCCGCGCATGGCCGCGGACCGTCAGGTCGACTGGCACGACCAGACCTGGGGCCGCGAGGTCCACGACTATTACCGTGCCACGCCCTACTGGATGTGAGCCCACGCGGCGCGGGCGGCAATCCGCCCGCGCCGATCGGGCTGCACGCGCGGCCATCTTGTTCTAGGCTGGTCCTCTCCAGCAGAGAGAAGTCATGACCGCCAAGCCGCTTCCTGCCGACGCCATCGGCAAGCCTTCCTTCCTCGGTGATATCGACGCCAGTCCGGAGGCGGTGGGCGAAGTCCGCCTGTTCGACCTCTCCTCCCACGCCCGCGCGCGCGAGGCGCTCGACTTCGCGCTGCCGCTCAATGACATCGGCTACAACATCTTCGTTCTAGGCGAGGACCGCTCGGGCCGTATGGATGCCACGCGCGGCTATCTCGATGGCCATGTTGCGGGCAAGCCGCCCTCCCAGGACTGGATCTACCTCAACAACTTCCGACGCTCGCACAAGCCGCGACCCGTGGGCCTGCCCGCAGGCAAGGGCCGCGCTTTCCGCGACGACATGGCCGAGCTGGTGCCCGCGCTGACCGAGGCCCTGCGCCGTGCCTTCACGTCCGATGCCCACCAGGAGGAGATCCGCGGCCTGCAGGAAAAGACCAAGGCGAAGCTGGATGCCGCCTACGGCGAGCTGCGCCAGCTTGCCCGCGCCCAGGGCCTGGATGTCTGGGCGGGGCCTCAAGGGTTGTCGCTGGTCGTTCTGGGCGAGGACGGCAAGCCGCTGAGCCAGGAAGATCTCATGGCCCTGCCCGATGAACGCCGCAAGGCGCTGGAGAAATCGATCGAGGCGCTTTCGCCCGCCATGACCGAAATGCGCGCCACCTCGCGGCGCGCCGAACTGGAGCTGATGCGCGCCGTGCGCGATGCCAACCGGGCGCTGGCCGACGAGACCACCGGCACCCTGCTTACCGACCTGGAGGCCAAGTATGCCAGCCACCAGGGCCTGACCCGCTGGCTGGTCGAGTTGCGCACCGACATCCTGGAGAACCTCGCCCTCTTCCAGCACCAGGTGCAGCAGGACCAGCAGAGCCCGGAGGTCGGCAACGAGGCGCCCAACGAGCTGACCCGGCGTTACGGCGTCAACCTGCTGGTCGACAACGGCGACACGCAGCATCCCAACGTCGTGGTCGAGCCCAACCCGACCTACGAGAACCTGTTCGGCACCATCGAGTACCGCCCGGTCTCGGGCACGCTCGATACCGACTTCACCATGATCCGGGGCGGCGCCCTGCACCGCGCCAACGGCGGCGTGCTGGTGCTGCGCGCCGACGCCCTGGCGGGCCAGCCGGCCTCCTGGCACTTCCTGAAGGGTGCCTTGCGCGACCGCGAGCTGCGCATCGAGGAACTGCACCGCTACGGCGGCGTGCCGCTGACCGGCACGCCCAAGCCCAAGGCGATCCCGCTTGAGGTCAAGGTGGTGCTGGTCGGATCGCCGCGCTGGTACCACGTCTTCCTCAACGCCGATCCGGAGTTCCGCACCTACTTCAAGGTGAAGGCCGAGATCGAAGCCAGCGTGCCGACCGATGACGGTGACGTGGGCCTGTTCGCCCGCCTGATCCAGAAGACCGCGATCAAGCTGGGCAAGCGCTGTGAAACCGACGCGATCGATTACCTGCTCGGCCATGCCTCGCGCTGGGCGGCCGACCGATTCAAGCTGTCTTCGCGCTTCGAGCTGATCGAGGACCTGATCACCGAGGCCGGCGCGCTTTCGGGCAAGCCGGAAATTTCCCGCGCCTGCCTGGTCAAGGCGATCGGCGAGCGCCGGCGGCGCAACGGCCTGGCCGAAGAGAGGAGCCAGGAATACATCCGCCACGGCACGGTGATGATCGAGACCACGGGTTCTGCCGTGGGCCAGGTCAACGGCCTGGTCGTGCTCGATACCGGCGATCACGTCTTCGGCCTGCCCAGCCGCATCACCGCGCGCACCTTTGTCGGCGCCTACGGCGTGGTGAACATCGAACGGCGTGTCGCCATGGGCGGCCCGATCCAGCAGAAGGGCACGATGATCGTGGAGGGTTACCTCAACGGCCTGCTCTCGCGCCGCATGCCGCTGTCGTTCTCCTGCTCGCTGACCTTCGAGCAGTCCTATGGCGGCGTTGAAGGCGATTCGGCTTCGCTCGCCGAGGTCTGCGCCATCGTCTCCTCGCTGGCCGACGTGCCTATACGTCAGGACATCGCCATGACCGGATCGCTCAACCAGGGGGGCCTGGTCCAGGCGATCGGTGGCGCCCACAACAAGATCGAGGGCCATTTCCGCGTCTGCAAGGAAGCCGGCCTCACAGGCACCCAGGGCGCCATCGTGCCGGCCTCCAACGAACGCCACCTGGTGCTGAAACAGGAGGTCGTCGATGCCGTCGGGGCAGGCCAGTACCACTTCTGGAGCGTGACCACGGCCGCCGAGGCCCTGGAACTGCTGACCGGCATGCCTGCGGGCGAACCCGATGCGGACGGGCGTTACCCCGCCGACAGCGTCTTCGGCCGGGCCGTCGCCCAGCTCGAGGCGTTCGACCGGGCGCTCTCCGATCGCGGCGTCGATCGGCGCATCGCGCGCAACGAGGACTAGGGCCATGCCGGCCGACCTTGTCGTCACCGCCGACGGCCGCTGCGCCTTCAGGGGCGCGGTTTACGATTGTGTCCTGGGATCGGGCGGCATCGTCGTCGCCAAGAAGGAAGGCGATGGCGGGACGCCCGCCGGACAATGGCCCCTGCGCCGCCTGCTCTACCGCCCCGACCGGGGGGCGCCGCCGCCCTGCGTGCTGCCGGTCGAGACCATCGCGCCCGACGATGGCTGGTGCGATGATCCGGCAGATGCTGCCTACAACCGGCCGGTCAAGCTGCCCTATGGCGCCGGCCATGAGGAGATGTGGCGCGCCGATGCGCTCTACGACCTGGTCGTGGTCGTCGGCCACAACGACGACCCGCCCGTGCCGGGCGCCGGCAGCGCCATCTTCCTGCACCTGGCGCGGCCCGACCGCGGGCCCACGGCAGGCTGCGTCGCCTTTGTCCGCGATGATCTGGAGGCGATCCTTCGGGGCCTCGAAGAGGGCAGCCATCTGGTCGTGACGGCCTCCTGAAGCCTGCCCTGCCTGGGCCGCGACTCGGGAAAGCGAACATGTGCTGCATTGCACAAGCAACAGGCAGCATTGGGACGACGCGCCGCAACGGCGCGAAAGATGAGTTATTCCAAGATGTTAACCCCTGGTTGTGTGCGCCGCCGCAGCCTCCGATTTGCGCCGTGAACGTGGTTCACTATCATTGTGCAGGGAGCCGACGGGGTCTCTTGGGAGAACCGTCGCAGGATCGAGGGGGTAGCACCGTGGCGCGTGTCGGGCTTTCGGCCGATCGCATCGTTACGACCGCCGAGACGTTGATCCGTTCGAGCGGATCGACCGAGTGGACCGTGCGCGCGCTTTGCAAGGAACTCGAATGCGCGCCCGGCGCGATCTATCGCTACTTCCCCGGCGGCGTCGATGCGATCGGCGCTGAGATCCGCAATCGCCATCTCGTCGAACTGGCGCAGGCCATGGAAGAGGCTGAAGGCGACCTGACCGCCGAGGGCCTGGCGAGCCTTGCGCCGGGCAGCATCGCCGGCCGCCTGAGCCGCCGGGCCCGCGCCTATCTGGCGTTTGCCCGCAACCAGGGTGAGGTCTATCGCTCGCTCTTTGCCTTCTGCGCGGAGGGTCGCGACAGCCACGCCAGGGCGCTGGCCCAGGAATGTCTGATCACCCATCAGGCCGAGCTGATCCGTCAGGCCGCCGCCGAACGCGAACTCTCCCGTCCCAGCATCGGCCGCTTCGATGCCGAGCAGATGGCCATGCTGATCTGGGGCCGTCTGCACGGCCATGCCGATCTTGCCCTTTCGGGCCTGACCGACGGGCGTTGCGATGCGCTCGACGACCGCCTGCTGATCGATATCCTGGGTGTTGCCGGTTTCAAGGTCGCGACCTATCCCGCGGGCCTGGAAGCTGCCGCGCGAGCGGCGCGGACGGCACGCCAGCCCTGATCCGAACGGCCTGACCACGTCACCCTGCCCAGCGACGGAGAGATGCTGCGCGCGGTGTCCATCCCGGCATTCGACGGTGAGGCCTATGACCGCGACGAGCCCGAACCGATGAAAAAGGCGATCTACTGACAGTGAGCTTCGGGCCGCTCAGTCCTCGCCGAATGCCATTGGCCTGAGCGCTGCTTGGGCAGCGTCGATCTCCGGGCGCGAGCGGCGCGGCGCCTGGCCGGGTTCCTCGAACAGGCGATGGGGATCGTCGCGATCGACAAAGCCCAGCGAGGGGCCGCCGAAGTCGTAGCCGAGCAGACGGCGCAGGGCTTCGGGATAGGCGCGCGCGGCCTCCGGCGGATGGGCCAGGTACTGGTTCTCCTCCTGGCGCAGCCAGCCCAGGCTGTACTGGAATCCGACCGAGACGACCGGACGTGTGCTGCGGTTGGTGCCGGTGCCGTGCAGCATGCCGCTGGTATAGACGACCATCGATCCCGCGGGCATGACGACCGCAACCATGTCGTTCTCGCCCGCTTTGCGCCCGTGGTCCCAGCGATGGCTGCCCGGCGCGACGAAGAGGCCGCCGTTCTCGTCATCGAACGGATCGAGTGCCCAGACCGCCTGGATCTGCGTCACCGGACAGGGATGACGGAAGGGATAGAGCCCTACATCGCGGTGCACACGCTGGGGCGCGCAGCCGGGATCGAGCGCGGTCGCGCCGGTGAAGTTGAGCTGGTAGCGCGCGCAGGCCGGCAGCAGCAGGGCGTCGGCGAGCGCCAGCACCAACGGATGCAGCGCCAGTTCCTGCGCGGTTGCCGAGCGGGTGAAAAGCGCGCCCAGACGCCGGGTGCCGCCCTCGGGCGTGCCCCGCTCCAGTGCGGCTGCGATCTCGTGCCCGGTTGTTGCCGTGCGGCCGGGAGCAAGCCCCGCGACGATGACCACGCCATCGCGGGCCAGGACATCGGCGACCGTCTCCGGCGCTGAATCGGCCGCAAGGCTTTGTGGCTGCGCCATCAACTGTCGGGCGAGTTGAACACGGCGCGCGCGGTATTGCCCTCGCGCGACGGCGTGGGCACCGGCTCGACGTTGCCCCAGCGCAGCCATTCGACGCGGGCGGCGTCTTCCTCCAGCTCCGGTGTCGTGCGGTGGCCCTGGCGCAGCGGCCCGTCCTCCAGCACGCGGTGGGGATCGCCGCCCTTGTAGAAGCCCAGATAGGGCGCGCCGTAGTCGTAGCCGATCAGGCGCTGCAGCTTCTCGGGGTAGTGGCGCGCGACCTCGGGCGGGTTGGCCAGATACTGGTTCTCCTCCTGGCGCAGCCAGCCCAGGCTGTATTGCAGCGCTATGCCGGTCCGCACCGTGTTGGAGCGGTTCTTTCCGCCGCCGTGGTAGAGGCCGCCGGTGTAGATCAATACGGAGCCGGCCGGCATCTCGGCGTTGAGAACCTCATCCTCATAGGGCGCGCGCTCGTGCTCCCAGAGATGGCTGCCGGGCACCACCTGGGTGCCGCCGTTCTCGGCGGTGAAGTCCGAGATCGCCCACATCGTCGGCATGATCGTGGGCGGGCTGGGTTGCAGAAAGGGATAAAGCCCGCCGTCACGGTGCAGGACCTGCGCCTGCGCGCCCGGCTCCAGATGCATGACGCCGGAGAAGTTGAGCTGGTAGCGCGCGCAATGGGGCAGCAGCACACGGTCGCACAGGGCGAGCACGGTGGGATGAAGCACCAGCTCCTGGGCCGCCTTCGAGACGGTGAACAGGGCGCCGACGCGTTTGGTGTGCTGGCCCAGGAAATCGGTATGGCCGAAGGGCGCCGCCTCGATATGGGGGGCGAGCTCCTCGCGCGCGCGGGCGGCGAGTTCGGGCGCGGCCTCCTCGACGATGACGTAGCCGTGCTCGTCGAGTGACGCCGCCATCCTGTCGTGGGGTGTGTCGGGCGTCTGGATGTTCAGCGATAGCGCCATGGTCTCTCTCCCTCTGCCGGGGCGGCACGTGTTGAGGCTGGCCATGCAGCAGGTCCGCTGGCTGAGACCGGAGAGCTTAGGGCCCGCCCCGAGCACCTGCAAGAATGCCTGACAGATTGTCCCCGCGCCGAAGGGGCGGATGGGCTCAGGCGCGCGGCCCTTGCACGACCTCGCCATCGACGTAGTAGCGCGGCCGGCCGGTGGCGGCGTAGCCCGTCACCTTCAGGCGCTGGATCGCGTTGTCGGCATCGATCAGCCATTGCGGGCCCAGTTCGCCGGGGCCGCTGTCGGCGGTGCCGTTGAGGATGTCGTTGGGATGCTTGTGGTCGACCATGCCCAGGTTGACCGTCGCCATGTCGTAACCCATCAGCTCCTGCAGGCGGCGCGGGAAGGTCTTCGCCAGTTCCGGCGGCACTGCCATGTACTGGTTCTCCTCCTGGCGCAGCCAGCCCAGTGAATACTGGATGGCGCAGCCGAAGCGCGCGCCGTTGGAATGGTTGGCGCCGCCGGCGTGATAGGTGCTGCCGTTGTAGATCAGCATGGAGCCCGCCGGCATCTCGGCCTGGATGACCTCCTCGGCCCGGGGTTCGCGGGCGTCGTCCCACAGGTGGCTGCCGGGCACCAGCCAGGTGGCGCCGTTCTCGCGGGTGAAGTCGGAAACCGCGAACATGGTGGCGCAGATCGTCGGCGGCGCCGGGTTCTGGAAGGGATAGAGCGCGGCATCGCGGTGCAGCGGCTGCGCCTTCTCGCCGGGCATCAGGTACATGAGGCCGGTGTAGTTCAGCTGCACGCGGGCGCAGTAGGGGCCGAGCACCCGCTCGACGAGGTCGAGCAGCAGGGGATCGAGTGCCATGTCGCGCGAGACCGCGCTGCGCGACAGCAGCGCGCCGATGCGCTTTGTGCGCGCGCCCATGAAGGCCTCCTTGCCACCCTCAGCGGCATCGAGGTGGGGCTGCAGTTCGCTCCGCAGGCGCTCCAGGGTGTCGGGGGCGAGCATGTCCTGGACGATGGCGTAGCCGTGTTCGGCGATCGATGCGGCGATGAGCGCGCCGTCGGCATCGTGGGCAAAGCTGTTGAGGCGCGTCATGGCGTGTTCCCTGTTCAATCCGCGGCATCACTCCGCGGCGGAGTTGCGGTTGTCGCCGGGGCGGGCATCGCCGATCGTGAGCTTGTTGATGGCGATGTGGCGGGCGTCGATCTCGTCGTCGGTGCGCCGGCGCGGCCGGTTGGGGTCCGGTGCTTCCAGCAGGCGGTGGGGATCGTCGCTGGCGACGAAGCCCATGTAGGGGCCGAAGATGTCGTAGCCGATCAGGCGTTGCAGGCGCTCGGGGAAGTCCTTTGCCACCTCCGGCGGGCAGGCCAGCGTCTGGTTCTCCTGCTGGCGCAGCCAGCCCAGGCTGTACTGCAGGTTGACGCCGCAGCGGGCCGCGTCGCTGCGGTTTGCGCCGCCGCCGTGGATCATGGCCGAGGTGTAGAGCAGACCCGATCCGGCGGGCATCACCGCGGGCCTCACCTCCTCGGGCCGCGCCTTGCGCTCGGGCGGCCAGGTGTTGGAGCCGGGCACGATGGAGGTCGCGCCGTTCTGCGCGGTGAAGTCGGTGATCGCCCACATGCAGCCCAGGATCAGGGGCGGTGCGGGATGGCGGAAGGGATAGAAGTAGCCGTCGCGGTGCAGTTCCTGGCTGCCCTCGCCGGGCAGCAGGTGCATGACGCCGCCGAAGGTGTACTGGTAGCGCACGCACCAGGGCAGCATCACCAGGTCGGCCACGCCCAGCACCAGCGGATGGATCGCCATCTGCTGGATCATCCTGGACTTGGTGAAGAGGCCCGAGAGACGCTTGGTCTTCGCACCCAGGAACGGCGTGCCGTCCAGCGCCACGGCATCGATGTGCGGGTCGAGCTCGGCCTTCACCTGCGCCAGGGCATCGCCGTCGAGCAGGTTGTGGACGATGGCATAGGCCCGCTCCTCGACACTGGCCGCGATGGTGTCGGCGCTGTCGCTGCGGGCATCGAAGGTCGCAAGTTCGCTCATGACGCTATTCCGTGGGCACCACGCCGGGCGGGGGCGGTACGGCGGTCGCCTGCAGCCACTGCACCCGCTCGCGATAGGCCTTGTCGAGGCTGGGATCGTTACGCGGACCCGGCTCGTCGGAAGGATCCTCCAGCAGGACATGGGGACTCTGGCCGTTGACCGCGCCCATGAAGGGGGCGCCGAAGTCGTAGCCAATCAGGCGCTGCAGGGCGTCGGGCAGTTCGCGGGCCTTCTCGGGCGGCAGGGTCAGGAACTGGTTCTCCTGCTGGCGCAGCCAGCCCAGGGTGAAGTTCAGCGCCACCGCCGTGCGCGGCTTGTCGGTGATGTTGGCGCCGCCGCCGTGGACGACGTTGTGGGCATAGATGATCGCCGAACCCGCGGGCATCTCCGCGGCGATGATCTCGTCCGCCTTGGGCGCGCGCTCCTCCTCCCACAGGTGGCTGCCTGGCACCACGCGCGTTGCGCCGTTGTCGGCGGTGAACTCGGTGACCGCCCAGAGCGAGCCCTGCTGCAGCACGGGACCGGGATTGCGGAAGGGATAGAAGAAGCCGTCGCGGTGCAGGGCCTGCGCCTTCTCGCCGGGCATCAGGTGCATGACGCCGGTGTAGGTCACCTGGTAGCGCGCGCAATGGGGCAGCAGGATGTGATCGGCGGCACCCAGCAGGACCGGGTGCAACACCATCTGGCGCGTCGTGGGCGCGCGCATGAAGAGGTTGTTGAAGCGCTTGGTCTTTGCCCCCAGGAAGGCTGTTTCGCCGGTCTTTTGCGTTGCGAAATGCGGCTCCAGCTCGGCGCTCAGCGAGACGAGCTGGTCGGACGTCATCATGTTCTCGACGATGGCGTAGCCGTGGACATCGATCGCGCGGCCGACCTCTTCCGGGTCTGTGTTGCGGGCATCGAAACGGGCCGTCTGCGGCATACCTGCTTGTCTCCCTGGTTGGCGAGTCGGAGCGATCCTAGAGCGCACGATGCTGCAATGCATCCTCGTCCTGCACCCCTGGGCCGCCTATCATCGCGGGTGCCAGCAAGGGAGAGAACCATGAGCGAGGACGTCGTCACCTACGAATCGCGCGACAACATTGCGATCATCACGCTCAACCGGCCCGACAAGCTCAACGCGCTCAACGGCGAGGTCTGCGCGCGCATGCTGGAGCACTGGCAGCGTTTCGAGGAGGGCACCGACCGGGTCGCCATCATCACCGGCGCGGGACGCGCCTTCACTGCGGGCGCCGACCTCAACGACGGCGGCGAGATCTGGCCCTGGATGCCCGGTGTCGGCGTCGAGCTGAAGAAGCCGGTGATCGCGGCGGTCAACGGCCTGGTCGTGGGCGGCGGCGTGGTGCTGGTGCAGTTCGCCGATCTCGCCGTGATGGCCGAGGATGCCTGGCTCTCCTACCCCGAGGCCAAAATCGGCTTCACCGGTGGACTGATGGCCAGCATGGTGGCGCGCGTGCCCCACAAGATCGCCATGGAGTTCCTGCTGGTTGGCGAGAAGATGACCGCGCAGCGCGCCTACGAGATCGGCTTCATCAACCGCGTCGTGCCGCGCGAGGAACTGATGGACGCGGCCATGGACTACGCCCGCAAGCTCGCCGCCAACGCGCCGCTGGTGGTCGAAACGCTGAAGGCCTTCGCCGGGCGCACCATGATGAAAAGCCCGACCGAACTGGCAGGCTACGCCCGCCAGATGACCGAGCGCACCTTCGAAAGCGCCGACCTCCAGGAAGGTCTCGCGGCCTTCGCCGAGAAACGCACGCCGACGTTCAGGGGCAAGTAGCGGTGGCTTCGCACACATAGACAACACGCGGGCCGCCGCAGGGCTGGCAGGGGCCGGCGGTCGTCATGCCGAGGCGCTCGCAGACCCGGCGCTGGCACAGGATGATGGGCTGCGTCTGAAACATGGGGCGGGTCATCGCGGTGTTCTGGCTGTGGTCAGCCCGTCGCGGTGCTGGAGTTACTCCGCGGCGGTGCGGTCGGGATCGAACACGGTCTCGGTACGCCCGTCGATGAACATGCCGTCGTCGCCGTAGTAGCGCCGCAGGTTGGGATGGATCGCACGCGAGGGTTCCGCCTTCAGCCACAAGCGCAGCAGCAGGCGCTTGCGCTCGGGCTCGGGCCAGTCGGTGAAGCCGGTGCGCGAATGCAGGGTGGTGTAGTTGTTGATGAGCGAGGACCAGCCGGGCTCCAGACGGTATTCGAAGACGATGTCGTCGCGGTCGGCGGTCTCCTCGAACAGGGCGAGCGCCTCCTCTTCCTCGTCGCTCAGCGCCTCGCCCGTCGCCTCGGCGGCCATGCGGATGAATTCGCGCAGGTAGCAGCAGGAAAGCTGGCCGTCGGCGAAGCCGAAGACCGGCACCTTATAGCTGGTGACGATGCCCTCGCCCGGCGGCTGCTCGCCGAACCAGTGGTAGTGGAAGCCTTGCGCCAGCACCGGCAGCAGGTCGGGCCGCGTCGCGGCGATCTCGTTGTAGATGGCGAGCGAACTCGCCAACCGGCTCATGCCGCCCGTCTTTCCCTGGCGGATGCAGAGCAGGCCGACGATGTCGTCGCTGTCGGTGTGCAGGGAAAGCTCCTGGGCGCTGCGGTAGCCGCGTTCGCGCTGGCCCGGTTTGGAGACATCGGTGACGTAGCCCAGCCGGTCACCCATCGGGCTCTGGCTCACCCCCTTGCCGAAGTAGGTGCCCATCGCCCAGTAGGCGATGCCCAGTTCCTCCGGGCTCATCTCCTCGATCGGCCAGCCCTGCAGGATGATCAGGCCGCGCCCGTCCATCAGCTCGTGGCGGATGTCGGCAAGGTCGTCCTCGATGGCGGCCATGCTGGTGTGCTCGCGGGTCAGTTCCTGCAGGCCGACGCCTGCGGCCTTGGCCCGCGCGACGACCTGGCGCATGGCGTCGAGGTGACGCTCCCCGAAGCGGAAGGCGACATCGTCGGGGCCCGAAAAGTCGCTGCTCTTCCAGGCGGAAGGGTGGTCGATGTGGCGGGGCAAGGTCTCGCGCATGAAGGACTCCTCAGGAATCCCCAACACTATGACTCGCCGGAACCACCTTCGCCATAGCCGCTCAGGTGCGCGAGTTCATCGCCGTGCGCGGCTTGCGCTCGGGGTGTTCCCAGGCGCCGTACCAGGCTTCGACATGGGGAATGATCTCCTGGGCGAAGCGGTGGGCCTCGTCGGGGAAGGCGGTGGCGGCCATGACATCGGCGAGTTCCGCGACCGCTTCATTAAGGTCGAAGCCGGTGGGCCTGCCGTCGCGCAGCACCAGCCGGCCGTCGATCATAACGTCGGTGACGTCCGCGGCCCTGGCCCGGTAGAGCAGGAGGTCGCGGCCGTCGGCCTCGGGTGCCACCCAGGGGTGGCAGGGCGCGGTCATGTCGACCAGCACCAGGTCTGCGGCAAAGCCCTGTGCCAGACGGCCGAGACGGTCCTCCATGCCCAGCAGCTTGGCGCCGCCCTGGGTGGCGCAGCGGAAGATGTCCGCCGGAGCGGGAGCGGGTTCGTGATAGGTCGGCGTGCGCGCCAGGCGCAGGGCCAGGCGCATCTCGGCGAACATGTCCTCGTCATCGTTGATGGTGGTGGAGTCCATGCCGATGGCCGTGGTGACGCCGGCCTCCAGGAAGGCGTTGAGCGGCGCGATGCCGGCGCGCAGGCGCAGGTTTGATGACGGGTTGTGGGAGACCGCCGTGCCGGTCTGCGCCAGCAGGTCGATCTCCGCATCGGTCATCCAGACGCCGTGGGCGATGGAGAAGTCCGGCCCGGTGAGGCCCAGATCATGGAGGTGGCGCAGGGTGTCGCCGCCCCAGAACCTCGGCCCCTGGAGCTTCTCGTAATAGGATTCGCTGACGTGGGTCTGCATGTGCGTGCCGTGGCGGCGCGCGGCGTGCGCGATCTGCACCAGGAAGCCGTCGCTCACCCAGGACGGTCCCGGCGGGCCGTACCACATGGCAAGCCGGGGGTGATCGGCGTAGCGCGGGCAGAAGCTCTCCATCAGCTCCAGGTAGGCGGCAGAGGGCAGGGCCGCCTCGGGATCGCGCATCGCCCTGGCTCGGCGGGCGAGGTCGGGCGGCAGGGTGGCAAGAAACGCGGCATCGCAGTCGCCTGGTCCCGCGCCCATGAAGCCCTGGTCATAGACCCCGGGGCCGAAGGCGCAGCGGATGCCCACGGTGTCGTAGGCCCCCAGCGCCTCGGTCCACTCGGCGGCGGTGGCCTCGGCGTTGCTGCCCGCGCCGTAGAGATCGACGACGGCGGTGACCCCGCTTTTCAGCAGCCGGGTCGCTGAAAGCAGGATGTCGAGGCGCGTGGGCGTCGCGCGCATGCGCAACAGCGCCTTCAGCCAGGATTCCAGCAGCATGTCGGGCGCGCCGTGCTGCACGTGGCTGGCCGCTGCCGAATGGTGGTGGCCGTTGATCAGGCCCGGCATCACGGCATGGCGTGTGCTGCCCAGCACATCGGCATGAGGATGGTCGCGCGCCAGCTCGGCGAAGGGACCGAGCGCGGCAATGGTGCCGCCATCGACCAGCACGGCACCGTCCTCGATCGTCGCCTCGTCCGCGCCGGGGATCACCCAGCGTCCGCGTACCAGTGTCGTCATGTCAGGCCTCCCTTGCCGGGGAAATCATTGCACGCGGAGACGCGGAGGGCGCGGAGTCGGTGTGATCGGGCACCCTCCGCGTTCTCCGCGCCTCCGCGTGATTCATAGTCGATTAGGCCGCGCAAAGGCAGTGCCGGCGGATGACAACCATCGCCGCAGGTGGAAGAGTTGCCACCCGACGGCACACAGGAGGCACCATGGGCGCGTTCGACTATCCCGACTGGGAAACCTTCATGAAGACGAGCTTTGCGGCGCGCGGCGAATTTCCGCTGGTCGCGCCGGAGACACCCTCGTTCATGCGCCAGCCGGTGGCCAAGACCGCCGCAGACCTGGAGGGCGCCGATGTCGTCATCATCGGCGCGCCTTATGTCGCGGCCGAGGACGGCAAGTACGCCGGCGTGCCCATGGAGGACTGGATCGAGGCGCCCAAGCGCGTGCGCCAGCAATCGGCGCGTTATCCCGGCGGCTACATTCAGGACTTCGATCTCGATCTCTTCGAGCACATCAGGATGGTCGACTACGGCGATGCCGACATCCCGCGCGAGATCATGTTCAACCAGACGCCCGAGAACATCCTGAAGGCCCAGGCCGCGGTCGAGGCCAAGTGCAACGACGCCATCAAGGCGGGTGCGGTGCCGGTGGTGATCGGCCAGAACAGCCCCTGCGGCAGCTTCGCCATCGCCAAGGCCTGTGCTGAGAACACCGACGGCATGGTCGGCTGCGTCAGCCTCGACACCCATTGGGACGCCGGCCACCTCGATTACCTGACGGGCGATCCGCGCATCGCCGGCGCGGCATCCTGGAAGCACAAGATGTACGAGTTCCTCGACAACATGCACCCGCGCAACCTGGTCGAGATCGGCGAGCGCGGCATGCTGGAGAACAAGGACATCATCCGACGTTACCTGCGCGAGGGCTCGCGCTTCATCAGCTCGTGGGAGCTGCGCACCAGCCTCGGCATCGAGGGCGTGGTCGGCGAACTCGACCGCGCCTGGGACGGCACCAAGGGCGTCTATGCCCATTTCGACATGGATGTCATGGGCGGGGCCGGTCCCGCGCCGGGCGACATCCTGGGCGAACTGGTCGAACCCATCGCCATGACCGACTACGAATGCATCCGCATCGCCCACGAGATCGGACGGCGCGGCCTCACCGGCTTCAGCTTCATCTGCATCCCGCCGGGCAGTGCGGCGGTCTATCGCGTGATCGTCTACATCATCGTCTACATGGCCGCCGGTCTGGCGATGCGGAAGATCGGCAAGGGGGCCTGATCACCACCATGGCGTCCGACAACAACGAGGCCGAATGGCCCGACCGCCTGCACCGCGTCCTGAAGGACGCGGGCGTGACGCGTGTTTCCCACGTTCCCGACGCGGGACACGCCCGGCTCATCGCGCTGTGCGAGAACGATCCCGCCATGGTGACCAACGTGCTGACCACCGAGGAGGAGGGCATCGCGATTGCCGCAGGCGCCTGGCTGGGCGGTGCGGCGAGCGTACTGTTGCTGCAGTCCAGCGGCGTGGGCAACTGCATCAACATGCTCTCGCTGCCCGCCATCGGGCGTTTCCCCCTGCTGATGCTGGTGACGATGCGGGGCGAGTGGGCGGAGTTCAATCCGTGGCAGATGCCCATGGGCAGCGCCACGCAGACGACGCTGGAAGCGATGGGTCTCACCGTGCATCGGGCCGACACGCCCGGGGATCTGATCGCCACGGTGGAGAGCGCCGCAGCACTCGCCTTCCGCGCCGACCAGCAGGTCGCGGTGCTGATTTCGCAACGGCTTCTGGGGAAGAAGACATGGTGAGCCCCGCCACGCTCGACCGGCGCCAAGCCGTTGCCGCTCTCATGGCCGAGCGTGGCGATCTGCTGGTTGTCGCCGGCCTGGGCTCGCCCGCCTACGATCTCCACGCCGCCGGCGACCACGACGCCAACTTCTACCTCTGGGGTGCGATGGGCGGGGCCGCGCTGACGGGGCTGGGTCTGGCCCAGGCGCAGCCCGGGCGGCCCGTGCTGGTGCTGACAGGCGACGGCGAGGCGCTGATGGGCCTGGGCGGTCTGGCCACCATCGCCGTTGCCGCACCGAAGAACCTCACCATCGCCGTCCTCGACAACGGCCACTTCGGCGAAACCGGCATGCAGAAGAGCCATACCGGCCACGGCCTCGATCTCGCCGCCGTGGCGGCTGCCTGCGGCCTGGCCGAGACCGGCACGATCCGCGACATGGCGGGCATCGAGACCCTGCGTGCCTCGCTGCATCAGCCCGCCGCGGGTCCGCGCCTGTTCGTGGTCAAGGTGGAGGCGCGCAACCTGCCCCGCTCCCTGCCCGCGCGCGATGCGGTCTACCTGAAGAACCGCTTCCGGGGGCATCTGGGGCTGGGCGTGAATTGACCCCTGCGCACCCATGTCGTCGTCCTGCGGCCGGGCCGCACCACGACAAGGAAGAAGGATCTTGGCGCGACCAGGGCCTACCTTTCCCTTGAAACTTTCGTAAACTCCCCTGACAAGTCCGCAGCAGTCGCCAGACCGGAGAGAGCCATGCCGATGTCCATTCCACCCAAGCCGAAGCGCTCGGAGCAGCTCCTGCCCAAGGAGTGCTATTTCTCCGACGCATGGTTCGAGCGCGAGCACCGCGAGCTGTTCAGCCGCTCGTGGACCTTTGCCTGCATCGTCCAGGACATCCCCAATGCCGGCGACTACAAGGCGGTGCAGATCAACCGCTACGCCATCATCGTGGTGCGCGCCAAGGACGGCTCCATCAAGGCCTATCACAACACCTGCCGCCATCGCGGCACGACGATCTTCGAGAAGGACGGCAACTGCCGCCACGGCATCGTCTGCCCCTATCACGCCTGGACCTACAACGTGGACGACGGCTCGCTGCGCGGCCTGCCGAAGAAGGACCTGGCCTTTCCCGGCCTCGACATGAAGCAGTGGGGCCTGCACAAGGCCAGCGTCGGCATCCTGGGCGATCTCATCTTCGTCAACCCGCAGGAGACGCCCGAGGACGATTTCGAACTCTGGCTCGGCAGCCTGCGCGACACCCACATGTGGCCGCACAGCCTGGACAGTCTCTCGGAGAAGCGCCCGGTGCGCTACGACTTCGGGGCCAACTGGAAGGCGTTCTGCGAGAACGCCATGGACGGCTATCACCTCTCTTACCTGCACGACAAGACGCTGATGGGGCCCGAGATCGAGAACCAGGACTGGGACGCAGTCGGGCGCCACTGGATCTTCATGTCGAACGGCGAGAGCGAGGAGCGCCAGAACAGCCACTTCACGCGCATCCCCGGCGTCGACACCTCCGGGCGCCATCCCGTCGTCTATCAGTTCTTCCCCAACTCCG
>CALGGB010000317.1 GCA_937880925.1 uncultured Rhodospirillaceae bacterium | reverse complement strand
GTAGGTTTCGGTCAGGCCGTAGAGATGGATGATGCGGAAGCCCAGGGCCTCCATGCCCGCGATCACCGCGGCAGGCGGGGCGGCGCCGCCCGTGGTGATGGTCACGGTCTGGGGGAAGCGGCGCTGGTCCTCCTCCGGGGCGTTGAGGATCATGTTGAGCACGATGGGCGCGCCCGCCATGTGGGTGACGCCGTGGTCGGCGATCATGCGGAAGATTTCGGCCGGATCGACCTTGCGCAGCAGGATGTGGGTGCCGGCAAAGGCGGTGACGCCCCATGAATGGGTCCAGCCGTTGCAGTGAAACAGCGGCAGCGTCCACAGGTTGACGGTTTCCGGGGTGAAGCCGGTCATCATGCCGTTGCCCACCGCGTTCAGATAGGCGCCGCGGTGATGATAGACGACACCCTTGGGATTGCCCGTGGTGCCCGAGGTGTAGTTCAGCGCAATGGCCTGCCATTCGTCGCTCGGCAGCACAGGCTCGTCGGCGGGATCGCCGCTTTCCAGAAAGGCCTCGTAGGTGGTGTCGCCGAAATCGCCTGAGTTGTCGGTCGCGGGATCGTCGATGGCGACGACGTGAATCGGCTTGCCGTGGAGTTCCAGGGCCTTCGTCACGGTCTCGGTGAATTCCCGGTCAACAATGATGAGGCGCGCGCCTGAATGCTCCAGCATGAAGGCGATGGAGGGGGCATCCAGGCGGAAGTTAAGGGCGTTGAGCACGCAGCCGGCCATGGGCACGCCGAAATGGGCCTCCAGGATTGCCGGGCCGTTCTGGGCCATCACGGCCACCGCATCGCCGGTCCCAAGGCCGCGGGCGCGGATGGCGCTCGCCAGACGGCGGCAGCGTTCATGCATTTCCCGGTAGGTGACGCTGCGCTCACCGTAAATCCAGGCCTTGCGCGTGGGATAGGCGACGGCGGAGCGGACCAGGAAGTCGATCGGCGTCAGCGGCGCATGGTTGGCCGCCGTCTGATCGAGGTCGGTCTCGAAGCGGTTGGTTGTCTGTTTCGGGGCCACGGTGTTCTCCCTGCCGTGCTGAACGTCGGCGCGCCTTCGTGGCGTCAAAGGCCCTGCCGTGTCAATGCGTCCCGCCGTGCTAGCATCGCTGCCGCAGATGAGGAAATCGGCGTGGCGGTCAGAACCAGCGTGGCGGGATCACAGCGCAGCAACATGCGCGGCATCGCCTGCATGGTGGCCAGCGTCTTCATCATCACGCTCAACGACTCCCTGCTGAAGTGGCTGAGCGCCGACTTTCCCGTCGGCCAGATCATGGCGGTCCGTGGGCTTTTCGTCTTCCTGCCGGTGCTGGCGCTGGCCCGCTGGGAGGGCGGCCTGCACATGCTGAGGGTCAGCCGGCCCGGAGCGCAGACCGTGCGGGCCTTGTTCGTGGTTGCCGGCATGTTCCTCTACATCGGCGGCCTGCGCTTCATGCCGCTGGCCGACGCCATCGCCATCACCTTCGCGGGACCCCTCTTTTCCACCGCCCTTGCCGTGCCGATGCTGGGCGAGAAAGTCGGCTGGCGGCGCTGGAGCGCGGTATTCGTCGGCCTGATCGGCGTCACGGTCATGCTGCGGCCCACGGGCGAAGGCTTTGCCTTTGCCGCCATGCTGCCGCTGGGTGCGGCGCTGACCAGCGGCTTCCGCGACATCGTGACCCGCCGCCTGTCGGTATCGGACAGTTCCTCCTCGATCCTGGGGGTGACGACCCTGGC
The DNA here is from genome assembly GCA_937880925.1 of uncultured Rhodospirillaceae bacterium. Classification (GTDB taxonomy): domain Bacteria; phylum Pseudomonadota; class Alphaproteobacteria; order SP197; family SP197; genus CALGGB01. The sequence goes on along the minus strand of CALGGB010000317.1, from coordinate 2,996 downwards.
GGTGACCTGCGCCGGTTTCCTCAGCATCCTCATCCCGCCGCTCACCGGCTGGGACTACTGGACCTGGCAGCCCATGAATCTGGTTCAGATCGGGGTCCTGGGACTGGCCGGGCTGCTGCTGGGTACGGGCCAGTACCTGATGATCGAGTCGGTGCGCCTGGCGGAAATCGGACTGGTGGCGCCATTTCGCTACACCAGCATGCTCTGGGCCGTGGCCATCGGCTTCATCATGTACGGCACCCTGCCGGACCACTGGGTGCTGACCGGCGCCGGGCTGGTGATCGCCAGCGGCGTCTACATCCTGCACCGCGAGACCCGCGTCCAGGTCGCGCGGCGTTCGGCCGGCGGGCGTCCCGATGCGCTGCCGCTGGAGAAGGATGGGTGACAAACGCCCGGTGTCTGACCTGTAATGCCGCTTCGCACGGGAGGAAACATGGGACGTTGTAATGACCGGATCGCGCTGGTGACTGGAGGCGCATCGGGCATTGGCGCGGCAGCCGCAAGACTGCTGGCCGCACAGGGCGCAAGGGTGATGATCGCGGACCGCGACGCCGAGAAGGGCGTTAAGGTCGCCCGCGAGATCGGGGCGGCGGCGCAGAGTGTGAGGCTGGATGTCGCTGATGCGGCCTCCTGGGAGGCTGCCGTGGCAGCTACGCTCGAGGCGTTCGGCGGCTGGACCGTGCTGGTCAACAGTGCGGGCATCCTGCGCCATGGCTCGATCGAGAGCGAAAGCCTGGAGGACTGGCGTCAGATCATGGAGATCAACGTCAAGGGCACCTGGCGCGGCTGCAAGCTGGCCGTGGCGCACATGAAGGAGGCCGGCGGCTCCATCGTGAACCTCTCCTCGATTGCGGGGATCGAGGCGGGCAGCGATCTCTGCGCCTACAGCGTCAGCAAGGGCGCGGTGCGCCTGCTCACCAAATCGATCGCACTCTACTGCGCCGATCGCGGCTGGCAGGTACGCTGCAATTCGGTCCATCCCGGCATCATCGAGACGCCGATGCTCCATACCTACTTTGCCGAACAACCGGATCCAGAGGCCGAACGTGCGGCCTGGGACCAGGTGATGCCGCTGGGAATCCGTGGCGAGCCGGAGGATATCGGTCACATGATCGTCTATCTGGCGAGCGATGAATCGCGCCTGGTGACGGGCGCGGAAATGGTGGTCGACGGCGGGGCGATGGCACGATGAGCGGACGATTGAAGAACAAGGTGGCCCTGGTCACCGGCGGCGCATCCGGCTTCGGGAGGGCCAGTGCCATACGGCTGGCCGAAGAGGGTGCGTTGGTCTGCGTCACCGACGTCAACGAGGCCGAGGGCGAGGCGACCGCCGCCATGCTCGGCAACCGCGGCTTCTTCCACCGCATGGACGTCACCAGCGACGGCGACTGGACCGACACAATGCGCGCCGTCCTGGGGCGCTACGCCAAGCTCGACGTGCTGGTGAACAGCGCGGGCGTCGCGGCGGCCCAGGACAACATCGAGGAGTGCGACGACGCCGTCTGGGACTTCGTGATGGACGTCAACCTGACAGGCACCTACCTGGGTTGCCGCCACGCCATCGCGCCGATGCGCCGGGCGGGCGGCGGCTCGATCGTCAATCTTGCCTCCGTGCTGGCGCTTAAGGGCGAGGGCGGGGCGCTGGCCTATTGCGCCAGCAAGGGCGGCGTGCGCCTGCTCACCAAGGCCGTCGCCGTCCACTGCGGTCATGACAAGAACGGCATCCGCTGCAACGCGATCTGCCCGGGCTACATGCTGACCGCCATGCTCTACGACTTCCTCGACACCCTGAACGACCGCGAGGGCGAGCATGCACGGCTCGCCTCCATGCATGCGCTGGGCCGTCTGGGCGATGCCGACGATGTCGCCCAGATGGTGCTGTTCCTGGCATCCGATGAGTCGCGCTTCGTGACCGGCACGGAGATGGTGGTCGACGGTGGCTTTACGGCGGGTTGATCCATGAACCCCAGCCATGTCGATGCCGGGCGAACCGCATGGAAAGCAGCCGAACCGGCGGTGCGGGAGATGTACCGGCGCATCTGGGAAACCCCTGAACTCGGCATGATGGAGACACAGGCCGCGACGGCGCTGACGACTTGGCTGGAAGAGGAAGGTTTTGCCGTGGAGCGCGGCGCCTGCGGCCTGCCCACGGCCTTCCGCGCCGTCTGGTCGAACGGGCCGGGGCCAACGCTTGGTTTCATGGCCGAGTACGACGCGCTGCCGGGCCAGGGCAACCGTGCCGAGCCGCGCAAGGCGCCGGACGGCAAACGGGCGGGGCATGCCTGCGGGCACAACCTGATCGGCGGCACGGCGGCGGGTGCGGCTATCGCCCTGCGCCACGCCATGGAGACGCTGGGCCTTGCTGGTACGGTGGTGGTGCTGGGCACGCCCGCCGAGGAAATCCTCTGGGGCAAGATCGCCATGCTGCGCGGCGGCGCCTTCGACGGCATCGACGTGCTGTTTGCCAACCATGTCGACTACCAGAACGGCGCCGTTTCACGCCCCTGTCTTTCCTGCGTTTCCTCGGAGTTCGTTTTCAGCGGCGTTTCCGGACATGGCGGATCGCGGCGCTCGCAGAACGCCCTGGATGCGGCGGAACTGTTCGTGCAGTCCATGGAGCGGCTGCGCGCGCACCAGTTCAACGATGCGGTGATCGGTCATGTCCTGCGCTTTGCCGGCTACATGCCTTCGATCACACCCGACGAGGCACGGCTGTGGATCACCGTGCGCCACGAGAACTTCGAGCGGGCCGAGGAGGTCTATCACCAGATTCTGCCCATCGCCCACGATGCCGCCCGCCACACCGGGACCCGTTGCCAGGAAATGCTGATTGCCGCCTCGCGCGGCTACCTGCCCAACGACACGCTGGCCCGGGTGCTCTTTCGCAACATGGAGATCGTCGGGCCGCCGGCCTGGGATGAGGACGACCTCACCTGGATGGCAGAGCTCTCCGGCCAGTGCAGTCCGGGCAAACCCTTTGCGCTGGACCGCACCAT
>CALGGB010000316.1 GCA_937880925.1 uncultured Rhodospirillaceae bacterium | reverse complement strand
GCTGAACGCCTTCACCAACCCCTCGACCAACAGCTACAAGCGCCTGGTGCCGGGTTATGAGGCGCCGGTGCTGCTGGCCTACAGCTCGCGCAACCGCTCGGCTTCCTGCCGCATCCCGTTTGCGACCTCGCCCAAGGCCAAGCGTGTCGAGGTGCGTTTCCCCGATCCCACGGCCAACCCCTACTTCGCCTTCTCGGCGATGCTGATGGCGGGCCTCGACGGCATCGAGAACAAGATCCATCCCGGCGACGCGATGGACAAGAACCTCTACGACCTGCCGCCCGAGGAGCTGAAGGAAGTCCCAACCGTGTGCGGCAGCCTGCGCGAAGCCCTCAACAGCCTGGACGCCGACCGCGAGTTCCTGAAGAAGGGCGAGGTCTTCACCGACGACCTGATCGATGCCTACATGGAACTGAAGTGGGAGGAGGTCATGCGCTTCAAGACCGCCACCCACCCGATCGAGTTCGACATGTATTATAGCGTCTGATCCTCCCATCAGAACGCCTGCGAAGGGCGCGGATCCGCAAGGGTCCGCGCCTTTTTCGCTTCGAACCACCAGGCTTTCCGCCGGCGGCAGGCGGCACAACCATTCCAAGGGTTGCCATCCCCGGCAGCAACCAGCAGTGTGTCCCGGGGTGGAACAGCGTGATGGGGGAGCGCAACCATGGTCCGCAGACTGGCAGCCATTCCAGAAGGACACGCCATGCCGACGATCTGCCGAAGCATGTTCGTCGCCCTGCTTCTGGTTGCCGCCATGGCCATGACCAGTTGCCGAACCGCGCAATCAACCTTCGATGAAGCCGCCGTCAACGGCTATCGCAAGATGGCCTTGACGTGGAGCGATGGTGAAAAGACCCCGATCTTTGTCCGGACCCTGGAGCGGAACGGACAACTCGCCCTTTGCAGCTATGCCATTTCAGGATTCAAGCCGGGCGATGGAGACGCGGAGCAAAAGCTGCTTGCACTCAACCGGCTCATCGTCGATGGCCACGATATCGGCAGCGCGCAATTCATTCCCATCTACAAACGCGACGCCTTTGCGCCGTTCCGCGCCGACTGCGTGCAGACAACGGTCCCATGGGCTTCCAGTCTGGCCAGGGCCGACATAACACTGGAAGGCCCAAGCCGCATAAGCCTTACCTACTGATCGCTCCGGCGGTTACCCAGGGTGCGATCATCTGGACACAAGGACGCCTGTTTGGGCTAGGTTCGCCCCCACATCGCCCGTCCAACCCCTCTCCCCTCCAGGCCAACGATGCAACAGGTTGAAGCTAAGCCGGCGACCCTGACGCCCGCCCAGCGCCGCCGTGGCCTGACGGCCGTGCTGCTGGGCATGACCGTGATCGGCATCAATGTCGGGCTGTTCAACCCGCTGATCGCGCTCAACCTGGAGAACCAGGGGGTTTCGACCACCTTCAACGGCATCAATGCCGCCCTGCCCTATATCGCGGCGATCATCTTTGCCCCGCTCGTGCCGCGCCTGGCATCGCGCATGGGGCTGCTCGGCATCCTGCTGCTGGCTGGCGCCATCGACGTGGCGGTGATCCTCGCCTTCACGCTTTCGGCCGATCTCTGGGTCTGGATGGGCCTGCGCTTCCTGATGGGCCTGGGCATGCTGTTCCACTGGGTCGGCAGCGAGATCTGGGTGAATGCGGCGGTGACGGACCGCAACCGGGGCAAGATCATCGGCCTCAACGGCGCCCTTTTCTCGGTGGGCATGGTCTGCGGGCCGCTGGTGCTGCGCTGGGTCGGGACCTCGGGCGACCTGCCCTTCTACATCAGCGCCGGGCTGATCTGCGCCGCCATGGCGCCGCTGCTGTTTGCCTTCGGCAGCGCCCCGGACGCCCGCGGCAAACACCGCACCAACCTGCTGGCGGCAATCCGCCATGCCCCCACGCCGATCCTCTCGGCCTTCATCCAGGGCATTCTCTTCGTCGCGCTGTTCGTGCAATTGCCGATTTACGGCCTGCGAAGCGGCCTGAACGAGGCCGAGGCCGTCACCCTGCTTTCGGCCCTGGTGATCGGCGGCATCATCGCGCCGGTGCCGATCGGCTGGCTGGCCGACCACATGGACCGACGCCTGCTGCTGATCGTCTGCGGCGCGGTGATCTTCGTTGCCATCCTTCTGCTGCCGCTCGTCTTCCACTACACGTGGCTCGCCTGGGCCCTGCTGGTGCTGTGGGGCGGCGCCGGCGGCGGGCTCTATACGCTGGGGCTGGTGCGCCTGGGCGAACTCTTCGGCCCGGCCCAGCTCGGCGCTGCGACGGCGGCCTTTGTCATGACGACGCATATCGGGTCCATCGCCGGGCCGATCATGGCCGGTGTCGGCATGGATCTGTGGAACCCGGACGGTTTCATCGTCGCCATGGCCGCCGCGGCCTTCGGCTTTGTCGCCTTCGGCACCTGGCGTTATCTCAAGGTGCCCGACAGCGCCCGGCCGCGGGATCGCTCCGAAGCCTGAGCGGGATCGATCTGCAGCGGATCAGGAGCGGAAAAACGCTTCACGCGGGCGCGAAAGCGCGCCCTGCAGCCCCGGGTCAACCAGCAAGGCGTAAAGCACACCGGTCACCGCGACGACCGGGACCGCCAGCACGAACGACATCAGGGCCTTCACGAAGCGCAGGACCAACTCGGCCAGCAAGCCCAGATCGCTGGCCATGACCGCCGCTGCCATTTCCAGCATCAGCAGTTCGCCCGCAATCATCGGCAGGACGCCAAGGAACAGCGCGATGGCGATGCGCAGGGTGTTGCCTTCGGCCGCGCGCCACACCTGAGCAATGTCGCCGCCCCGGTCGAGGGCAATGGAAGGCAGCACCATGACCGAGCGCGAGACCACCAGGATCGCCGCAAACGGACCGATCATCATGATGACGGCGCCCAGCGGATTGCCTGACTGAAGGGCCTGGAATGCACCCGGCGCCGTGGCCATGCCCATGAACACAAGCCCCATCAGGAAAAAAGCGACCAGCATGTAGAACAGCTCCCGCCGTCCCAGGCGGAAATGCCAGCGGCGCGTGGCGCGCGCATCAGGCTGCAGCATCTCGCGCTGCCAGGCTGTGGCGACCATGGCGGTCAGTGCCGTTGCCATCAGCGCCATCAGGACCAGAATCATCGTCGCCCGGGGCGTGATCACGATCGTGCCCTCGGCGTCGAGATAGGGTGCATCGGGCTCCATCAGGGCGCCCGCAGCGGTCAGCAGCAGCGCCGGGAACCAGCCGATGCGCAGCAGGGCGTCGAAGCCGGCAACGGTGGAAGCCAGCCCCTGACGCACCACGGCAGAGGGCGCGATCCGTGGGCGTGGCGTCTCGATGCCGCTCATGCCGGACCCGAGAGCCGGTCGGGAAACGGCGCAAACACCCGCACACGATCATCATGTCCAATATAAGAAATACGTTTTAACATGCTGTTTTAACGTCGCTTCTTTCCGATGACTTAACGTTGTCGCCAACTGGCTTTCCCTTCAGGAAACACGGAGGAATCCCGCAGGCCGCCTGCGCCTTGCCGGCAATCTAGCCCGGCCCGGCGCCTTTGGTCATGCCTGTTGGAGCAGGTGGGCGCAGGCGCGCATACATCACGGCTGCGCCAGCCAGCACCAGGGTCAGCGCGATACCGCTGGCCCCCATGTTGACGATCCAGCCCAGCATACCGATCAGGATCATCGTGCCGTTGAGGTCGCCATGGAGATATCCGGCCAGGAAAAACGGCGCCGCCGCCAGCAGCACCAGCAGCGCACCGGCCAGGCTCACCACTCCGAGAACGCCAAAGATCGGCCAGGTCTGGCCCCTGCTCATGCGCCAGACCGCGGCGGGGTCGATGCCGCCGTCGCAGGCGACATGGGGCACAAGCAGGCTGAAGCGCAGCAGCACGACGAAGGCCGGGACGTAGATCAGGCACATGGCGACATATCCCGCCGGCGCCCAGACCAGGGCCAGCGCAACGGAGACAACGACCGTCACCAGCGCGGCCATGATATGGCCCAGAAGCAGCAGGATCAGGACTCCGATCATCTCGATCTCGGCCGAACCCAGCGGCACCCGCCACCAGCCGCCAGTAGGACGTGCGCCGGTGACGAAAAAGCGACTCCAGGTGACGCACAGCAGGGCGGTGCCCAGCAGGGCAACGATCTGGGCGAGGTTAGCCAGCATCATCAGCCGCCCGCCGGGGGCCATGAGCGCATTGAGCTGGTCGGCCATAGCCATGGGGTCGGCCAGACCCGCGCCCTCCATCGTCTCCATCTCCGCGAGGATGTCGGGCGCATGTTCCAGAAACCGGCCCATGCCCAGCCCCGTAGCCACCACGGCGACGACATCAAGGACCAGCACACCGGCAAGGACAATACCCCCGATGCGCACCAGCGTGCCGATGGATCCCGTCACCAGCGCCATGGCGTCACGCGAGGTCTTCCAGACCGGGAGTCTATCCATCGCAAAGCCCTTTGGCAGAAATGCCCGAGCAATTCCTACAAGATGCAGCGTATCATGAGGAAACACACCCACCATCTGCTTGCCGTCAGCGTTTTGTTCCCATTATAGTCCGCCGCCATGAACGACCTTTTCGACACCCCCTCCAACGGCAAATCGAGCTACACCGCCAAGGACATCGAGGTCCTGGAGGGGCTGGAGCCGGTGCGCCGGCGGCCCGCGATGTACATCGGCGGCACCGACGAGGGCGGACTGCACCATCTCTTCACCGAGGTCCTCGACAACGCCATGGACGAGGCGGTGGCCGGCCACGCCAGCCGCATTGAGGTCGAGATCGAGGCCGACGGCACCGTGACGGTGGCCGACAACGGCCGCGGCATCCCCACGGACCCGCACCCCAAGAACAAGAAACTCTCGGCGCTGGAAGTGATCCTCACGACGCTGCATTCGGGCGGCAAGTTCTCCGGCAAGGTCTATGCGACCTCGGGCGGCCTGCACGGCGTGGGTGTCAGCGTCGTCAACGCGCTTTCCGACAAGCTGACGGTCGAGGTGGCGCGCGACAAGCGCCTGTGGCGCCAGAGCTACAGCCGCGGCAAGCCGACATCCAAGCTGCAGGACGCCGGCCAGGTCGCCAACCGGCGCGGCACCACGATCAGCTTCCATCCCGATCCGGAGATATTCGGCCAGAGCGCGCGCATGCGCCCTGCCCGCCTGTTCCGCATGACCCGCTCCAAGGCCTATCTCTACCGGGGCGTGGAAATCCGCTGGCGCTGCGCCGAGGAGCTGCTGAAGGACGCGGGCGATACGCCGACCGAGGCGGTCTTCCACTTCCCCGGCGGGCTGGGCGACTTCCTGGCCGCCACGCTGGAGAAGCGGCCCACGGCGACGCCCAAGCCCTTCCTGGGCACCGCCAGCCTGGGCGATGACGTCGGCAAGGTCGAATGGGCGATCGCCTGGCCGCTCGACGGCGAGGGGTTCTCCTCGACCTACTGCAACACCGTGCCCACGCCCGAGGGCGGCACCCACGAGGCGGGCATGCGCGCCGCGCTGACCAAGGGCCTGCGCGCCTATGGCGAGCGGGTGGGCAACAAGAAGGCCGACAAGATCACCGGCGACGATGTCGCGGGCGGCGCCGGCATTCTGCTTTCCGTCTTCATCCGTGATCCTCAGTTTCAGGGACAAACGAAGGAAAAGCTTGTTAATTCCGACGTTCAGCGCCAGGTCGAGCAGGCCCTGCGCGATCATGTCGACCACTTCCTGACCGGCGACCCCGAGGGCGCCAACATGCTGCTGGAACTGACCCTGGAGAAGGTCGAGGAACGCCAGCGGCGCAAGGCCGAGAAGGACATCAAGCGCAAGGCCCCGGCGCGGCGCCTGCGCCTGCCGGGCAAACTCGCCGACTGCACCCGCTCGGGCAGCAACGACACCGAGATCTTCCTGGTCGAGGGCGACAGCGCCGGCGGTTCGGCCAAGCAGGCGCGCGACCGCGAGACCCAGGCCGTGCTGCCCCTGCGCGGCAAGATCCTCAACGTCGCCAGCGCCTCGGACGACAAGAAACACGGCAACCAGGAGATCAAGGACCTGCTGCTGGCCCTGGGCTGCGGCACGGGCAAGAACTACCGCCAGGAGGACCTGCGCTACGACCGCGTCGTCATCATGACCGACGCCGATGTCGACGGCGCCCATATCGCCGCCCTGCTGATGACCTTCTTCTACCGGGAGCTTCCCGGCCTGATCAACGACGGCCACCTCTATCTGGCGGTGCCGCCGCTTTATCGCCTGAGCCGGGGCGGCGAGGTCGCCTATGCCCATGACGATGCCCACAAGGACCGCCTGATGAAGGAACGGTTCAAGGGAAGCAGCAAGGTAGAAATAAGCCGTTTCAAGGGCTTGGGTGAAATGCCTGTTGCGCAACTTAAAGCAACGACCATGTCGCCCAAGAGCCGCCAGATGCTGCGCATCGAGATTCCGGACGGCCAGGAGCGGCACACCCACATCCAGATCGAGAACCTGATGGGGCGCAAGCCGGAGCTGCGCCTGAAGTTCATCCAGGACCACGCCACCGAGGTCGAGGAACTGGACGTCTAGACCCGGCCTACCGCGTGCATTGCGGATTGAATGGCTTGAAGGCGCACCAGGAGGGATCGGGTTCCGGTCTGGCTTCCTCCTCAGCCTCTGCGCCGTTCTGCAACGCCGAGCCGGCGTATTCCTGGAACTCGGGCGATTCGACCACCCCGTCGATGCCCGAGACCAGCTCGCGCAGGTCCTGGGTGATCTCCATGCCGCAGACCCGGGCGCAGATGCTCATCTCGTTGTCCCAGGCGCTGTTGACCGCAACCCGCATGTGGCCGCTCATGGCCTCGGCCAGATTGCGGTCGTAGGCGTTCTCGATGATCGCGAAATAGACGCTCATCAGCCATTCGGGATCGCCCGGCACACAGTCGCAGAGGATGGTGTACCCCAGCACCTTGCCCAGGCTGCCGGCTTCCGGGCGGTCCTGCGCCATGACCGGCGCCGATGCCGGCGACAGTGCAACGGCGGACATGAGCAGGAATCTCATGCAGGTGACCATTGAAGGATATCTGTTTCTATTCGTATGGTTACGATAAATTCATTATCCATCACATACGGTGTCGAAGACACTCAGGAACCTCCGGCCTTGCGGCACTCGGGACGCGAGGGGCTGGTGCGGCATAACGTCGAGGACCAGTTGTCCCCGGTGCCTGCTTCCTCGTAAAAGTCCGAGCGCGTTCTTCCGGCGTCGATCTCTGCATCCGGCTCCACAGGGGCCTGCGCAGCCGCGACCGGCACATCGGATACCTCCTGCGCCTCCACCGGGGCGCTGGTGGTGGGGGTGCCATCTCCTCCATCGCCAGCCGGCGCCGAGGCAGCCTCGACCGGCTCCTCCTGGGGCGGCGTGACAACGACGACCCGCGCTTCTTCTTCCGGCGGTGTGCAGCCCTTGGCGTAGTTGCGGAAGGTGCAGTAGCTGGGCTGGGGTGGGAAGGCCGTCCGGAGATCCTCGTCGTCCGTCGCGACCGTGCCCTGGTCGTCCCCCCACGCCGCGTCCTTTCCCGCATCTCCGTCCGCGGTGCCGACGTAAGCCACGGCGGCTTCGTTCGCGGGTGGCGGGCCAAGAACCGCGCGGACCCCGCTCGCATCGACCGCGCCGCCATCCGCCCGCGCCAGGGAAAGCTGAAGTTGCCGGGTCACGGGCAGCTCGCAGATGCGCTCGCACAGGTCCATCTTTCGGTCCCAGCCGTCGGCGAGGGCATTGTGGAGCGGCGCCTCGATCGCATTGGCATAGGCCTCGCCATAGGCATCGGCGAAGATCTGACGGTAAACCTCCAGGATCCAGTCCCTGTCACCCACGACGCAGGTGCAGTTGATCGTGTAGGCCAGCAGCTTGCCCATGTCGTTGGCCGCCGGCCGTTCGGCGGCCGTGGCAAGGTGGCCGAGCGGCAGCAGCATGGCGGCCAGGACCAGACGGCGCATCAGGGATCCCCGCTGCATTGCGGGTTGAACGGCTTGAAGGCGCACCAGGAGGGATCCGGCACCGCTGCTGGCTCTTCGTCCTCCTTGTTGCCATAGGCCGCGCCGTACTCCGCCAGATAGTCGTCGTCCTCCATGGCGGTCATGACCATGACCTCATCGAGATAGAGGGTGAAATCGTTGGAGCAGACATATCCGGCGCAGACCGTGCCGGTGTTGCGGTAAAATCCATCCATGGTGGCGCGCATGTAGCCCGATGCCGTATCGGCATAACTCTGGCCGTAGGCCTCCGACATCATGGCGTAGAAGGCGACCTGCTGCTGTCTTGATTCATAGGGCAGGCATTCGCACATCAGCACGAGCCCCAGAAACTCCCCCAGACGCTTGGGATTTCCGGGATCGTCGGCCCTTGCACCGAGCGCCGACAGGGCCAGGAGCAGAACCAGAGTCGTGCATCTGGCGGTCGTGCGCATAACATGATTTTCGCCACATCGGAGCGGCAAGACAAGACACCATGACCAGAATCCCTGCCCTGACCCTGATCGGGCTCCTGCTGCTGGCCGGCTGCGCGGGCCAGAGCGGCGTCAGCGTCAGCCGCATCGACATCCGCCCGCTCTACGGCCCCGGTCTCGTGCAATGGGTTGGCGCGGGGCGCGACCTGCCCGTGCAGGTCACCGGCAACCCGACCCAGCTCTCCCAGCAGGACTGGAGCCGCACCGTCAGCGAAGCGCTGAACGCGTCCGGCTGGCTCTCGCAGACCCACATGACCAGCGAGCCGGACGGTTCCCAACGTGGCAACTTCCATGTTGCCGTGATGTTCAACGCCCCGGTGGATATCGACGATACCAGCCTTTGCCTCGGCGCCGCCGACCCCGAAACCCTGGTGCCGGTCGAGGGACGCAGCCGCATCGCCATGGCCTTCTGCAACGAGGGCAAGCCGGTATCCTCGGCGCAGGCACAGACAGCAGCGATCCTGTCGGGCGATGCTCCCCAGATGCGGGCCGCCATGACCCAACTGCTGCGCCAGGTCTTCCCGCCGCGCAATCCGAACTTCCCCGACCGGGCCGATTTCCCGCTCTTCCCCTGAACTGGAGCCTCTAGCGAATAAGCGGGGAAAGCGCCCGAAAGGCCTCCGTTCCCGCCTTTTCCAGCCACTCGAACAGCACCATCTCGACATTGACCACAGCCGCGCCCTGTCGGCCCAGGCGCTCCAGCGCCAGGGTCCGGCTTTCAGTGGTCCTGCTGGAAACGGCATCAGCAACCACGGCGACCCGATAGCCTTCTGCCAGAAGGTCCAGCGCGGTCTGCAGGACGCAGACATGGGCCTCGACACCGACAAGGATGAACTGGTCGCGACCCAGGGCCAGCAACGCATCGCGTACCGGCTCTTCGGCCAATGCCGAAAACGCCAGCTTGTCGTGGCATTCCCCGGCCGCCAGCACTTCGGAGAACGGCGCCACCAGGCCACCCAGGCCCTTGGGATACTGCCGGGTGGCAAGCACGGGAACATCCAGGGTGCGTGCGCCCTGCAGGAGCAGCCCGGCCCTCTCGATGACGCGCTCGCCGCCCGCAATCGCAGGCATCAGACGTTCCTGCAGGTCGATCAGCACCAGGGCGCTGTGGCCGGCTTCCATGCGCATGGTTGACTGTCCCTTATCTGCTGCAAGTCAAGACCGGGACACGTTGCCCTCTGGGGGCCAAATCATCCAGTCACAAACCCCAACGTCATGCGCTCTTGCGTTGACGTGGCGCCGCCCGGCAGGTATCACGCGCGCATATGAAAGAACATAAGGCATACCGGCGCCTGCCGCGCTGGAGCACACCCACCGAATGACATTCGAAGATCTGGGCCTCAGTCCCGAGATCCTGGCGGCCGTAGCAAAGGCCGGTTACCGGGAACCAACCCCCATCCAGCGACAGGCCATCCCGATCGCTCTGCAGGGCCGCGACCTGCTGGGCTGCGCCCAGACCGGCACCGGCAAGACCGCGGCCTTCGTCCTTCCTATGATCGACATCCTGGCCGGCGGGCGCGCCAAGGCGCGCATGCCCCGGGCGCTGATCCTCTCGCCGACGCGCGAGCTGGCCCAGCAGACCATGGAGAACTTCGAGATCTACGCCGCCGATGTGGAGCTGACCCCGGCCCTGCTGATCGGCGGCAGCGACATGAAGAAGCAGGAGCAGGCGCTCAACGGCAACATCGACGTGCTGATCGCCACGCCCGGCCGTCTGCTCGACATGGTCGAGCGCGGCCATGTCCTGATGATGGGCGTCAAGCACCTCATCATCGACGAGGCCGACCGCATGCTCGACATGGGGTTCATCCCCGATATCGAGAAGATCGTCGAACGTCTGCCGCCGCTGCGCCAGACCCTGATGTTCTCGGCAACGATGCCGCGCGAGATCCGCAAGCTGGCCGAGCGCTTCCTGCACAACCCCAAGGAAGTCACCGTGGCGCCGCCCGCCTCCCCCGCCGAGACGGTGGAGCAGGTGCTGGTCGCCGTGGCCAACGAGCGCGACAAGGGCAAGGCCCTGCGTTACCTGCTCGAAAACGAGCCGGTGACCTCGGCGATGATCTTCTCCAACCGGAAGAAGGACGTCGACAGCCTGCACCGCTCGCTCAAGCGCTACGGCTACAACTGCGTGCGCATGCAGGGCGACATGGCCCAGCGCGAACGCGAGGTGGCTCTGGGCGCCTTCAAGTCGGGCGAGGCCAAGATCATCGTCTGTACCGACGTTGCCGGCCGCGGCATCGACGTCTTCGGCATCAGCCACGTCTTCTGCTTCGACGTGCCGGTGAGCGCGGAGGACTATGTCCACCGCATCGGCCGCACGGGGCGCGCGGGCCATCGCGGCCATGCCTTCACCTTCGCAACGCCCGACGACGCCAAGGGCCTTGCGGCCGTCACCCGCCTGATCAAGCGCTCGCTGCCGGTGGTCGACATCGAGGGCATCAAGACGGCCGAAATCCCCGGCTTCACCCCTGGCGCGGCCAACAAGCCGCGCGAGGACGCCGCCCCGGCCAAGGAAGTCGAAGAGGCCCAGGCTCCGGCCGAGGAAGCCAAGGCGGAGACGCCCGAGCAGGCCGCGCCCGAGAACGAGGCGGCCGACGAGACCAAGGCCGCCCAGGAAGAGACCAAACCGCGGCGGCGCCGCAGCCGCGGACGCGGCAAGAAGGCGGCCGAGGCCACGGAGACCAAGGCCGAGAGCAAGCCCGAGCCCGCGGAAGCCGCCGACGACGATGCGGTCGAGGACGACACGCCCGAGGAAAAGGCCGCCGACGAGACCAGGCCCGCCCGCCGCTCCGACCCGCGCCCCGAGAAGGCCGCGGCCAAGAACGACAAGCGCGAACCCAAGGACGGCCGCGTGGCCTTCGGCGATACCGACCAGGTTCCCGCCTTCCTGCTGCGCTCGGCCTTCCCCAACGGCGTCGACGCGCGCTGACCCCTTCCCTGCTGGAGATCTAGACCATGGCCCGTGGCGCTGCGATCCGTGATGCCCTGAAGTCCGGCACCAAGATGCTGGGCGGCTGGGTCAACATGAACAGCCCGATCGCCACGGAGATCGTCGCGGGGGCCGGCTTCGACGTGATCATGATCGATCAGGAGCACGGCCCCGGGAACAACATGGACGCGATCCTGCAGCAGCAGGCGATCCGCGCCGGTGGCGACAGCGCCAGCCTGCTGCGCGTGCGCGACAACGACACCCAGCTGATCAAGCAAGCTCTGGACACCGGCATCGACGGCCTGATGGTGCCGCTGGTGGAAACCGCAGAGGGCGCGGCCCAGGTCGCCGCCGCCTGCCGTTTTCCCCCGGTCGGCATCCGCGGCGTGGCGCCCGGCAACGTGCGCGCGGCCCGCTACGGCTACGACAAGGACGCCTTCATTGCGGCCAAGGGCGGCGACGTCTTCGTCATGAGCCAGGTCGAGAGCGAGCTGACGGTCAAGAACCTGCGCGAGATCGGCAAGGTTGACGGCATCGACATGCTCTTCATCGGCCGCAACGATCTGGCGAGCTCGATCGGCTGCCTGGCCGACCTCAACGCTCCTGCCGCCAAGGAACTGCGCGAGGAAGCAGAGCGCCTGATCAAGGAAAGCGGCCGCTTCATGGGCGGCATTCCCGGCCCCGGCGACAGCGCCAAGGACATGTTCGCGCGTGGCTATGACCTGGTGATCGCCGCGGCAGACCATGCCCTGCTGCGCGAAGCCGCCGTCGCCCTGGTCAAGGCCCACGCCGACCGCTGAGGCCGCCATGGCCGCCTTCGCACCGATCCTCAAGCGTGCGCTGAAGCGCACGGGCGGGCAGGACCGGCTGGAGGC
>CALGGB010000315.1 GCA_937880925.1 uncultured Rhodospirillaceae bacterium | reverse complement strand
GCGACATCGAGGTCGTCAGTTCGATCCAGAGCCTGGAGAGCTTTGCCCGGGGCGAGGGCATGTGGCGCGGCCTGGCCCTGGAGGACCGGCGCGAGCAGATCGCCCACATCGCCCGCCTGACCGATGAGCTTTATCCCACCCTGCGCTGGTTCCTGTTCGATGCCCGGGAGCGCTACGCCCCACCAGTGACGATCTTCGGGCCGCTGCGTGCCGTACTTTATGCCGGTGAGGTCTATTTCGTGTTCAACAGCCGCGATCACATCCGCCTGCTGACCGAACACTTTGATTCCCTGATCCGCTCCGCCGTGATCCAGCCGCCGGAGATCGCGGGCTTTGCGGCGAACCTGCTGCGCAATCTCCAATCGGGATCGCTGCAGCCGTAAGTACCGGCCACCGAACGCGCCGACGGCCCGGCGCTCTTGCGGCAGGGGCGGGTTCGCGAAAAAGTGCGGCAACAACAAGGAGAAGCGATCCATGTCGACCCCTTCCCACACCGGTGGCTGCCTGTGCGGCGCCGTCCGCTATCACACAAGCGCGCGGCTGCGCGAGGTCGTCGCCTGCCATTGCAGCCAGTGCCAGAAGACCCACGGCAACTTTGCCGCCTACACCGCGGTCGAGAGCAGCGACCTGGTCTTGGACGAGGACCGCGGCCTTTCCTGGTATGCCTCCTCAGACAAGGCCGCGCGCGGCTTCTGCCGGGAGTGCGGCGCCAGTCTGTTCTGGCGTCCGGGATTTGCCAGTTACACCGCAGTCGCGGCCGGCACACTCGACCAGCCGACGGGCCTGAAGCTGGTGCGCCACATCTTCACGGCCGACAAGCCGGACTGGTACGAGATTGGCGACGGGCTGGAACAGGTCGCCCAGAGCCAGTACGGCAACCCCTGATGGCCATGCTTGCCAGCCTGCCCATGTACGACCTGGAACCGCTGCGCCCGGCCACGGATGCATGGTGGTCGGGCATCGCGGCCGCGCTGCGCCGCCGGGGATTTGGCGGAGCGCCTGAGACGCTGGCGCGCGAAGGCGGGTTCGGCGACCGTTTCGCCCAGTGGGCGGATCCCGACCTGCTGCTCTCGCAGACTTGCGGCTATCCCCTCACCCACGACTTTGCCGACAAACTGAGGCTTGTCGCCACGCCGCTCTATCGCGCCGAACACTGCGCGGGACCGCGCTACTGCAGCGTCGTCGTGGTCGGCAAGGAGCATCGGGCTATTACCATCGACGACCTTCGCGGCGGCCATGTTGCGGTCAACGGCTTCGATTCCCAGTCGGGTTTCAACAGCCTGCGGGCGCTGGTTGCGCCCCTGGCGCAGGGCGGGCGCTTCTTCGGCAAGGTGAGCGAAACCGGCCGCCACGCCGCATCGCTCGCCATGGTGGCCGCGGGCAAGGCCGACGTCTGCGCCATCGACTGTGTCTCCCATGGCCTGTGGCGCCGGCACATGCCCGAACTGCTCACCGGCACGCGGGTGCTGACGGTGACGGCACGCGCTCCCTCGTTGCCCTATGTGACCCATGCCGGGCGCAGCGACGCGGAGGTGGCCAGCATGCGCGCAGCACTGGTGGAGGCCGCCGCCGACCCGGCTCTGAGCGAGGTGCGCGATCGCCTGCTGATCGCCGGTTTCGAAACCCTGTCGCGTGCCGCCTATGACGAAATCGACGCCATGGAGGCCGACGCGATCGCGGCGGGTTATCCGGAGCTGGCATGAGACACACACCATCTTGTGGTCGCGCGACTCGGGGGACTCAACATCTGTGTAAATTGTGAATAACTCATTTTTCTCTTGAATCTCATGGATTTAGAAGGCTTCCTTGAATGCATAGTTCAGGGGATAACCCGGCGAGAAACCATGAGCATGCACGTGCGAGCGCCCCGCCAGGCGGGCAATTATCCGGTCATCTACACCGACCCTCCCTGGAACTTCTCGACCTGGTCGCGCAAGGGCCAGGGCCGCGGAGCCCAGGCCCATTACGACTGCATGACCCAGTCGGACCTGGAGGCGCTTCCCGTTGCGGACTGGGCGGCACCCGATGCGGTGCTGCTCATGTGGACCACCGACACGCACCTGCCCCGCGCGCTGGATCTGATCAGCGCCTGGGGTTTCACCTACAAGACCATCGGCTTCACCTGGGCCAAGCTCAACCAGTCGGCCAACGGCGAAGAGGGTTACACGGACCGGGATTTCTTCACCGGCATGGGCTACTGGACCCGGGCCAACCCGGAACAGTGCCTGCTGGCCACCCGCGGCCACCCCAAGCGCACGGGCAAGGATGTCCGGCGCCTGGTGGTCTCGCCCCGCCGTGAGCACTCCCGCAAGCCTGAATGCGTCTATGACCGCATCGAACGTCTGGTCGACGGCCCCTATCTGGAGATGTTCGCGCGCACCAGCCACCCCGGCTGGGACTGCTGGGGCAACCAGGCCGGCCTGTTCGATGAGGGTTCGGTCGAGACGCGCCGCTGGGCCAGCGACCTGAAGCGCAACCCCGACAGCATCGCCGCCCGCTGACCCTTCCGACCATGCCCGATACCGCCTTCTCCACCCTGGAGACGGCCCGCCTGCGGCTGCGGCGCGTTCGCGAGAGCGACGTGGCGGCGTTCGTCGCCTATCGCAGCCAGCCCGAGACGGCGCACTTTCAGAGCTGGGAAGCACCCTTCCCCGAAGCCGAAGCGCGCGCCTTCCTTGCTGAGATGGCCGATGCCCACCCCGACACGCCGGGCCAATGGTTCCAGTTTGCCATCGCCAGCCGCGAAGACGACATGCTGGTGGGCGATGTCGCCCTGTTCACCGCCGGCGACGATCCCGGCAAGGTCGAGCTCGGCTACACTCTGGACGCCCGCGCCACGGGCAAGGGTCTTGCCGGGGAAGCCATTATGGCCGTGCTTGCATATGCCTTCGAGCAGCGGGGCAAGCATCTGGTCGAAGCCTGGACCGACGCGCGCCACAGCCGCTCCCTTGCCCTGCTCGCCCGCCTCGGCTTCCAGCGCCCGGACAGCCCGCCGCGGCGCGGTTTCTACAAGGGCGAATGGTGCGAGGACATTCACCACACCATGTCGGCACAGGACTGGGCGTTGCGGCAGGTCTGAATCCGCCGCTCCCTGACAGCAACGCAGACCCTGTGGCGGGGGCGCCGCAAGCGAGCATCGTTCTGGCCTACTGTACGGCCTGCACGAGGTGACGCATGATCGGGCTCGGCCGCATCCGGCCGACCTTGCCGTGGACATCGACATGCCGCGTACGCCCGATCTGCTCGAATCGATCGCCAAACTCGACCGGGATCCGCACTCGCTGAGCGCGAACCACTACACCGATGACGGCATCATGAAACGGGAATGGGAGCGCATCTTCGCCCGATCCTGGCTCTTTGCCGGATACACCGACCAATTGGGCCATGCCGGTGACTACATCACCTGCATGGCCGGCAATGAACCCGTGGTGGTGGTCCGTGACGAAAACGGAACGCTACGCGCGTTCTACAACATCTGCCGGCACCGCGGGCATATCCTGGTGAAGGAGGCCGCAGGGAATGTGCCGGGTTTCGTCTGCCCGTACCACGCCTGGAGCTACGGTACCGACGGCAGCCTGCGCAGCGCCCGCCACAGCCGCGACGTCGCCGGATTCAAGCCTGGAGCCTTGGGCCTTGTCGCGGTGCGCGTCGAAGTCTTCTGCGCCATGGTCTTCGTCTGCCTCGACAACGACACCCCTCCCGTGGCCGCCTGCTACCCTGGGCTGGAGGAGGAACTGCGGGCCTACGAGCCCCGTATTGAGGAACTCCATTTTGTGTTCCGCCGGGAGGTCACGATCGAGGCCAACTGGAAGCTTGTGGTTGAGAACTACAATGAAAACTACCACACGCCGGTGGTGCACCCGGCTTTGAGGAACGTGCTGACAAGCGACTACGTTGTCACCCCCAAGGGCAGCTACATCAGCCATGAGGCCCGCGTGAACCCGGAAGCGACGGAGGGGTTCGACGCGACGGCCACAGGGTACGAGCGCCACCTGAACTGGTGGCTGTGGCCGAACCTCTGCCTCATGTCGATACCCCAGGGCGGCTTCCGCGTCCTCAACATCGTACCGGAAGGTCCAGGCCGCACACGCGAGACCTACGACTTCTACCTGCCCTACAGCGAACCGACCCCGCAGCAATGGCAACAGATTTACTTTGCCTGCGACACGGTCAACGTCGAGGACATCGGAGTCTGCGAGGCGGTACAGCGCGGCCAGTCCTCGCGCAGCTTTGCCCAGGGCCGCATGATGGTCGACCTCCAGGGCCGCGACTGGAGCGAACACGCGGTCGTGCACTTCCGCGATCTCGTGCTCGCCGCGCTGGGCTGAACGCTTCTCCCGACGGCACCGTTCCGGCGACGGCTCAGTTCAGCAGGATGTGCTCGTAGGGGAAGGTCGAAAGAC
>CALGGB010000314.1 GCA_937880925.1 uncultured Rhodospirillaceae bacterium | reverse complement strand
AACCGACGCAGATGTTGCAGCCGATGCACTCACGGATGTCCTCGATGCGGCCCTCCTCGATCTTCTTCGGCAGGAAAGGATCGGCGATCGAGGGACGCGCAGCACCGATCATGTCCATGATGCCGTTCCTGATCACCGAGACCATGCGATCGGCGCTGGTGTAACGACCGACGCCGACCACGGGCTTGGTCGTGACCTGCTTGGCAAAGGCGATGAAGGACTCCTGTGCGCCCTCCTCACCGAAGCGGCTGGTCACCGAATCGTTCTCCCATTCGGCGACGTTGACGTCCCACAGGTCCGGCAGTTCGGCGAGCATCTCGACGATCTCGCGGCCTTCCTTGTCCCACTCAAGGCCTTCCTCGCCGCGCAGTTCATCGACCGCAAAGCGCACGACCACGCCCATTGTGTCGCCCACGGCTTCCTTGGTTTCCTCGATGATCTCGCGGAACAGCCGAATGCGGTTTTCCAGGCTGCCGCCATACTCATCGGTGCGGAAGTTGTAGCGCTTCAGCATGAACTGGCCGGCCAGCGACAGGTTGTGTCCGGCATAGCAGCAGACGATGTCGTAGCCGGCGTCGCGTGAGCGCTTTGCGGCGTCCAGATGCCAGCGGCGGAAATCCCGAATGTCGGACTTGTCCATGGCGCGCGCCTGCACCGGAGCGGTGCCCATCACCGGCATGTGCGTGGGAAACAGGGGGACTTCGCGGCTGTACATGTTGGCCGCCCACTTGCCGTTATGCACCAGCTCGATCAGCGCCAGGGAGCCATGCTCATGGACCGCATCGCACATGCGCGCGTGGTAGGGCACGTCCTTGTCGGACCACAACCGGCCCTCGGTGGCAGGTGTGATGTCGCTGCTGGGGTGGATGTCGATCTGCTCGGTGGAGATCACGGCCCAGCCGCCCTCGGCCTTGACCCCGCGCATCGCGGCCATGCTCGAAGGAAAGGTCCGGCCCATGCCGTTGCAATGGGGCACCTGATAGAAACGGTTGCGGGCCGTCACCGGCCCGATCTTCACCGGCTCGAACAGGATGTCGTAACGCGGGTCTCTGCTCATGCCTGCCTCCAGTTCCAGTCTGCGGAAAGCCCCATGGTTTCGCGCAGGAAGGGCGCCTCATCGAGCGGGACCTCGGTGTCGAGCTCCCGGGCATACTTGTGGCCGCCATAGACCGCAGCCGCGACCAGTCCGGGCGCACGGCAATCGCCAATGGCGGTCACACTGTGCACCCCGGCGTCGCGCAGCGCCCCGGCATCCTCCTGCAGGGCACGGTAGAGATCGTCGATGGGGTCGCGCATGGTCACCAGCACCGGCGTGGCGCACTCGATCCAGCTCCGGGTGCCGGAATAGATGCAGGAAAGCTCAACCTCCTCGTCGCTGATCGTGGCGATCTTCTTTCCCAGCACCAGCTCGATGCCGAGATCAATCAGACGCGCCTGAATACGGCCTTGCTCCATGGTGTTGTGGGTCCATACCGCGGCTTCCGGCGCGGGCGTGACGTAAACCACCTGGTGTCCCTCGTTGGCCAGCTTCTCGGCGAGAACGCTGGCCATGAAGTAGTGATCGTCGTCGTAGATCACGATGGGTCCCTCCACCGCGGCGCCCGCGATGATGTCGTCGGGCGTCTTCACGCGCGCACTCTCCCAGCCTTCGATCGGGCTGCGGTGAGCACGGCCCATGCCATCACGGCGCCAGACCGACCCGGTCGCGACGGCGACATGGTCGAAACCGAATTCCCGCACCTGCGCAGCATCAAGCCGGCTGTCGAGAAACAGTTCGACATTGGGCAGCTTGTGAAGCTGGCCGATGCGCCAGTCGCGCACCCGCGCCCAGGTCGAGAGGCCCGGCAGGCCCGCAAGCGCATTGAGATGGCCCCCCAGTTCCGTGCCGGCCTCGGCCAGGGTCACGCCATAGCCGCGCTGGCCCAGCGCACGCGCGGCCTCCAGCCCGGCAGGCCCGGCGCCGACTACGAGAACCCGGGCATCGCTGCCCTTCCCGGGGATGCGCTCGGGGTGCCAGCCACGGCGCCACTCCTCGCCCTTGGTCGGGTTCTGCGTGCAACGCATGGGCATCATCATGTAGTCGCCGGAGACGCAGATGTTGCAGCCGATGCATTCGCGGATGTCCTCGATGCGCCCTTCCTCCACCTTCCTGGGCAGGAAGGGGTCGGCGATCGAGGGACGTGCGGCGCCGATGAAATCGACGATGCCGCGGCTGACCAGCGAAACCATGCGATCGACGGAGGTATAGCGGCCGACGGCAACCACCGGCTTCTTCGTCACTTCCTTCACCCAGGAGACAAACGGCTCCTGATAGCCCTCCTCGGCGAAACGCGCGGTCTGGCTGTCGTTGTGCCATTCGCTGACGTTGACGTCCCACAGGTCGGGCAGGTCGGCGAGCAGTTCGACCACCGCGCGACCATCGCCGTCGTGGGTGATGCCCTGCGGGCCTTCCAGTTCCTCCACGGCAAAGCGCACGGCGACGGCCATGGTGTCACCGACGGCTTCCTTGGTGTCCTCGATCACCTCGCGCAGCAGGCGCACGCGATTCTCGATGGCGCCGCCATACTCGTCCGTGCGCTGGTTGATGCGGCGCGAGATAAAATCCTGAAACAGGGTCAGGTTGTGGCCAGCATAGACATAGACGATGTCGAAGCCGGCCTCCTTGGCGCGCAGCGCGCCCTGGCGATGCCAGCGGCGAAAGTTGGCGATGTCGGTCTTGTCCATGGCGCGGGCCTGGCCTGGCTCCCAGCCTGCAACAGGCATGGCCACGGCGGTCATCGCAATCTCGCGCGATGCGCGGTTGTGGGATGTGTGGCCGCCATAGACCAGCTCGCAACCGGCGAGCGCCCCCTGGCTTTTCACCGCCTCGGTCATGCGCGCCATGATCGGGATATCCTGGCTGGACCACAGGCGCGCCTCGATCGCGGGCGTGATGTCGCCGGTGTGGTGGAAGTCGCATTCCTCGGTGCAGATGACGCCCCAGCCGCCCTCGGCCTTGACCCCGCGCATCGCGGCCATCGAACTGGGGTACTGGGTACCCATGCCGTTGCAGTGCGGCACCTGGTAGAAGCGGTTGCGTGCGGTGACGGGGCCGATTTTTACCGGTTCGAACAGGATGTCGTAGCGAGGATCGCGTGTCATGGATGCCCTTCCAGCTTTGCGCTCGCGGCACTCTAGACCGGAGCACCATCCCCGCACCAGACGGCCTCGCACGACAAACACCCGCGTTCTAGAGTAACGCCTCCAACGAGGACGCCATGGACCAAACCCGCATTCTGCGCCTGCACCGTGATGACAACGTGCTGGTGGCCGCCCGCCCGGTACCTGCCGGACAGGCCATCGACGCCCAGGGCCTTGTCGCCCGCCAGGATATTCCCGCCGGGCACAAGGTGGCGGCTGCTGCCATCGCGCGCGGCGCGCCGGTGCGCAAGTTCAGCCAGATCATCGGCTTTGCCGGCGCCGACATCGCGCCCGGCGAGCATGTCCACGTCCACAATTGCGCCATGGGCGATTTCGAGCGCGAGCAGGCCGTTGGCGCGGATGTGCGCAACATCGGCGTGCTGCCGCCGGAGAAACAGGCGACGTTTCAGGGCTATGTTCGCCCCGACGGGCGTGTCGGCACCCGGAACTACATTGCGATCCTGCCCTCGGTGAACTGCTCGGCAACGGTGGTGCGTTATATCGCCGATGCCTTCAATCGCACCGATGCCCTCAAGCACTACCCCAACATCGACGGTGTGGTCGGCTTCACCCACGGCGGCGGCTGCGGCCAGACCCATGATCCCGATTCGATCGGCAACATGCACCGGGTGCTGTGGGGCTTTGCCCGCCATGCCAATGTCGCGGGTTCCCTGCTGATCGGCCTGGGCTGCGAGGCCAACCAGATCACCTTCCTGCTCGATGCCTACGGCCCGGAGACCACGGCCGGCCTGCGCACCATGAACATCCAGACCACCGGCGGCACGCGCGCCACGGTCGAGGAAGGCATCCGGCTGATTACCCAGATGCTTCCGGCGGCCAATGCCGTGGCCCGCGAGAAGGTTCCCGCCAGCCACATCACGCTGGCCCTGCAGTGCGGCGGCTCCGACGGCTATTCCGGCATCACCGCCAACCCGGCGCTGGGCAACGCCGTCGACCGCCTGGTCGAGCACGGTGGCACCGGCATCCTTTCGGAAACCCCGGAGATCTACGGCGCCGAGCACCTGCTGACCCGCCGCGCCGTCAGCCAGGAGGTCGCAGACAAGCTGATGGCACGCATCCGCTGGTGGGAGACCTATGCCGGCGGCGGGCGCGGCATGGACAACAACCCATCGCCCGGCAACAAGGACGGCGGCCTCACCACCATCCTGGAGAAGTCCCTGGGTGCGGCAGCCAAGGGCGGCACGACCAACCTGGTGGACGTCTACCGCTACGGCGAGCCGGTGAAGAAGAAGGGTTTCGTCTTCATGGATTCACCGGGCTACGACCCCTGTTCGATCACCGGCCAGGTTGCCTCCGGCGCCAATGTCGTGTGTTTCACCACCGGTCGCGGCTCGGTCTATGGCTGCAAGCCCTCTCCCTCGATCAAGCTCGCCACCAACACCACGATGTACGAACGCATGGCCGAGGACATGGACGTCAACTGCGGCGCCATCGCCGATGGCGGCGCCACGGTGGAGGAAAAGGGCAAGGAAATCTTCGACCTCGTCCTGCGCGTGGCTTCCGGCGAGCCATCGAAGAGCGAAGCCCTGGGCTTCGGCGACAACGAGTTCATGCCCTGGGAAGTCGGCCCGGTGATGTAGTGGGGCTTCCTCCCTGTGTCATCCCGGCCGGAGGGCGCAGCCCGGAGAGCCGGGACCCACGCCGGAACATCAAGACAGGCAGGTGTCATCGGGAACGTTCCGGCATGGGTCCCGGGTCGTCGGCCCTTCGGGCCTCGTCCGGGATGACGGCCCGATACTGGCCGGCAGCCTACAGCGTCGCCGCCGTGCCCCAGATCGCCGTCACCTCGCTGGAGAAATGGCCGCCGTTGCCGTGGCTGATCGCGGTCTGGGCTCCGCTCACCTGACGCTCCCCGGCGCTGCCGCGAAGCTGCTCGATCGCCTCGATCACGGTGAAGATGCCGTACATGCCGGGATGGACGCAGGAGAGGCCGCCGCCGTTGGTGTTGACCGGCAGACTGCCGCCCGGGGCGATGCGGCCATCCTCCACGAACGGCCCGCCCTCGCCCTTTGGGCAGAAGCCGAGGTCCTCCAGGAACATCAGCGTCGTGATGGTGAAGGCGTCGTAGAGTTCCAGCACGTCGATGTCGTCGGGACCCATCCTTGCCATGGCGTAGGCGCGCTTGCCGGAATCCACGGCCGCGCTGGTCGTCAGATCCGGCATCTGGCTGATCTGGCGGTGCCAATGGGCATGGCCGCAGCCCAGCAGATAGACGGGGTCGGCCTTGAGATCGCGGGCACGGTCGGCGCGGGTCATCACCACGGCCCCGGCGCCGTCCGTCACCAGGCAGCAATCGCGAACGGTGAGCGGATCGCAGACCATGCGTGCGGCGAGCACATCCTCCACCGTCAGGGGATCGCGCATGAAGGCGACGGGGTTCATCGCGGCCCAGCCGCGTGCGGCGACGGCGATGGCGGCAAGCTGCTCGCGCGTCGTGCCGTACTCGTACATGTGGCGGCTGGTCGCCAGGGCATAGGAGCTGATGGGGTAACGCGGGCCGTAGGGCTGCTCGTAGATCAGCGGCTCGGCGGTCGAGGGCGACAGCAGCCTGCCGGCCGCGCTGCGCTGATTGGAGCCGTAACAGACAAGCGCCACATCGCAGAGACCGGCCTCCAGGGCGAGCGCGGCCCAGAGCAGATGCGCGACGGGCGAGGAACCGCCGATCTGCGTGCCCTCCGTCACCTTCGGCCGGATGCCGAGGTATTCACCGACGTTGAGCGGGGCAAAGACGTTCTGCAGGTTGGAGGCAAAGAGCCCGTCGACGTCGGACAGCTTCAGACCGGCATCGTCCAGCGCGATCTTCACGGCCTGCCCCGTGAGATCGAGATGGCTGAAGCCCGGTGCCGCACCGATGCCCGCAAGGCCGATGCCGACAGCCGCGGCCTTGCCGCGCAGGTCGCCGCTCACGAGAGATCGAAGACGACGATGGCGTCCTCCCCCTGCTGCGCGATGCGTGCGGTGACCGCCATGCCGATGGCGACTTCCTCGGGCGCAATGCCCTCGACCCGGCTCGCCATACGCACGCCTTCCTCTAGATCGATGAGGCAGAGGTTGTGGCCGCCGCCCTCTTCGGGCCGTTTGCGCACCACGGTGGTGGCATAGACCGTGCCCCGGCCGCTCGCGTCGACCCAGTTCAGGCTGTCGCTGCCGCAATGGGGACAGAGCACGCGGGGATAGAAGATATGGCGCTTGCAGCCCTCGCAGCGCTGCAGGCGCAACCGTCCTTCCGCAAGGAAGGCGGCATAGGCCGCGTCGGGTCCGCTCATCCCGTGATCTCCGCCAGGCCGTTGTTGAGGACCACCACGTCGCGCTCGACCACCCGCGCTCGGAAGGAGACGGTGCCGCCATCGACCCACATCTCCGTGCGGATCGTCTCGCCCGGAAAGACGGGCGCGGAAAAACGCACGTCGAAGCGCTTCAGGCGGGCGGGATCGTAGCCGCACAGGGTTTTCAGCAACGCATGGCCGGCAATACCGAAGGTGCAGAGGCCGTGCAGGATCGGACGCGGGAAACCGGCGTCGGCCGCAACGTCGGGATCGGCATGCAGCGGGTTGGCATCGCCGTTGAGGCGATAGATCAGCGCCTGCTGCGGCAGGGTCGGCAGGTCGCAGACGCGATCGGGGCCCCGGTCCTCGGGCAGGCGGTGCGGCTCGGGTGCCTTGAGACCCGCCGGGCCGCCGAAGCCACCGTCGCCGCGCGCAAACGTGGTGCGCCGCACCGTCGCGAGCAGGTCGCCGCTGGCCGCATCGTGCACCGTGCGCTTGATCAGAATCAGCGCGCCCTTGCCCTCTCCCTTGTCGATGATCTCCTCGACCCAGGAGCGGCCGATGAAGCGGCCCACCGCCGGAACCGGCGCATGGAGCGTGACGCCCTCCTCGCCGTGGACAACACGCTTCCAGTCGACCCCGGTCGCGGGATCGCGCAGCCAGAAACCGTGCGCGGCGGCAACCACCGCCATGGTCGGCAGCGCCTTCATGTCCTTCTCATAGACGAAGGCGAGCTGGTCTTCGTCGAGCGGGTCGTGGCCGACACCGACGCCCAGGGCATAGAGTGCGGAATCCTGCCAGGTCCAGTCCAGTTCGATGTCGGGCAGCTTCCAGGCCTTGAGCGTCTCGTAGTCGATTGCCATGGTCAGGTCCCCAGATCGGCGCGGCCGTTGTCGATCGCCACGACATCGCGCTCCACGACACGGGTACGGTAGAACACGCTTTGCCCCTCGCGCCACATCTGCGTTTCCAGCGTTTCGCCGGGGTAGACCGGTGCGGTGAAGCGGCCATGGAAGCGTTTGATGCCCAGGGGAACATGATCGCAGAAGGCCGCGACGACCGCATGGCAGGCGACGCCATAGGTCGCCAGACCATGCAGGATCGGCCCCTCAAAACCGGCATCGCGGGCGTAGCCGGGCTCGACATGCAGGCGGTAGTAATCGCCCGACAGGCGGTAGATCAGCGCAGCCTGGGGCGCGACCGGCTGGCGCCGCACGGCGTCTGGCGTCCGGTCCGGCATGGCGGGCCGCTCGGCGGGCGGCGGTGGGGGGCCGCCGAAGCCGCCTGCGCCGATCAGCACATCGGTCTGGCGCAGGGTGGCAAGCAACGCCCCGCTGGCAGCATCTTTGAGGTCCTCGACCAGCACCAGGATGCCGTGACTGCCCCCGCCCCGGTCGTAAAGGCCTTCGATCCGGGTCTGGCTGGCAATGCGTCCGGCCGCCGGGATCGGTGCATGGATCGTGATCGTCTGATCGCCGTGGACGTTGGGAAAACCGGTGACGCCGAAGGCGGGATCGTGGAGGAATTCGTTGGGATCGCCGATCACCGAGGCAAAGCTCGGCAGCACCTTCGGACCCCATTCCTCATAGACGAAGGGCAGCACGTCACGGTCCATGGGATCGTGACCCAGGCCCAGCCCCAGGGAATAGAGCACCGCATCCCTGACCCTGAAGTCGCCGCTGTAGGGCGGGATCGCGTAGGCCGCGATCCGGGAGGGGTCGAGCCTGCTCATACCGGGTCCCAGGGAAAGACGTCGGCGCTGACGTCCAGGTCATAGAGGTCGCTGCGGAAGGCAGGCAGCATCTGGTCGGCCAGAGTCCGGGGCGTCCAGCCGCCGTCGCGGTGGAGCGAGCGCAGGGGACGAGGCTGGCTCATCAGGAAGACCTCGTTGCCGCGCACGCAGAAGATCTGGCCGGTGACCTCGGCGGCGGCGTCGCTGGCCAGGAACACGGCCATGGATGCGATCTTCTCGGGCGTCAGGGTTTTCAGCTTGTCGACGCGGGCCTTCTGCTCCTCGGTCTCCGTCGGGATCGAGCCGATCATGCGCGACCAGGCAAAGGGCGCGATGCAGTTGGAGCGCACGCCAAAGCGCGCCATGTCGAGGGCGATGCCGCGCGACAGCCCGACGATGCCCATCTTGGCCGCCGCATAGTTGGCCTGCCCGACGTTGCCGATGAGGCCCGAGGTCGAGGTGAAATGCACGAAGGCGCCGCTGCCCTGCTCGCGGAACAGGGTGGCCGCGGCCCGGCTGGTGTTGAAGCTGCCGCGCAGGTGAACATCGATCACGGCTTCGAAATCGGCATGGCTCATCTTGTGGAAGATACCGTCGCGCAGGATGCCCGCGTTGTTGACCACCACGTCGATGCGCCCGAAGGCATCGAGCGCGGCATCGATCATGCGCTGGGCGCCGGCAGGATCGGCGACGCTGTCACCGTTGATCACCGCCTTGCCGCCAGCCGCACCGATGGCATCGGCCACCTCGCCGGCCGGACCGTCGTCGCGGCCGGCGCCATCGAGCGAGGCGCCAACGTCGTTGACCACCACGGCCGCGCCCTCGGCGGCCATCATCAGGGCGATCTCGCGTCCGATGCCGCGTCCCGCGCCGGTCACCAGCACCACCTTGCCTGCCATCATCCCGTCAGCCATCGTATCTCTCCCCTGGCGGCGCGCACTGTTCCACCCGTCGCCGCCGCGGTCAAAAGGACTCCGCATGATCGACGACCTGCATCATCGGCTGCATCACCTCTCCACCGCCACGGTCTCGATGCAGCTTCTCAAGCGTGGCCTGCGTCATGTCTTCATCGGAGGTATCGCGCCGTTGCGTGCCGACCAGCAACGCATTGCCGGCCCCGTTTCCACCCTGCGGTTTCTGCCCTACCGCGAGGACCTGGACGATCCGGCCCGGCGCGGCCACCCCGACAGCGCCCAGCGCCAGGCCATCGAGCAGACGCCGGAGGGCCATGTCCTGGTGATCGAGACCCGCGGCGAACGGGGCGGCGGCGTGCTGGGCGATATCCTGGCGACATGACTTCAGCGACGTGGCGTCGCCGGGATGGTAACCGACGGCGTGGTGCGCGATGCCGACGGCATCCGGGCCACGGGCTTCCCCGTGGTCTGTGCCGGCACCGCCGCCCCGGCCAGCTACAACGTCTTTTCCGACGGTGACCGCGACCTGCCCATCGCCGTGGGCGGGGTTGCCGTTCTGCCCGGTGACAGCATCCTGGCCGATGGCGATGGTGCGGTGGTCATTCCCGCTGCCCTGGTGACCGAAGTGGTGGAAGCCGGCGAGGAGCAGGAGAAGCTGGAAGCCTGGATTCAGGGCGAGGCCGGAGGCGGCAGGGCGCTGGGCGGGCTCTATCCGCCGAACCAGGAAACCCTGGCGCGCTATCGTGCCTGGCAGGAGGGCGACGCCCCCATCGATTAAACCGCTCTCAGCCCCGCCCGCCCGCCAGCTTGCGGGCATCTGGGCTGCGACGCAGACGCCACATCGCAACGACCCCCACGGCCGGCCCCAGGGCCAGGATGCCGAAGGCCAGACTCCAGCCGGCTTCCTCGACCAGCACCGGCATCAGGTGAATGGTGATCAGCGTCAGCAGGAAACCCCCGCAGGTCTGGATCGTCAGCATGGTGCCGACCAGATCCTTGTCGGAAAGCTCGGCCACACTGGCAGAGAACTGGGCGGAATCGGCAATGACGGTGATACCCCAGACGAGGCACACCGCGAAGAGCAGCCAGGGGATCACGGCACAGGTGCCGCTGGCCGCCATGGCCCCCATCGTGAGGCGGGTGCGGCCCCAGCGATCCGACAGCAGACCGCCCAGCAGACAACCCATGCCGCCGCCCAGGCCGATCGCCACGAAGGCGGCAATGCGCGCCCAGGTTGCCGCTGAATCGGCCGCCATCGACAGGCGGAAGCTGGCATCCAGGAAGACGCCGAGCCAGGCCCACATGGCATAAAGCTCCCACATGTGGCCGAGGTAGCCGAGGTTGGCCAGACGCAGCGACGGCACCGTCCAGGCGCGCAGCGCCGAGGCGGCGCGGAAGCGCGGCGCCTTGGCGTGCCCCGGCCCCAGGGCTACGAGATTGACCAGCAGGCCTGCGGCCACGGCGCCGACCGAGGCCGCCGCGATAGTGAAGCGCCAGTCGATGCCGCCAAAGGCATTGAAGAGGTGGGGAAAGGCCGAACCCAGGGTCAGGGCGCCGACCAGCAGGCCGACAAGGAAACCCAGATCACCCCTGGCCCAGCCCGCCGCCATCTTCATGCCGACGGGATAAACGCCAGCCATGCAGACGCCGGTGATGAAACGCAGCAGCACGGTCCACGGGCCCGATGGATCGACGATCAGCAGCAGGGCGTTAGCCGCCGCACCCACCAGGGCGCAAGCCATGAACAGGCGGCGCGGGTCGAGACGGTCGGCAAGGCCCAGCAGGGCGCTGGTGAGGGTGCCCACGACGAAACCAGCCTGCACGCTGCTGGTCAGCAACGATGCTCCGAGCGGCCCCATGTCATAGGCAGCGATCAGCGAGGGCACCACCGCGGACGCGGAAAACCACACGGTCATCGCCGCAAGCTGGCACAGCGACAGGATCGCAAGGGCGCACCACTTGGCTCGCCAAGCGTGGGGCGCGCCGAGTCCAAGCGTAGTTGGCGTTGCGTTCACGGCGCCCACGCTAGAGGCAATGGCCCTATCTGGCGATCCTCCATGCGGGTCAATCAGCTTCCGCCGGGGAGATCACTCGCCGAGCTCGAGCCTCTGAAGAAGTCGGGTGAAAATCGCAAAGAGCAGTGCCGTCGAGAGACCGAACAGGATGATGCCGTTGGCCGCCTCCATGCTGCTGAGAAGCTGCCATCTCGGCGTCAGCACGACATCGCCGAAACCAAGGGTGGTGAAGACGGTGGTCGAGAAGTAGAGCGCGCGCGCAAGCTCCTCGAACTCGCCCAGAAGCATATAGAGCACCGCCCAGATCCATATCTCGAAGGCGTGCAGCAGGAAGACCGCCAGCACCACCAGGGCGACGTAGCGGGCAACGTGAAGCACCTTGGCATCGGCCCGCCCCAGCGCGGTATGGCGCATCAGCAGAGCGATCAGCGCCACCAGGCCGCCGGTGTGCACAATGGCCGTGGCGACGATCATGGCCGAGCCCAGGGCAAGCTGTGTCAGAAGCATGGGGCCCTCAAGCCGCGTGTTGCATGCGGCAATAGCAGGACGCGCGGATCGGCACATCGGCGCGCGCCGCGGCCATGTCCAGCCGCTGCTTGACCCAGACGATCTCCAGCTTCTCGCCGCGCCGCTTCAGGCATTCGTGCAAGCCGTGCAGGCTCCAGACGTTGTCGGGGTGCTGGCAGGGCCGCCGCAGGGTGCCGTCGAGCCCCAGGTCGGCGCGATAGACCGCCTCGGCCTCCTCCAGCCGCCCCTGCTCCAGCAGCAGGGCGCCGAGCGCATGGCGCGTGGGCTGCATCCAGCCCCAGGGTTCGTCGTAGGGCAGATGATCGTCCATCTCGACCGAGCGGCGCAGATGGGCAAAGGCCGCATCGAAGTTGCCCTTGCGGTATTCCAGCTCGCCAAGCAGCATCTGTTCGGCGACCGCCAGGATGTCGCGGCAGGTGTTGTTGAACAGCTTGCGGCTCTCGGGCACCCGCGCCACCGCCTCGTAGAACAGCGCCTTCTCGGCCTCTGCCTCGGCGACCCGGTTGGTCGCGGCAAAGGCGACCGTGCGGGTGTAGCGGATCATCGCCGTGGTGACGCAGTAGAGTTCGCGGTTCTCCGGCAGCGGCTGGTCGAGGATCTCCTGCCACTTGCCGAAGCGGATCAGCACGTGCTGCTTGATCGGGATGTAACCCTCCAGCCAGTCGGCCATGGGCGGCGAGCCCATTTCCAGCAGGGCCGTGGGCGCGGTGGCGATCAGTTCCTCGGCGGCCTCGATCGCGGGCTTGTATTGCCCCAGGAACATCGCGCCATAGGCCTTGAAGTGGAAATCGTGGGCGCGGTAGCCGGTGTAGAAGTTGAAGACGCCGGAGCGCTCGACATACTTGCGGTCGGCGACCACCGCGGCGTGGTTGCGCGCGACCACGGCCTGGTAGTTGCCGCACAGCACGTCGATGTGCGTGGGCATGTGGCGCAAGTGGCCCGAGTCCGGCATGGCGTCGTAGAGCGCATCGCCCGACTTCAGTGCACGCTCCGGGAAGGGCGACATCTCCATGACGTGAACATGCATGTGCAGCAGCCCGGCGTGTTCCCACGCGCCGGGCAGATCGCGCAGAGAGGTCTCGATGACGCGCATGATCTCCTCGGTATCGGCACCCTCGGCAATGGCACCGGTATCGAGATCCCACAGCGCCCAGGGCGTGCGGTTCATCATGGCTTCCACGAAGAGCGCACAGACGTCGAGGTTACCGCCGTGGTCGGCATGAACCTGGCGCATCGCATCGGCATAGGCATCGTGCCAGCCCATGTAGTCGCGCTCGCCGTCCCCGGCGGGATAACGCGCCAGCAGAGCCCGGCACAACGCCTGCTCGACAGGGCTTGCGCCTGCTGCAAAGGACGCCGCCGTGGCGCTCTCCCGACGCGCCCGCTCCAGCGAGGCTTCCAGATCGACGGGATCGAAATCAGCCCAGGGCTTGTTGTAGTTGGGCCCCACAGCCAGGGCGATGCCCCAGTGCGCCATGGCGCAGGCCGGATCGGCGGCAACCGCGTTCTCGAAGCAGACGATCGCCTCCTCGTGGTTGAAGCCGTAGCACCAGGCCAGGCCGCGGTCGAACCAGACCTGGGCCCCAGGCGCGTCGGTCGTCACCGGGAAGCTGTGCGTGCCCAGGTCGTAATAGCCATCGTCCATCGT
>CALGGB010000313.1 GCA_937880925.1 uncultured Rhodospirillaceae bacterium | reverse complement strand
AGACATCGGGGTGCGCCTTCTCGATCTCGTCGAACAGGATCACCTGGTAGGGCCGGCGGCGGACAGCCTCGGTCAGCACACCGCCCTCGTCGTAGCCGACATAACCCGGCGGGGCGCCGATCAGACGGCTGACGGCGTGTTTCTCCATGAACTCCGACATGTCGATGCGGGCCATGGCCTGCTCGTCGTCGAACAGGAACTCGGCCAGCGCCTTCACGAGTTCCGTCTTGCCGACGCCCGTGGGGCCAAGGAACATGAAGCTGCCGATCGGCCGGTTGGGGTCCTGCAGGCCGGCACGCGCGCGGCGCACGGCATTGGAAACCGCCACCAGCGCATCGCGCTGGCCGACCACGCGGCGGCCCAGGCCCTCTTCCATGGCGAGCAGCTTGTCGCGTTCGCCCTCGAGCATCTTGTCGACCGGAATGCCGGTCCAGCGCGAGACGACACCGGCGATGTGATCGGCGGTGACGGCCTCGTCGAGCATGCGGTTGGCCTGGCCCTCCTCGGCTTCCTCGGCCGCGGCGAGCTGTTTCTCCAGGCCCGGGATTACGCCATAGGCCAGCTCGCCTGCCTTGGCGAGGTCGCCGCGGCGCTGGGCCTGGTCGAGTTCCAGGCGTGCGTGATCAAGCTGCTCCTTGATCTTCTGGGCAGCGGCGAGTTCGTTCTTTTCCTTCTCCCATTCCTGGGTGAGTTCGTAGGAACGGCCCTCCAGGTCGGCCAGTTCGCCTTCCAGCTTCTCAAGGCGGTCCCTGGAGGCCTTGTCGTCCTCCTTCTTCAGGGCCTCGCGCTCGATCTTCAGCTGGATGATGCGGCGGTCGAGTTCGTCGATCTCCTCGGGCTTGGAATCGACCTCCATCTTCAGGCGGCTGGCGGCCTCGTCGACCAGGTCGATCGCCTTGTCGGGCAGGAAGCGGTCCGTGATGTAGCGGTTGGAGAGCGTCGCCGCGGCGACGATCGCGCTGTCGGCGATGCGCACGCCATGGTGCAGCTCGTACTTCTCCTTCAGGCCGCGCAGGATCGAGACCGTGTCCTCGACCGTGGGCTCGGGCACGAAGACCGACTGGAAGCGCCGCGCGAGCGCCGCGTCCTTCTCGATGTACTTGCGGTATTCGTTGAGCGTGGTCGCGCCGACGCAGTGCAGCTTGCCGCGCGCCAGCAGGGGCTTCAGCAGGTTGGAGGCATCCATCGAGCCTTCGGCGGCGCCGGCACCCACAAGGGTGTGCAGCTCGTCGATAAAGACGATGATCTCGCCGGCCGCACTCTCGATCTCCTCGAGCACGGCCTTCATGCGCTCCTCGAACTCGCCGCGGAACTTCGCACCCGCGACCATGGCGCCCAGATCCAGCGCCATGAGCTTCTTGTTCTTCAGGGATTCGGGCACGTCGCCGTTGACGATGCGCAAGGCCAGGCCCTCGACGATGGCGGTCTTGCCGACGCCGGGTTCGCCGATCAGCACGGGATTGTTCTTGGTGCGCCGGGACAGCACCTGCATGGTGCGGCGGATTTCCTCGTCACGTCCGATGACCGGATCGAGATCGCCCTTGCGCGCGGCTTCGGTAAGGTCGCGGGCATACTTCTTCAGGGCGTCGTAGCTCGCCTCGGCATTGGCGCTGTCGGCGGTACGGCCCTTGCGCATGTCGGTGATCGCGGCTTCCAGGCCCTGCGGACTGGCGCCGGCGCCAGCCAGAATCTTCGCGGCAGGCGTGCCTTCGGCCATGGCCAGCGCCAGCAGCAAACGTTCGGCCGTGACAAAACTGTCGCCGGCCTTTTCGGCGAGCGACTGGGCAGCCTCGAAGACGCGGGCAAGCTCGGCGGTGAGGTTCACCTGACCGGCGCCGGAGCCCTCGACCACGGGAATCTTCTTGAGTTCGGCCTCCACGGCCAGCAGGGCCGCCTTGGGATCGGCGCCGGATGCGCGCAGCAGGCCGGCGGCAAGGCCCTGCTCGTCGGCGAGCAGAACCTGCAGCAGGTGTTCGGGTGTCAGGCGCTGGTGGCCACGCGTCAGGGCCAGGGTCTGGGCAGCCTGGACGAAACCACGCGAGCGCTCAGTGTAGCGTTCGAAGTCCATCATGTCCCCCTTCGGGATCGGGATATGATGGCTATATGGCGTGGCATTTATGCCACACAAGGCCTTGAACTACGCGGTCTGCGTACCGTTCAACGGCCTTCCGCGCGGGCGATCCGGCCCGCGCACCAGCCGCCGCTATCAGGCGGCGGGCTGGTCCTCGTCATCGTTGTCGGCAGTGGCCTTGGCCTCTTCGGCTTCGGGTTCGGCCTTGGGGCGGCGACTGCGCGAACGGCGCGGCGGAGCGGACTTTTCCTTCTCCTGCTCCTGATCCTTCTGCTCGGCCGCCTGCTCGGCGGCGGCTTCGCGGCGGTCGTCCTCGTCGTCGCTGTCGCTGCTGTTGTTGTCGCTGTTGTTCTGGTGGCTGCTGCCGTGGTTGTTGCCGCCGCCACTGCCGCCCGACGACGGGTTGTTGGCGTGGTTGTTGCCGCCTGAGGACTGATTGTTGCCCTGGTTGTTGCCACTGTCCTGCTGGTCGCGGTCACGGTCGCGCTGCTGTTCGGCGGCGCGCTCGGCATAGACGTTGACAATGCGCTGGTAGTGCTCGGCATGCTGAAGATAGTTCTCGGCAGCGACACGGTCGCCGACCGAGGAGGCATCCCGCGCCAGCGCGATGTACTTGTCGGCCACCTGCTGCGCAGTGCCGCGCACCTTCACGTCGGGACCGGTGCTGTCGAACGACTGGTTGCGGTTACCACCGCCACCGCCGCCTCCACCACCGCCGCCGCCACCGCCTCTGCGCATGTGGCCACGATTGTTGTTGCGGGGACGCTTGCCCTGGCCGCCTGGTCTCATGAGGTTTTCACTCTCGCACGTTGATCATGCTTCGCGCGTACGCCACGGCGCACCTCATCTGCGGCGGATAACCGTCCGCTTGCCAAAAGAGCTGTTGAGGCCGTCACGCGCCGGCAGGGGCGGAACCAAATCGATGCCACGCTCCGAAGACATCTTCGGGTGCCGGTGTACGCGAGGAAGACCGTAGTCAACGTTTCCCGGCTTTCCAAGAGGTTTTTTACAGACTGTCCCCATGAGGGGCACCCAGAACGATACAGCGATCGTGCCCGGCGAGGTCGTGCAGGCGTGCCAGAACGACGATGCCGAGCGCCCGTGAGAGCTCCGCCAGAGCGGCCCCCTGCCCCGCGCCATGCTCGAACAGGGCTATCCCGCCCGGCGCCAGAAGCGTTGCGAGGCGGGGAAAGAGCAGACGGTAAGGATCGAGGCCGTCGACACCGCCGTCGAGCGCCAGGCGCGGCTCGTGTTCGCTCACCTCCGGCGCAAGGCCGTCGATCTCGGCGGCGGGAATGTAGGGCGGGTTGGAGACGACAACATCGAAGTCTCCGCCAAGCGGATCGCACCAGTTGGCCTGAACCAGCGCACAGCGGGCCCGCAACCCCAGGCGATCCATGTTCTCCGCTGCGACCGCCAGGGCGGCCGCGCTGCGGTCGATACCCAGGCCCCAGGCATGGGGCCAGGCATCCAGCAGGGAGAGCAGCAGGCAGCCGGTCCCGGTCCCCAGATCGAGCAGGCGCAAGGCGCGCGCGCCATCGGCGCGGGCGAGCGCCGCCTCGACCAGAAGCTCGGTCTCCGGGCGAGGCGTCAGGGTGTCGGCGGTGACGGCGAAGTCGTGCTCCCAGAAACCGCGGCGCCCGATGACCTGGGCCATGGGCAGGCGGCGGCAGCGGGCCTCGAGCATGGTGTGGAGGCGCTCTGCGGCTGCCCTATCGAGAGGTCGCTCGCCATGGCCCAGCAGGACGGAACGGTCGATGCCGACGGCTTCGCAGACCAGCAGACGAGCCTCGGCACGGCAATCCTCGATACCGGCCCGGCCCAGACGCGCGGCGGCATCGGCGACGGCGGCATTGAGGCTCTGCCCGCTCATTCCAGTTCGGCGAGCCGGGCCGCCTGATCCTCCGAGATCAGCGGGTCGATGATCTCGTCCAGCGCCTCGCCGTTGATCACGGCATCCAGCTTGTAGAGCGTCAGGTTGATGCGGTGATCGGTGACGCGGCCCTGGGGGAAGTTGTAGGTGCGGATGCGCTCGCTGCGGTCGCCGCTGCCGACCTGGTTCTTGCGGTCGGCCGCCCGGGCGTCGTCGCGCGAACGCCGCTCCTCGTCGTAGAGGCGCGCCATCAGGATCTTCATCGCCTTGGCGCGATTCTTGTGCTGCGACTTCTCATCCTGCTGGGCAACAACGACGCCGGAGGGCAGATGGGTGATGCGCACGGCGCTGTCGGTCTTGTTGACGTGCTGGCCGCCCGCACCCGAGGCGCGGTAGGTGTCGATGCGCAGGTCCTTGGGGTCGATCTTGATGTCGACCTCCTCGGCCTCGGGCAGCACGGCGACGGTGGCCGCGGACGTGTGGATTCGCCCGCCCGATTCGGTGACCGGCACACGCTGCACCCGGTGCACGCCGGATTCGTACTTCAGGCGCGAGAAGACGTCGCGACCGGTGACGATGGCCTGGGCCTCCTTGATGCCGCCGATGCCGGTATCGCTTTCCTGCAGCAGCTCGAAGCGCCAGCCGTGGTTCTCGGCATAACGCTGATACATGCGCATCAGGTCGCCGGCAAAGAGTGCTGCCTCGTCGCCGCCCGTGCCGGCGCGCACCTCCAGAATGGCGTTGCGCGCGTCGGCCTCGTCACGGGGCAGCAGCAGGAGCTTGACCTCGTGCTCCAGCGCCGGCAGCCGCTCCTCAAGCTCGGCCTTTTCCGCCTCGGCCAGGGCGCGCATCTCGGCATCGCCCTCGGCAGCGATCATCTGCGTCAGCTCGGCCAGTTCCTTCTCGCCCTGGCGCAGGGCGTTGATCGCCTCGACGATGGGCGTGAGATC
Organism: uncultured Rhodospirillaceae bacterium; assembly: GCA_937880925.1. Lineage (GTDB taxonomy): Bacteria > Pseudomonadota > Alphaproteobacteria > SP197 > SP197 > CALGGB01. The sequence continues at coordinate 2,301 of CALGGB010000313.1, read as the reverse complement.
GGAGTACTCGCGCGACATCTTGACGAATTCGTCGCCGCCGGCATCGACGCTGGAGAGCCGCACGCCCAGTTCCTCGTGGCGCAGCACGACGCGGTTGAGGCTTTCGTCCAGACTCATCGCTCGTTCTCCAGACGGAACAGACGGGCCAGCAGCGCCTCTGCGGCGCGCGCAGCCTCGGGATCTTCGGCGGCAAGGGCGCGCAGGGATTCGCTGGGGTCGTGCAGCAGGCGCGCGACGAGGCGGCGTGTCGCCTCATCGGAATCCGTCCCGGTCTTCTGCGCCAGCACTTCCAGGCGCGCCGCTTCAAAACGGGCGCGCAGGGCCGCAAGGGCGGGCACCGCGCCACGTTCGGCCCGGTCCTGGCCGAAGCGGGCCAGTTCCTCGGTGACGATGGCCCAGGCGGCATCGGCCTCACCCTCGCGGCGGGCGCGGCCCGAAAGAGCGATGCGCTCCAGATCATCGAGGCCGTAGAGGAAGGCGTCGTCGATCTTGTGAATGGCCGGTTCGGCATCGGCCGGCACGCCGGCGTCGATGATCAGCATGGGACGGCGTCGGCGCGCCTTGAGTGCACGCTCGACCTGCGAGCGCGTCAGCGCCGCGCCCGAACCCACGGCCAGCACGACGATATCGGCAGCGGCGAGCAGGCCATCGAGATCGTCCAGCGGCGAGAGGTTTGCGCCCAGCCGCTCGGCCACGGCGCGGGCCAGCGCCGGGCTGCGATGGGCAACCGAGAGCGCGCCCAGGCGATTGGCCTTCAGACGCTCGGCAATCAGCTCACCACCCTCGCCCGCGCCCAGCATCAGCGCGCTGACACGGGAGAGGTCGCCGTGCAGTTCCCGCGCCACCTCCACGGCAGAAGAGGCGATCGAGACCGGGCGCTCGCCGATGGCGGTTTCGTTGCGCACCCGCTTGGCCGCGCCATAGGCGGCCTGCAAACGCCGTTCCAGCACCGGGCCGATCATGCCGGCCTCGGCGGCACGGCGATGGCTTTCCTTCAACTGACCCAGGACCTGGGGTTCGCCCACCACCAGGCTGTCGAGCGAGGCGGCGATGGCAAAGAGCTGGCGCAGGGCGGCATCCCCGGCAAGGCCGTAGCCGCGCTGTTCCAGCACCGCTGCGTGTTCACCCGCCTGCGAGGCAAGCCGTTCGCGCAGGCGCGCCGAGGCGCCCTGCGGATCATCACTGACGGCATGAACCTCGACACGGTCACAGGTCGACAGGAGCAGCGCCTCGCGCAGCCCGGCATGGCGCATGGCATCGTAGAAGGCTGCCGTCTCCTCACGGGCGACAAACAGCCGCTCGCGCAGTTCCAGCGGAGCCGAGCGATGGTTGGCGCCGACCGCAATGTGATGGATGTCGGCCATCGGCGCTATCGCCGGGCCAGCAGACTCTCGCTCACGCTATCGATCGGGAGTTCGGTCTGCTCGCCGCTGTCGAGATCGCGCAGCACCACGACACTGCGTGCCAGCTCGTCCTCGCCGAGGATGAGGGCAAGGCGCGCGTTCACCTTGTTGGCGCGCGCCATGCGCCGCTTCAGGTTGCCGCGATAGGCAAGTTCGATGGTGTGTCCGGCCCGGCGCAGGTCGTGCGCCATGCCAATAGCCCTCAGTTCGGCGGCCTCGCCGATGGGCACCAGGGCGATGGGACGCGGTGCGGCGGGCGGATCGCCCGCCAGCATCGCCAGGCGCTCGATGCCGCCGGCCCAACCGACGCCGGGCAGCGCGGGGCCGCCCATCTGCTCCATGAGCCCGTCGTAGCGTCCGCCGCCGATCACGGTGCCCTGGGCGCCGAGCTTTTGCGTGATGAACTCGAAGGCCGTATGGCAGTAGTAGTCGAGACCGCGCACGATGCGGGGATTGACGGTGTGGGCGATGCCCAGAGCGTCGAGCCCGCGGCGCACATCGTCGAAGAAGGTCGCCGCCCCGGGCGTGAGGTGGTCGAAGATCGAGGGCGCATCGGCAACGATGGCCCTGTCGCCCTCATCCTTGGAATCGAGCACGCGCATGGGATTGCGCACGAGGCGGTCCTTGCTGTCGGCGCTCAGACCCTCGCGGTGCTGCTCCAGGAAGGCGACCAGCGCGGTGCGGTAGGCATCGCGGCTGGGCGTGTCGCCCAGGGTGTTGATTTCCAGCCGGGTGTCGGCGAGCAGGCCGAGCTCCTCCAGGATGTCGGCTCCGATGGCGATGATCTCGACATCGCCCGCGGGCTCAGGCACGCCGAACAGCTCGACACCGATCTGGTGGAACTGGCGTTGACGGCCCTTCTGGGGGCGCTCGTAGCGGAACATCGGCCCGGCGTAGT
>CALGGB010000312.1 GCA_937880925.1 uncultured Rhodospirillaceae bacterium | reverse complement strand
GCTGGTCGCCGCCGGGCCCGGGACCAAGGGCCGGGGAGGGCGCGGCAACCGCAAGCAGGCGGAAGCCGAGAGCGCACCCGATGCCGATATCCGCGACCTGGAACGCCGCCTTGCCGAACGCACCGGCCTCAAGGTGACGATCAAGGCGCGCGGCGAACGCGGCGAATTGATCCTGGCCTACAGCAACATCGACCAGCTCGACGACGTTATCGCCAAGCTGGAAGCGCCGGCCCGCCCGCGCCTCGTTCAGAGCTGAACGAACGCGCCCCTGGCGCGGTTGGACGCGGTCCCGCCAGGGATGTCACCCTGCCGCCTTCGATTCCGACGATGCAAAGAGGCCGACCATCCATGACCGGCACCCAACGACTTGCGGCCGCCGCCGCGACCATGCTTCTTCTTGTGAGCGCCAGCGCACCACCCGTGGCAGCCCAGATCCTGTGCAGCGCGCCCATTGCGCCGTTCTGCGCGGAGTCCGACAGCACCTTCAGCGATGAGGGAACGACCGAGCGCTGCCGCCAGGACGTCGCGGCATTCGCCACCCAGGTTGATGAATATGCCGCCTGCCTCGACCAGAAGATCGCGGATCTGCGCAACGAGCAGCAGGCCCTGCAGGAGAGTTTCGACTGCCGCGCCCAGGGCGGCGAGGATTGCCCTGCGCCCGAACCCGCGCAGTAGCCACACCACAATGCTGTGAACCGCTCTATGCCGCCTGCGGGCCCTGGTAGATGTTGGCCCGGCCGTAGGAGGTGAAGACAAAGCCGTCGCCGGATCGTCCGGCCTCAAAGCGGCTGCGCACTTCGTCAGTCTCGATCCGCGCTCGGCTGAAGTTGGTGTGGGTGGTCGAGACGTTGTCGGCCACGAAGCTCTCGAAGGCATCGTAGCGCGTCTCCTCCGACCACATCAGTTCCTGCGCCCTGGCAAAATGCGGTGCGACATGCGCTTTCAGGGCGTCATAGGCCAGGCGGCGCACGGCACGTTCGTCGTGGAAGGGACGATAGACCGCTTCGAGCGAACCCGAGAGCAGGGGTTCGAAAACGCAGAGCGTGCCCTGCGGCTTGAGCACCCGTCGGGCCTCGGCAAGCGCGGCGGCCATCCGATCGGCCGGAACATGGTGCAGCGAGAAGCTGAAGACCACCAGGTCGACGCTGTTGTCCTCCAGCGGCAGGGCTTCGCCCGGCGCCTCGGCAAAGGTGAGGCCCGGCACGGGTTCGGCTTCGCGGTTGCGCGCGGCCTGGATCGGATCGGGTTCCACCCCCAGGACCTGCGCGCCCCGTGCCACAAGCTGGCGCGCGACACGGCCGCCGCCACAGCCGACATCGACCACGCGCAGTCCGTCCAGTGGCAGCACGCCGGCAAGCACGCTGGCTTCATCGGATCGGCCGAGATCCTTTGCATCGGTGACAAGGTCGTTGGCGGCATCAAACATGGCAGCTCCTGGTTCGTCGCGTGTTGGCCCCTTGTCCATGCCGCGCGCGGCAGGCCCGGGTCAAGCCTCCTCGATCAGCTCCAGCCGGTTGCCGAAGGGATCGGCGACGTAGGCGCGCGCCCGGCCGAAGGGATCCCTGTCGCGCTTTACCTCATGGCCCGCAGCCTCGAGCCGCACGAGAGTTTCGGCGAAATGCGTGAGTCGCAGAGCGGGGTGCGCCTTGACCGCCGGACGGAAGTCCGCCTCGACACCAAGGTGAAAGCCGATCCCGCCGCCAAGCATGAACCAGAGGCCGCCACGGTCGCGCAACACCGCCGGCTTGGCGACCTCGGGCAATCCCAGCAAGGAACCATAAAAGGCGCGCGCCGCACTCTCGCCACCACCGGGCATGGCAATCTGGAGGTGATCGAGCATGACAGGGGTCATCACCCATTGTGGCCCGGCCCGAAACATCACGCCATGGCGCAAGCCGGGCCTTGACCTTCCCGTTGCTGGAAGGTTCATCCTGACTCACGACTCGCAAGCTCACGGGAGAGCAGGGCCCATGAACATCGGACAGGCGGCCGAGGCCTCCGGCCTGCCGGCCAAGACCATTCGTTACTATGAGGACATCGGTCTGGTGCCTCCGGCCGCGCGCCGCGACAGCGGTTTCCGCGACTACGGCACGCGCGATGTCCATGTGCTGCGCTTTGTCGCACGGGCGCGCGGACTGGGCTTCACGGTCGAGGAGTGCCGCCAGCTTCTGGCCCTTTGGCAGGACCAGGACAGGGCCGCAGGTGATGTCAAACGGCTGACCCAGGAACGCATCGCCCTGATCGACGACAAGATCGCCCAGCTTCAGGCTCTGCGCGCCACGCTCGACCACCTCGCGCGAAGCTGCCACGGCGGCGACCGCCCCGACTGCCCGATCCTCGATGGCCTCGCCCAGGACGAAACACCATGACGGCATCCCACCACCACGGCTGCAGCCATGAGCACGGCGAGGACGTCGAGAAGGCAACAGACCCCGTCTGCGGCATGAGCGTCACCATCGCCGGCGCCAAAAACCTATGGGACCACGAGGGCACCACCTATTACTTCTGCGGCGCCCGTTGCCGCGAAAAATTTACGGCTGACCCCGAAGGCTACCTCTCAGGCCGTGTCCAGGAAGCCGCCCGCAAGGCACAGGCGCAGGCTGGCGCGGCCTACTACTGTCCGATGTGCGAGGGCGTAACCTCCGATAAACCAGACACCTGTCCCAAATGCGGCATGGCCCTCGAGGCGGCCAACGCCGCGCCCATCCGCAGCACGATCTTCACCTGCCCGATGCATCCGGAAATCCGCCGTGACGCGCCGGGCGACTGCCCGATCTGCGGCATGGCGCTGGAACCCCAGACGGTGACGCAGGAGGAAGCCAACCCCGAATACGACTCCATGCGCATGCGCCTGACGGTCTCGGCGGTCCTGGCCGTTCCCCTGCTGGTGCTCGCCATGGGCGCCGACATTCCGGGCAACCCGGTCAACACATGGATCGCGCCGAAGCTGCGCCAGTGGATCGAACTGGCGCTCGTGCTGCCGATCATGCTCTGGGCGGCACAGCCGTTCTTCGTGCGCGGCTGGCGTTCGGTGGTGACCGGCCACCTCAACATGTTCACGCTGATTGCGATCGGCACGGGCATGGCCTTTCTGTTCAGCCTGCTCGCCGTGCTGGCGCCGGGCATCTTTCCAGCCGACATGCACCACATGGGCGTGGTGCCGGCCTACTTTGAATCGGCCGGTGTCATCATCACGCTGGTGTTGCTGGGGCAGGTGCTGGAACTGCGCGCGCGCGCCCAGACCAACAGCGCGATCCGCGCCCTGCTGGATCTCACGCCCGCGACGGCGCGCCGCGTCGATGACGCGGGCAACGAAAGCGACGTGCCGCTCGATGCGGTCAGGGTCGGCGACATCCTGCGTGTGCGTCCCGGCGAGAAGGTCCCGGTCGACGGAACGGTGACACAGGGCGCGACCGCGATCGATGAATCGATGATCACGGGCGAACCGCTCGCCGTCGAGAAGGCCCAGGGCGATGCCGTGACCGGGGCAACGGTCAACGGCAATGGCAGTTTCCTGATGCGCGCCGGACGGATCGGCAGCGACACGGTGCTCGCCCGTATCGTCCAGCTCGTCGGCCAGGCGCAACGCAGCCGGGCGCCGATCCAGAGCCTGGCCGACAAGGTTGCGGGATGGTTTGTTCCCGCCGTCATCGCCTGCGCCCTGGCCGCCCTGGGGGCATGGCTGATCTGGGGTCCCGCACCGGCGCTGGACCGCGGCCTGATCGCGGCGGTCAGCGTCCTCATCATCGCCTGCCCCTGCGCCCTGGGCCTTGCCACGCCCATGTCGATCATGGTCGGCACCGGACGCGGCGCGCGCGCGGGAATCCTGTTTCGCAGCGCCGAAGCGCTACAGCAGCTCGAGACCATCAACGTGCTGGTCGTCGACAAGACCGGCACCCTGACCCAGGGCAAGCCCAAGCTGACCGATGTCGTCGCCCTGGGCATGGAGGAGGAGCGCCTGCTCGCCCTTGCGGCGTCGCTGGAAGCCGGCAGCGAACACCCCCTGGCCGAAGCCATCGTCGCGGCGGCCCGCGAACGGGGCCTCAGTCTGTCCCCGGCCAGCCACTTCCAGGCCATCACCGGCAAGGGTGTGACCGGCAGTGTCGAGGGCGCCGATGTTGCTCTGGGAAATACCGCGCTGCTCGAACAGCTCGGGATCAAGGCAGGCGACCTTGCGGCAAAGGCGGAAACCTTGCGCAGCGAAGGTGCGACGGTGATGTTCGTCGCGGTCGATGGCGCCGCGGCCGGTCTGGTTGCGGTTGCCGACCCGATCAAGGAGACGACCAGGGCGGCCGTCGATGCTCTGCATCGCGACGGATTGCGCCTGGTCATGCTCACCGGCGACAACGCGACCACGGCCCATGCGGTGGCGCGCCGCCTGGGCATCGACGAGGTCGTCGCCGACGTCCTGCCCGAAGGCAAGAGTGCTGTCGTCAAACGGCTGCAGAACGAGGGCCATCGCGTCGCCATGGCCGGGGACGGGATCAACGATGCCCCGGCGCTGGCGGTCGCCGATGTCGGCATCGCCATGGCCACGGGCGCCGATGTCGCGGTGGAAAGCGCGGGCATGACCCTGATGGCCGGTGACCTGATGAAGATCGCAACGGCGCGGCGCCTGTCGCGCAAGGTCATGGCCAACATCCGCCAGAACCTGTTCTTTGCCTTCATCTACAACGCCGCGGGCGTACCGATCGCCGCGGGCGTGCTTTACCCGTTTTTCGGCCTGATGCTCTCCCCGATGATCGCGGGCGCGGCCATGGCGGTGAGTTCGGTCTGCGTCATCGGCAATGCCCTGCGCCTGCGCCGCGCAGACATCTGAGACCTGCGACGCGGACCTCAGCGGCGCGCGCGCCGTGCGGCGTGGGCGAGTTCGAAGAAGGCGCGGCGGCAGATGGTGTCGCCGGGCATGCCCGTGGTCTTGCACTGGATTTCGGCTTCGACCAGACGTTCAAGCGCGCGGTCGAGCAGCTCGCTGGTCCAGCGCCGCGCGTGTTCCCTGAGGGGTCCCACGATCATGAAGTTGCGCCGCTCGTCCAGGCGCATGGTCTTGAGCGCCTCCGCATTGGCACCCAGTCCGACATAGAGATGCAGGCGCGTGAGGTGACGGCGCACCGATCCGATCAGGCCGATGGGCGACTCCCGCTCGGCCAGCGCACGCTCCAGGCTGCGGTCGAGATCATCGAGATCGCCTGCGGCAACGGCATGGGCGATGCGGTCGTGGGAGAGGAAGGAACTGTCGGCGACGACGGCCTCGACGTCGGCGACCGTGGCCTCCCCGCCTGGTCCGACATAGAGCGCGAGCTTGGCCAGTTCGTTGCGCGTCAGCATGCGGTCGCCGCCCAGATAGGCCGCCAGCATCTGCGTGGCGGCATGGTCCACGCGGACATCGTGGTTGCCCAGTTCCTCGATCACGACCTTCATCAGGTCGCGTTTCTCGTCACGGTAGCAGGCCAGGGCCGCGGCATGGCCGGCCTTCTCGAAGGCGGCGCGCAGCTTGGAGCGCGGCGGCAGCTCGCCGGCCTCGACCACGACGAGCGCGTCGCCGCGCTTTTCTTCCAGCAGGCCGGCGACGGCGTCGTTGATCTTGTCGGTCGCGCCCTTGATGCGCACGACGCGCCGCCCGCCGGTCAGAGAGATCGCCAGGACCTCGTCGATCAGCAGGCCCGGGTTGGAGGCGGCATCTTCGGGGCGCAGCTCGGTGACGCGGAACGGGTCGGCCAGATCCTCGACCACGGTGCGCGCGATGCTGTCGGCGCGCTCGCGCACCAGGCCGCTGTCGGGGCCGTAGAGCAGGACGGCGGTGATGCCCTGGGGCGGATGCTTGCTAAAACCCTCCGCCTCGCGCGCCTGGACCTTCACCATGGCGCTGCCGTCATCGCCTCAGGCGCCCTGGCGGCGGAAGTAGAGCGCGAGCAGGGCCGCGATGGTGTTGGAAAGATCGCGCGAAGCAGCGCGCGCCGAACCCTGCTCTGCGACCAGGGTTGCATATTCGGAATCGACGACGTCGTAGCTGCTGATGGCGCTGGCATCGGCGGCATAGATCGTCTCGTTGGAGCCGTTTTCGTAAAGCCGGAACCTGGCGATGAGCTCGAGGTTGTAGCGGGTCACCGTGTCGGTGTTCTGGATCTGCAGCGCCGAGGTGCGCTGATCGATGTCGATCGCCAGGTAATAGCGCTGCGGCTGTTCACCCACGCCCGCGGTGAAGCGGTCGATCAGCTCGTTGCGCAGAAGCTGCCCGACCCGGCGGTCTTCGTCTTCGCCGATGTCGCCGATGCGGATCGCGGCCAGTTCCATCGAGATCGAGGCATCGACCTCGGGCCTGGCCATCAGCGGCTGGAAACCGCAACCCGCAAGCGCCGCCGCAACCGGCGCCAGGCCGGCAAGGAAGAGGCGGCGCGAAAGGGTGTCCATCAGCCGACCACGATGTTGACGATCTTGTTGGGCACCACGATCAGCTTGCGCACCGACAGCTCCCCGATCGCCCGCTGCACGTTGTCGTCGGCCAGTGCGGCGGCCTCGACGGCCTCCCTGGAGGCATCGCGCGCGATCGCCAGCTTGGCGCGCATCTTGCCGTTGACCTGCACGCCCAGCGTGATCGTTTCCTCGACAACCAGCGCGGCATCGGCAACCGGCCAGGGCGCGTCGGCGGCCAGTCCGGCGTGACCCAGGACATGCCACATCTCCTCGGCCAGATGCGGCATCATCGGATTGACCAGCAGGACAAGCGACTCCAGCGCTTCGCGCTGGGCCCACCGATCGGCTGCGTCGGCCGGCACGAAGCCGCCCACCGCATTGGCCAGCTCGTGGATGCGTGCGACCGAGCGGTTGAAGTGGAAGGCCTCGATGTCGCCAGTGACGCCGTCGATCGCCTTGTGCACGGCCGAACGCAGGGTCATGGCCGCTTCGCTGAATTCCCCCGGCATGGCGCTGCCCGGTGCGGGCAGGTCATCGAGCGCATCGCCGACCATGCGCGCCAGGCGCTGCACGAAGCGGTGGGCACCGGCGACGCCGGCATCGGTCCACTCCAGATCGCGCTCGGGCGGGGAATCCGAAAGCATGAACCAGCGGGCGGTGTCGGCGCCGTATTCGGCGATGATGCGTTCGGGATCGATCACATTCTTCTTCGACTTCGACATCTTCTCGGAACGGCCCGTGCTGACCGCGCCGCCGCCGGCAATGGCGCGCACCGTGCCATCGGCGTCGCGCTCGACCTCGGAAGGTTCCAGCCAGATGCCGTCGGGACCCTTGTAGGTCTCGTGGGTCACCATGCCCTGGGTGAAGAGGCCGGCGAAGGGCTCGTCGAAATCGACGTAACCGCAGCGCTTGAGCGCGCGCGTGAAGAAACGCGAATAGAGAAGATGGAGCACGGCATGTTCGACGCCGCCGATGTACTGATCGACCGGCATCCAGTAGCCGACCGCTTCCTTGTCCATCGGTGCGTCGTCGCGCGGCGAGCAGAAACGCAGGAAGTACCAGGAGGAATCGACAAAGGTGTCGAGCGTGTCGGTATCGCGCCGGGCATCGCCGCCGCAGCTCGGACAGGCGACATGCTTCCAGGTCGGGTGGTGATCCAGCGGATTGCCCGGCTTGTCGAAGGTCACATCCTGGGGCAGCTCCACGGGAAGCTGGTCGTCGGGCACCGGCACGATGCCGCAGTCGCCGCAGTGGATCACCGGTATCGGGCAGCCCCAGTAGCGCTGGCGCGAAACGCCCCAGTCGCGCAGACGGTAGTTGACCGTGCGCGTGCCGCGCCCCATCGCCTCCAGGCGCGTGGCGACCTCGTTCTTGGCCTCCTCCACGGTCATGCCGTCCAGGAAGTCGGAATTGCCGATGCGGCCGTCACCCTTGTAGGCCTCATCGACGACCTTGAAGGTGGCGACGTCGGCGTCCTGCGGGATCACGACCGGAAAGATCGCCAGGCCGTACTTGCGCGCGAAGTCCAGGTCGCGCTGGTCGTGGGCCGGGCAGCCGAAGATCGCGCCCGAGCCGTATTCCATCAGCACGAAATTGGCGACATAGACGTGCAGCTTGCGCCCGTCGAAGGGATGGATGGCAAACAGGCCGGTGTCGTAACCCAGCTTTTCGGCCCGCTCGATCACTTCCTCGCTGGTACCCATGCGCTGGCAATCGGCAATGAAGCCCGAAAGCTCGGGATCGTCCGAGGCCAGTTCGGCGGCCAGGGGATGCTCCGGGCTGATTGCCATGAAGCTGGCGCCGAAGATGGTGTCGTGGCGGGTGGTGAAGACCTCCAGCTCGTCCTGGCGGCCGGCGAGCGCAAAGCGCATGCGCATGCCCTCGGAGCGCCCGATCCAGTTCTTCTGCATCAGGCGCACCTTGTCGGGCCAGCGCTCCAGCCCGTCCAGGGCATCGGCCAGCTCGTCGGCAAACTCGGTGATGCGGAAGACCCACTGGGAGAGTTTCTTCTTCTCCACCGGTGCGCCCGAACGCCAGCCCTTGCCGTCGACGACCTGCTCGTTGGCCAGCACCGTCAGGTCCACGGGATCCCAGTTGACCCAGGCTTCCTTGCGGTCGACCAGGCCGGCCTTCATGAACTCGGTGAACAGCTTCTGCTGGTGCCGGTAGTAGCCGGGATGGCAGGTCGCGATCTCGCGCGACCAGTCCAGCGACAGGCCCATGGTCTTGAGCTGGCCGCGCATGGTCGCGATGTTGTCGTAGGTCCACTGGCCGGGATGGATCTTCTTGGCCATGGCGGCGTTCTCGGCCGGCAGGCCGAAGGCGTCCCAGCCCATCGGGTGCAGCACGTTGAAGCCGCGGGCGCGCTTGTAGCGCGCCACCAGGTCGCCCATGGCGTAGTTGCGCACATGACCCATGTGGATGCGACCGCTGGGATAGGGAAACATCTCCAGGACATAGGCCTTGGGCCGGCCGTCCGCGGGCCCGGCCTCGAAGCTGCCGGCCGCCTCCCACGCCTTCTGCCAGCGGGGCTCGGCCTCGCGGAAATTGTAGCGTTCACGTGCCATGACGGTGCGGCGCGGCCTTCATCTGTTGCGGGGTGGCGCAAGCTAAACCATGCGCAGCGCCGACGCCAACAGGCGATGGCCGCGTGGCGCGATGGGTCTGCCTGCGGGCCTTACTGGCCGAGCTGTGCGATGCGGAGCTGGCGGGCGCGGGTGAGAATGGCGTCCTCGAGCGCGGCATTGGTGCCTTCCTCGACCGCGGCGTCGTACCAGCTGCCGTCGGCGCCGCGGAGCTGGCGGAAGACATTGACCTGCACCGCATCGGCGCGCAGCCGGGTGTCGAGGATATAGACCGTCACCTTCAGGCGTTCGCCAGGGGTCTCGGCCGGCGCGTACCAGTCATAAATAATGACGCCGCCCAGCGGATCGGCCGAAAACGGCGGCAGGAACGCGAAGGTGTCGAGCGAAGCGCGCCACAGGAAGGCGTTGACGCCGATGCCGCTGCCGCCACCGCCCTGATCGGCCGAGTCGCCGTCCGAGAACAGGGTACCGATGCCGCCCGTGCCGAACACGGTCTGGCGGTTGGGATCGTCGACATCGGGGCAGCGGCCCTCCGGACAACGCGTCGTATCCTCGATGCCGTCGTAGGTGGCCGTGCTGCAACCCGAAAGCACGAACAGCAGGCCGGCGGCAGCCAGCGGCAGGACTAGACCGCTCCGCGTCAGGATGCGGCGAAGCGATTCGAACGGAAACACGATGCTGGACAAGGTCAACGCAGGCCCTAGGCTGTGGACGGCCGCACCTTGGCGCAGGAGCGCCGTGCGGGCAAGCGCCATATCACCTATATAATGCGGCCGTTTCCGGGCCACCTTCTGGTGCAAGAATGCAACAGTGCGCCGCAAAGACCACAACACCCCGCTTTTGCTGTGGAGCACCGGTGCCCGGCTTGTTAGCTTGTGCTCGCGAAACCGGCAGACGGTCACTTCGATATTGAGGCCCCTGCACTGGCGTTTCCCGCGAAGGGAACAACAGGGCAGGGGATCGGGGGATCGGACATCGGTCTTCTTTCCAATCCTGGAAAGACGCTTGGCAAATGAGCAGTCCTAGGAGGTTTGCGCAAATGAAGAAGGTTCTTCTTGGAACCACGGCGCTTGTCTCGGCGGGTCTCGTCGCGCAGCAGGCGCAGGCGGCCGATCCGATCGAGCTGAACGTTGGTGGCTATCAGAATTGGGCTACCTGGATCGGCGACAACGATTCGAACGCCGCGACGGCATCCCTGCCGGCACAGCCCGGTTTCAACCGCTACGACAACCGCATCGTCTTCGACGGCGAGATCCAGTTCAAGGGCAAGACCGTCCTCGACAATGGTCTCGAGGTTGGTGTCCGCTTCGAGCTCGAGGGTGAGACCCAGGGCGACCAGCAGGACGAGACCTACGTCTACCTCGAGGGCTCGTTCGGTACGTTCCGTGTCGGCAACGACGATCCCGTGTCGTACTCGATGGCGACCGCGGCTCCCTACCTGAACTACCTGTTCGGGGCGAACTCGGCGACCGTCTTCACCAACGGTCTGTCGCAGTTCTTCTCGGCAACCGGCCGTACGGCCGCTGGCGCTGGCTATGCCACGTTCGCGACCTTCCCCGGTATGACGGGCGACGATGCGCAGCTGATGTACTTCACCCCGGTCTTCAACGGCTTCCAGTTCGGCATCAGCTATGCGCCGAGCCAGGGCGAAGCCCGTTCGGGCGGCGGTTACTTCCTCGGCACCCGCACGGCGAGCACCGGTACCGCTCCCGCGCTGGCCGAAGAGTGGTCGATTGCCGGCCGTTACGACGGCGAGATCGGCGATCTGGGCGTGACGGTTGCCCTGGGTTATGACCAGGCAGTCGGCAGCACGGTCAGCCCGAGCATCCAGGCCAAGGATCATGAGGCCTACAACGCCGGCCTGGTTCTGTACTACGGCAACTGGGGCTTCGGTGGTTCGTACCTGAACGTGTCCAACATGCGTGGCTTCGCGGGCACCGATCAGTGGGCGATGGACCTCGGTATTGCGTACTGGTCGGACGGCGCCTGGTCGATGGGTGCTTACTGGCTGCACGCTGAGACCGATTTCGCTCCGGGCGCCCTTGGCGTCGCGGCCGGTCCGATTGCCGGTGCGGGTAATGGTGTCACCGACAAGTTCGATGCCTACCGCGTCCAGGCCCAGTACGACATGGGCCCGGGCATTGCCGTCACCGGTACTGTCGGCTTCGATCAGTTCAACGATGGCGCTGCCAGCCGGGAGTACGACTCGTACTTCGCTGGTGCCGGCATCATGGTGAGCTTCTAAGCTTCACCAGATCCGATCGGGAAGGGGCGGTCTTCGGACCGCCCCTTTCTTTTTGCCCTGCGTCCGGGATGGCGCGGAGCATCATGATGGTCCGGGGCTGGCCCCTGCGGCCGCCTTCATGCTAGATGTCCCGGCTCACTCCGCCGCAGCCAAACGCCGGGAATCATGGGAAAAATCGTCTGGCTCGCCTCCTACCCGAAGTCGGGAAACACCTGGATGCGCGCCTTCCTGCACAACCTGATGCTGGCCGCGCCGTCGCCGCATGACATCAACCGGCTCGACGAACTGACCGGGGGCGATGTCGATCCCGCGCTCTACGCCGGAATCGCGGGCAAGCCGGCCGACAGCCTGACGGTCGAGCAGGCGATCGGTCTGCGCGGCAAGGTCCAGCAGAGCCTCGCCGGGGCGGCCTCGGGCTCCCGCTTCGTCAAGACCCACAGCGCCTTGCTGCACATCTACGGCGCCGACACCATCGACATGGGTGTCACCGCCGGCGCGATCTACATCGTGCGCGATCCCCGCGATGTCGCGCTTTCCTTTGCCCATCACCTGGGTCAGTCCCACGAACGCATCGTCGAACTGATGGCCACTGACAACGCGCACACCGACGCCAGCGCCGCCATGATGCCCGATGTCATCGGGAGCTGGTCCCAGCATGTCGAAAGCTGGACCGCGCAGGCGAGTCCGGGACTCCATGTCGTGCGCTACGAGGACATGCTGCGCGACACCATCAGGTGTTTCACCGGCGTCACCCGGTTCCTGGGCCTGGATGTGCCTGCGCCCAGGCTCAATGCGGCGCTGCGCAACAGTTCCTTCAAGGCGCTTGCCGATCAGGAGAAGAAGCGCGGCTTCCGCGAGCGCCCCGGCCATGCGGACCGCTTCTTCCGCAAGGGCGTGGCCGGCGCCTGGCGGCGCGAGCTGGCGGGCGAACTGGCACGGGCCATCGAGCAGCGCCATCGCATCCAGATGCAGCGCTTTGGCTATCTCAAGGCTGACCACTCGGCGGTGGCGTGATGGGCAACATCATCTGGCTGGCCTCCTACCCGAAATCCGGCAACACCTGGATGCGCGCGCTGCTGCACAACCTGTTCACCAATGCGCGCGAGCCCCTGCCGCTGAAGGAAATGGGCGGCGGCGGCATCACCACGGCCGCAACGACCCTGAAATGGTTCCTGCCGCTCGATCCGCGCCCACCCGAGAAGTGGAGTGTGGCCGACATCGACCGCATGCGTGCACCGGCCCAGAAGCTGATCGCCGAGGGCCACCAGGGCACCGTCTTCTGCAAGATCCACGCGCCGGTCATGCGCATCGCCGGCCATCCCACGGTCAACCTGCAGGTTTCCACCGGGGCGATCTACATCGTGCGCAATCCGCTCGACGTGGCGATCTCGTTCGCCGATTTCGAAGGCATCACGATCGACAAGGCGATCACCCTGATGGCGACCGACAGCCTGGTCATGCCGCGGGTCGACGAGGGCATCAACGAGGTCCTGGGAAGCTGGTCGCAGAACGTCCTGAGCTGGACCGCCAGACCCGGGCCCGGTCTCCACATCGTGCGCTACGAGGATCTGATCGCCGATCCCGTAGGCACCTTCCGCAAGGTGACAGCCTTCCTGCGCCTGGAAGCCACCGAAGAGCGCCTGGAGCGGGCCGTGCGCCACTCCGACTTCAAGGAGCTGCGCAAGCAGGAGGAAACCGAAGGCTTCCCCGAACGCTCGGCCGCCCAGCAACATTTCTTCCGCGAAGGCCGCGCCGGCGGCTGGCGCGATGTGCTCAGCCCTGAGCAGATTCACCGGGTCGTCGCCGTACACCGCGAGCAGATGGCCCGCTTCGGCTACATCCCCGAAGGGTACGACGGGTGAGGTGTCGCAGCGATCACCGCGCGTGCGGGGGGCCGGGCCATGGGTAACATCATCTGGCTTTCCTCCTATCAGAAGTCTGGCAACACCTGGCTGCGCGCGTTCCTGCATCACATCTTCGCCGATGCCGAAAAGCCGTTGCCGCTGTCGGCCACGCGTGGTGGCCGAATTTCGGCCAGCGCATCCTCCCTGCACTGGTACCAGACACTGGACCGCCGCCCGCCGACACAATGGACCTCTGCCGAGCTCGCGCGCATGCGCCCTGCCGTGCAGAAGACCATCGCCGCCTCCCATCCGGGCAGCGTCTTCTGCAAGACTCACCTGCCGCTGCTTCTGATCCACGGCGTGCCCACGATCGAGATGTCGGTCACCGCCGGTGCGCTCTACATCGTGCGCGATCCCCGCGATGTCGCCCTTTCCTTTGCCGACTTTCATGGCATCACCGTGGACGCCGCCATCACGTCGCTGGCGACCGCCAACCTGGAGGTGCCCGCGGGTGACAACCAGGTCGCCGAACCGATGGGAAGCTGGTCCCAGCATGTCGCGAGCTGGACCGCCCGGCCCAGTCCCGCCATCCACGTCGTGCGCTACGAGGATCTCCATGCCAATCCGAAAAAGGCCTTCGGCGCGGTGGTCGACTTCCTGAAGCTCGATGCCTCGCTGGAACGGATCAACCGCGCCATCGCCAACACCTCCTTTGCCACCATGCGTGCCCTGGAGGACCGCGACGGCTTCGACGAACGCTCGCCCGCCCAGGAGCGTTTCTTCCGCCGCGGCGTCGCCGGCGGCTGGCGCGACAGTCTCACGCAGGAGCAGGCGGCCCGCATCGCCGCAGACCACGGCAAACAGATGGCCCGCTTTGGTTATCTGGCCCAAGGGGAGGCATCGTGAGCAACATCGTCTGGCTCGCCTCCTACCCCAAGTCCGGCAACACCTGGGTGCGCGCCTTCCTCGACAACCTGATGCACGATGCCGCCCGGCCGCTGGCGGTCGACCGTCCCAGCGGCATGTTCGCCCAGGGTGAATCGGCGATCGGCTGGTACCGCATCGCCGATCCGCGCCCGCCGGCGCAATGGAAGGCCGCCGACATCGCGCGCATGCGCCCGCGCGTCCACAAGATGATCGCCGACAGCGCAGAGGGCACAGTCTTCTGCAAGACCCACAACGCGCTGACCACGATCAACGGCCATCCAACCGTCAACATGGCGGTCAGCGCCGGGGCGATCTACATCGTGCGCAACCCGCTCGACATCGTGCTTTCCTTTGCCGACTTCCAGGCCTGTGCCGTCGATACCGCCATCGCCATCATGGGAACGGATGGGTTCTCGACGCCGACCAACGAACGCAATGTCAGCGAGCACATGGCAAGCTGGTCCCAGCACGTCGCAAGCTGGACGGGCCAGACGAACCGGGGGGTCCATGTCATGCGCTACGAGGATCTGCTGGAGCAGCCGGTGAAAACCTTCACCGGCATCACCGGCTATCTGGGCCAGCGCTTCGATCGCAAGCGGATTGAACGCGCCATCGAACACGCTTCGTTCAAGAGCCTGCGCAAGCAGGAAGAAGAACACGGTTTCTCCGAAAAACCGGCCCATCAGAAGGCGTTCTTCCGCAAGGGTACGGCCGGGCAGTGGCGACAGGAACTGACGGCCCGGCAGGCCGCCCGCGTGATCGCCGATCACCGCGAGCAGATGGCCCGCTTCGGCTACCTGCCAGAGGAGGCCTGATCATGGGCAAGATCGTCTGGATCGCGTCCTACCCGAAATCCGGCAACACCTGGACGCGGGCCTTCCTGCACAACCTGTTTGCTGGTGGCGACGGTGCCTACGACATCAACAAGATGGACAAGCTTTCGTCCAACGAGGCGGCCACAGCCAACTTCGTGCGCTTCGAGGAACGTCCCTGGCAGGAATGGACACCCGCGCAGGTCGCCGCCCTGCGCCCCCGGGTGCAGGCCTGGATCGCCTCGACCCAGCCCGGCAACCTGTTCTCCAAGACCCACCTGGCGGTCATGCAGGCCCACGGACATCCCACGATCAACCTTTCGGTCACAGCGGGCGCGATCTACCTGGTGCGCAATCCGCTCGATGTCGTGCCTTCCTTTGCCGATCACCAGGGCCTGCCGATCGACAAGGCGATCGAGGTACTCAATCTCGACAACCACGAGCCGCCCACCACCCACACCACGGTTGCCGAACCCATGGGCAACTGGAGCCAGCATGTCGAAAGCTGGACGGCCCGGCCCAATCCCGGTCTCCACGTCATGCGTTACGAGGACATGCTGGCCGATCCCCAGACGGCCTTTGGCGGACTGGTGAAGTTTCTCGGCATCCCGGTGACGCGCCAGGCGCTGCGCAAGGCGATCAAGAACGCCTCGTTCAAGGAACTGCGCCGCCAGGAGGAACGCTCCGGTTTCTGGGAAAAGACGAAAATCCAGAAGAGCTTCTTTCGCGAAGGCCGGGCCGGGGGCTGGCGCGATGTGCTGAGCTCCCAACAGGTTGCCCGCGTCGTCGAGAAGCATCACGCGCAGATGGCCCGCTTCGGCTATCTGCCCGAAGAAGGCTGAACCGTGGGCAACATCGTCTTCCTGGCCTCCTACCCCAAGTCCGGCAACACCTGGCTGCGCCTGTTCCTGCTCAACCTCTACAGCGACAGCGACGAGCCTGTCCCCCTGGACCTGGTCAGCGAAAGGACAACCGCCGACAACACCGAGATCTGGTACACAAAAGTCGACAAGCGCGACCCGGCAAGCTGGACCCTGGCGGATATCGCCAGGCTGCGCCATGACGTCCAGCGCTACATCGCGGCGCAGACACCCGACACCGCCTTTGTCAAAACCCACGCCGCGCTCGCCCCGATGGCCGGCCTGCCCCCGCTTGCCCCGGAGGTGACGCTGGGAGCGATCTGCATCGTGCGCAATCCGCTCGACATCGCGCCCTCCTATGCCCGCCACAGCGCCATCCCCATCGACAACATCATCAACGTCATGGAGCGGGCGGACTATGTGCCGCCACGCGCCAAGGGCGTGTTGCCCTATCTTCAGGGCGGCTGGTCGCAGAACGTGGCGAGCTGGACGCGCGAGAAGAACCGGCGCATCCACGTCCTGCGCTACGAGGACATGGTCACCCAGCCGCGTTCGGTCTTCGGCAGCGTCGCGCGTTTCCTGGGTCTCGACATCGCACCCGAACGCCTCGAGCGCGCCATCGCCAACAGCGATATCAATCTGCTGCGCACCATGGAGGCGCGCGACGGTTTCGCCGAACGGCCAGACGAGACGACGCCCTTTTTCGGCGGTGGCGGTGTCGATGCCTGGCGCCGCGATCTCAGTGAAGCCCAGGCGCGCCGCATCGTGGCGCGCCACCGTGTCCAGATGGCCCGTTTCGGCTATCTGCCCGATGGCTGGTAGGCTGTCGCCATGTCGGCCATCGTCTATCTCGCGAGCTACCCCAAGTCCGGCAACACCTGGCTTCGCATCTTCCTTGCCAACCTGTTTGCCAACCGCTCCGAGCCGATCCTGCCTTCGGAGGCCAGCCGCTTTTCGGCCTCCGACGTCGCCATGGTCTGGTACCGCCAGCTTGACGCGCGCGATCCCTCCGCCTGGACCACCGGCGAGGTCGCCGCGATGCGCCACCGGGTGCAGGAGAATATTGCCGGCATGGTGCCCGATACCGCCTTCATGAAGACCCATGCCGCACTGTTGCCGATGGCGGGACTGCCGCCGTTCGCGCCCAAACTGATGGCCGGCGCCATCTGCATCGTGCGCAACCCGCTCGACGTGGCGCCGTCCTATGCCCGCCACAGCAAGGTCGCCACCGCGCGCATGGTCGAAACCATGGGCACGCGCGATTTCATGCTCACGCGTTCGGCCGATGAGGTGGAGTATCTCCTGGGCGGCTGGTCCCAGCATGTCGCGAGCTGGACCGCAAAGCCCCATCCCCGCCTTCATGTCGTGCGTTACGAGGACATAGTGGCGAAGCCTCAGGAGGGCTTCGGCGGCATCTGCCGGTTCCTGGGGCTTGAGGCGACTGGAGAACGCTTCGAGCGGGCGCTTGCCAACAGCGCACTGCCGGTGCTCAAGGAACTGGAAACGCGCGACGGCGAGTTCGGCCGCAGCGGTACGAAGAACCTGTTCGGCAAGGGGGGTGAGCAGGCCTTCTTCGGACGTGGCGGCGTCGATGCCTGGAAGCGCGACCTGCCCGAGGCAGAGGCCCGCGCCATCGTTGCGCGCCACCGGGCGCAGATGACCCGCTTCGGCTACGTGCCGGAGGGCTGGTAGCCATGGGACGCATTCTCTGGCTCGCCAGCTACCCCAAGTCGGGCAACA
The DNA here is from genome assembly GCA_937880925.1 of uncultured Rhodospirillaceae bacterium. Taxonomy (GTDB): domain Bacteria; phylum Pseudomonadota; class Alphaproteobacteria; order SP197; family SP197; genus CALGGB01. The sequence goes on along the minus strand of CALGGB010000312.1, from coordinate 55,529 downwards.
CCTGGGTCCGCATCTTCCTTGCCAATCTGCTGAAGGGCGATGGCGCACCGGTCGACATCAACCGGGTCGGGGAGGCAACGCTCGCCGAACCGGGCACGGCGGGGTTCGCGCTTGTCGATCGGCGACCCTGGCAGCAATGGAGCCCGGCCGAGATCGCGCGCATGCGCCCCAAGGTTCAGGAGCGCATCGCCGCCACCGGCCCCGGCATCGTTCCGGTCAAGACCCACAGCGCCTTCGTGCGCGACCACGGCGTGCCGTCGATCAACATGGCGGTCAGCCACGGCGCGATCTATGTCGTGCGCAATCCGCTTGATGTCGCGGTCTCCTATGCCCATCACCAGGGCGTGGAGATCGACGCCATTATCGCGCTGATGGGCCAGAGCATGTTCCGCACGCCGACCAACGCCACCAATGTCAACGAGGTCATGGGTTCCTGGTCCCAGCATGTCGCAAGCTGGACGACCCAGGCCTCACCCCAGCTCCATGTCATGCGTTACGAAGACATGCTGGCCGACCCGGCCGGAAGCTTCCTTGCCCTTGCCCGCTTCATGCGTATCGAGACCGACGAGGCGAGCGTGCGCAGGGCGGCTGACAACGCCGCCTTCGACAAGGTCGCCGCGATGGAGGCCAGGGCAGGGTTCGTCGAGCGCACGCCGGCACAGGATCGATTCTTCCGCTCCGGCCGTGCCGGCGGCTGGCGCGAGGCCCTGAGCGCGGCGCAGGTCGATGCCATCGTGAAGAGCCATGGCGAGCAGATGGCGCGCTTCGACTACCTTCCCGGGGAGCGTTAGGAGCCGACCATGGGCAATCTTCTGATGCTGGCCAGCTACCCGAAATCGGGCAACACCTGGACGCGGATCTTCCTCGTCAACCTGTTCACCAACAGCAAGGAACCCGTGCCGCTGGCCGAGATCGGCAAGCTCTCGACCGGCGACACCGCAGGCGAATGGTACCGCGCGGTCGATGACAGCGACGACAGCACCTGGTCCTACGAACATGTCGCGCGCCTGCGCCATGCCGCCCAGCGCCATGTCGCGGGGCTGGGTCCCGACACCATCTTCATGAAGACCCATGCCGCATTGCTGCCCTGGGAAGGCGTGCCGCCGTTTGCCCAGGATGTGCTCTCGGGCGCGATCTACATCGTGCGCAATCCGCTGGATGTCGCCCAGTCCTATGCCCGGCACAACGGCACGACCATCGACCAGACGATCGAGGTGATGGCGCGCAAGGACTACGTGACCAAACGTTTCCGCGATGTGTTTCCCTATCTCCAGGGCGGCTGGTCGCAGAACGTGAAGAGCTGGACGCAGCAACCCCATCCCCGCATCCATGTCATGCGCTACGAGGACATGGTCGCCGACCCGGTCGCCGCCTTCGGCGGCCTGACCCGATTCCTGGGCCTGGATGTGCCGTCCGAACGGCTTGAGCGTGCCATTGCCCACAGCGATATCGAAAACCTGCGCGACCAGGAGCGCGAGGAGGGGTTTGTCGAGAGTGCCAGCGAGAAGAGGCGTTTTTTCGGGGGCGGCGGGGTTGGCGCATGGCGCCGCGACCTCACGAGCGAACAGGCCCAGCGCATCATCGATCGCCACGGCCAGCAGATGGCGCGTTTCGGCTACCTGCCCGAGGCTGTGTGATGGGCAAGATTCTCTGGCTGGCGAGTTATCCCAAATCCGGCAACACCTGGATGCGCGCCTTCCTGCACAACGTCATCCATGACCGCGGCGGACCGCTCGATCTCAACGCCATCTCCAGGACCGCGATGATGGATGCCGGGCGGCGCTACTACGAACCTTTCCTTACCAAACCCTGGGAGGAGATGGACGCCGAGGATGTGGTGCGCCTGCGCCCGCGCGTGCAGCGCGCCATGGCCGAAAGCAGACCCGGCACCGTGCTGGTCAAGACCCACTCCATGCTCACGGGCCTCTCGGGCACGCCCAGTCACGATCCCGATCTCACCCTGGGCGCGATCTACATCGTGCGCGACCCGCGCGACGTCGTGGTCTCCTATGCCGATCACCTGGGCGTCACCATCGACTCCACGATCGAGAGCATGGCGACGGCCGACGCCATGACCGAGGTCGGGGACAAGGGCGTGGCGGAGTTCCTCGGCACCTGGTCGCAGCACGTCTCGAGCTGGACGGCTCAGGAGGGCGCGACGGTGACCCATGTGCGCTACGAGGACATGCTCGCCCGGCCCAAGCAGACCTTCGGCCAGGTCGTGACCTTCCTCCATCTGGATGTGCCGGCCTCGGTGGTCAGGAAAGCGATCGAGAACACCGCCTTCGACAAGCTGACGCGCCAGGAAAGCCGCAAGGGCTTCGGCGAGCGTTCGGAAAAGCAGGAGAAGTTCTTCCGCAAGGGACGTTCGGGCGGCTGGCGCGCTATCCTCAGCGACAAGCAGCGCGCACGCATCGAGGCCGACCACGGCGCGGTAATGCGCCGCTTTGGCTATCTGGACGAGGAAGCATGAGCAATCAGGACGTCGCCGAAAACCTTGCCGCCGTACAGGCCGAGATCGCGCAGGCCGCGCGCGATGCCGGCCGCGATGGCGATGCCGTGACGCTGGTCGCGGTCTCCAAGACCCATGAGGCCGAACGCATCCTCCCCGCTCTGGAAGCCGGCCAGCGTGTCTTCGGCGAGAACCGCGTGCAGGAGGCCGAGGCCAAGTGGCCGGCGCTGAAGGCGCGCTTTCCCGATATCGAGCTCCACCTGATCGGCCCGCTGCAGACCAACAAGGCCAGGGAAGCCGTCGCGCTCTTCGATGTCATCGAGAGCATCGACCGTGAGAAGTTGGTCAAGGCACTGGCCAAGGAGGTGGAGAAGCAGGACCGTCATCCCGCCTGCTTCGTCCAGGTCAACACTGGAGAGGAGCCCCAGAAGGCCGGCTGCCTGCCCGAGGAGACCGACGCCCTGGTGGCGGCGGCGCGGGAGGCCGGGCTCAATGTCGTCGGCCTGATGTGCATCCCCCCGGTGGAAGAGGAACCCAGCCACCACTTTGCCCTGCTGGCGGAGATCGCCAGGCGCAACGATCTCGTCCAGCTTTCCATGGGCATGTCGGGCGACTATGCCGTGGCCGTCGCCTTCGGTGCGACCCATGTCCGCGTCGGCACGGCGATCTTCGGTCGCCGCCCGCCCTTGGCCTGAGCGGCCTGCTTGACCGTCCACCGGGCGCATACGATAACGCCCGCCATCGCGGACCTGATGACGCGCGCCTTCCCACACCTGATCACGCGCGCCATCGCGCAACGGAGCCAGACATGAACCGGGTCTTTTCCGGCATCCAGCCGACCGGCAACCTGCACCTTGGCAATTACCTCGGGGCGTTGAAGCGCTTCGTGGCCATGCAGGACGATTTCGAGGGCATCTACTGCATCGTCGATCTGCACGCGATCACGCTGCCCTACGAGCCCGACGAACTGCGCCGCGCCACGCGCGAAGTGACCGCGGGTTTCCTTGCCGCGGGCCTTGACCCCAAACGCTGCGTCATCTTCAACCAGAGCCGCGTGCGCATGCACAGCCAGCTTGCCTGGATGCTCTCATGCCTGACGCCGCTGGGCTGGCTCAACCGCATGACCCAGTTCAAGGAGAAGGCCGGCAAGCAGAAGGATCAGGCGAGCCTGGGGCTTTACGGCTATCCCGTGCTGATGGCCGCCGACATCCTAGGTTATCACGCCACCCACGTCCCCGTGGGCGAGGACCAGAAGCAGCATCTGGAACTGGCGCGCGACATCGCCGGCGCCTTCAACCGCCAGTACGGCGCGGAGTTCTTCCCCCTGCCCGAGCCCGTGATCACGGGCGAGGCGACGCGCGTCATGTCGCTGCGCGACGGCACCAAGAAGATGTCGAAGTCCGATGTCAGCGAGTATTCGCGCATCAACCTCACCGACGGGCGCGACGCCATCGCCCAGAAGTTCCGCAAGGCGCGCACCGACAGCGAACCCGGCGTCACCTACGATCAGGAGAACCGCCCCGAGGCGGCCAACCTGATCACCATCTACGCCGCCCTTGCCGACAGCACGCGCCAGGCCGTGGTCGAGAAGTTCGCCGATGCCCAGTTCAGTGCCTTCAAGGGCGAACTCACCGACCTTGCGGTCGAGAAGCTCGGCCCGATCGGCGAGGAGATGAAGCGCCTGATGGGCGATCCTGCTTACGTTGACGGCGTGCTGCGCGACGGCGCCGAACGGGCGCGCGCCATCGCCGAGCCGATCCAGAAGCAGGTCGAGGAGATCATGGGCTTCCTGGAGCCCTGACCGCTGACGTGGCCGCCCCGGCCTGCGCGGTCACCCAGTCGACAAAGGCAAGCGCCTCCGGGCGCGGCGTCCTGCCTGCGGGCAGAACGCAGACGTAGCCGCGCGGCGTCGTGCGCGCCAGGGTGCCGACACGCTGCAGCCGCCCGGCGGCCAGCAGGTCGTCCATCAGGTGTGACCAGCCCAGCCCGATACCCTCGCCGTTGAGGATCGCCTGCAGATAGACGATGTAGCTGTTGAACTCGGCGTCGGCCTGCGGCGCCGGGGCGGCCAACCCCTTGTCCTCCAGCAGCAGGGCCCAGTCGCCGCCGTGCATGCGATCGCGCAGGAAGAGCAGGCGCGATTGCAGCAGGTCGTCCGGCGTCATGGCCGGGCCTGCCGTGTCCAGTGCCGGGCTGGCGACCGGAAACAGGGTCTCGCCGAAAATCTTGCGGTTGATGGCGCCCGGTTCCTCGTCATCGCTGAACAGCACGATGACGTCGCTGCGCTCGGCATCGAAGGCGCGGTTGCCGTCGCGGGTCGTGACCTGAATCTCGATGTCGGGATAGAGGGCCCGGAAGCCCGCCATACGCGCCAGCAGCCAGCAACTGGCAAAGCCGATGGTGACGTCGACCACCAGACCGGGCCGCGCGCCGCGCTCGCGAATCAGGGCGACCGCCTGCGCGATGTGACCCAGGCCGTGGCCGACCGCGGCAGCCAGACGTTCGCCGTCGGCGGTCAGGCGCAGGTTCGGACGGGTACGATCAAACAGGGTGACCCCCAGTTCGTCTTCCAGCTCGGCGATGCGCCGGCTGATCGCGGGCTGCTGCACGTTGCGTTCGCGCGCGGCCAGCGTGAAGGAACCATGGCGCACCGCCGCCTCGAAGGCGGCAAGAGCAGGCAGGGAAGGCAGTTTGGGGCGCACCGTCATTCCTCCGGGGAATGACGATCATCAGAATTCCATGCATGGTCAAGAAGCCATGGCCGGTCACAGAATGCTGCGATGCCCGGACAAGCCGGGCACCCTGGAGCATTGCACGATGAAGCGCGCCAAGCCGTCCGCCCCCACTGCCCCCGCCTGGGCCTTCCAGCCTGATGTCCCCATCACGCCGGGACCAGGGTTCCTTTCCTGGCCGCCGCGGCCTCTGGCCGCGCTCACCTGGTTGCTGGGCCGGGGTTATGTCCTGTCGCTGGAGGCGCTCTATGTTGGCCTGGCGCTGGTCATCTGGTTCTGGCTCGCACCGGATCTCACCGATTGTGCGAGCCTTGCGCCCGGCTGGATGCTGCACCTGCTGGCGCTCAATCTGGGGCTGACGATTGCCTACGCCGGCGGCCTGCACCTCTACTTCCACACCCTGGGGCGCCAGGGCAGCCACCACCGCTATTCCGGGCGTGATCTTGCCCGCGACGACACGAAGTTCCTGTGGCGCGACCAGGTCCTCGACAACATGTTCCTGACGCTGGCAAGCGGTGTCGTCCTTTGGACGAGCCTGCAATGCCTGCTACTCTGGGCCTGGGCGTCCGGCCTTACGCCGCTGCTGGGCTGGGCGGCGAATCCGTTGTGGTTCGCCGCGCTCTTTCCCCTGCTGTACCTCTGGGAATCGGCGCACTTCTACCTCATCCACCGGCTGCTACACTGGCCGCCGCTCTATCGCTTTGCACACGCCATCCACCACAAGAACATCGCGGTCGGGCCCTGGTCGGGCCTTGCCATGCACCCGCTGGAACACCTGCTCTATTTCAGCAGCACGCTTATCCACCTGGTGATCGTCAGCCACCCGATCCACATGTTCTATCTCTTCAACCACCTGGTGCTGGGTGGTATCACCAGCCACATCGGCTTTGCCGATCTTCAGGTGAAGGGGCGCAAGGTGATCGATCTGGCGAGCTACTACCACCAGCTCCATCATCGTTACTTCAACTGCAACTACGGCACCGGCGTCGTTCCGGGCGATCTCTGGGCGGGCAGCTTTCACGATGGGACGCCAGAAGCAACAGCGCGCATCATGAAGGCCCAGCGCAAGCCGCGTGCCGCCGCCCCGCGCTAGAGTTTAGGGAAAGAGCATGAGCGAACCGTTCTTTGCCGCGCTGGGCGCGCGTGTGGCGAGCCTGGCGTCGGTGCCCGAAGCCGTGTTGCAGGCGCGCCTTTGCCTCATCGACACGCTGGCCTGCATGCTGGCGGCGCGCAGCGACCCGCTTCCCGGCGTGATCGCGCAGGCCATGGCGCGCTCGGGTGCCGGCGGCCCGGCCGCGACCATCGTGCCGGGCGTAACGCTTGCCGCCGGTGCCGCGGCGCTGGTCAACGGCGCGGCGGCCCATGTGCTGGATTTTGACGATTATGAAATCCCCGGCTCGACCCATCCCAGCGCACCCATCGTGCCCGGCCTGATGGCGCTTTCGAACCTGCGCCAGGTTTCCCTGGGTTCGCTGCTGGCGGCCTATCTGGCGGGCTACGACGCCATCGTCTGCTGCGGCCGCGCGCTGGGCGGCTACAACCACTACCTGGCGGGCTGGCACGCCACCGCGACCATCGGGCCGATCGGTGCGGCCGCCGGGGCCGCGCGCCTGCTCGGGCTGGATGGTGCGCAGACCGCCATGGCGCTCGCCCTGGCGAGCAGTTCCTCGGGCGGGCTGAAGCTGCAGTTCGGCAGCCATGCCAAGCCGGTTCATGCCGGTCTTGCGGCCCGCGCCGGCCTGGAGGCGGCCCTGCTGGTCGAGGCCGGTGTCAGTGCCAACGCCACCCTGGGCGAGGGACCGCACGGCTTCCTGGCGCTCTATGGCGCGGGTGGGTCGGCCATGCCCTGCGGCCCCAGTGCGATGGAGACCGATCCGGCCCTGCGCAAGCCCTGGCCAAGTTGCGCCTACACCCATCGCGCCATCGAGGCGGCCCTGCAGCTTGCCGCCGCACCGGGTTTTGATGCCGGGGCGGTTCATGCAGGCACCATCGCCCTGCCCGAACCGTTCTTCCGCGTCGCCGGCTTCCTCGATCCCCGGAACGCGGCGCAGGCCCGCTTCAGCGTGCGTTACTGCGTTGCCGCTGCCCTGGTCCATGGGACCATCGGGCCCGCGACCTTCGAGGAGGAGGCGCTGCGCGACAATCGCGTGCGCGGCCTGATGACGCGCCTTGCGATCGATGCCTACACGGTGGATGGCGAGTTGGAGGACATGAGCCCGGCCCATCCCGACAGCGTCAGCCTGACCATGGCCGACGGCAGCACAACGAGCGCCACCATCGCCGATGTCCGCGGCGGTCTTGCCAAGCCGATGGACAGCGATGCTGTGGGTGCAAAGTTCCTTGATTGCGGCGGTGATGCGCGCCTGCTGGCACTGTTGCTGCACGGCGATGCCACGCTGGCCTTCCGGTTCCGTGACCTGATGGAAGGGCCAGGCCGATGAATACTTCCACGACCGATGAGGAGGTCCTGCGCGGCTGGATCGGGCGCAGCGAGAGGCACCAGGATGTTCTGGCCGTGGGCCAGGCACGGCGCATGGCCGCGACGCTCGATCACAGGCAGGAGCCCGCCGAGGGCGATGCCCTGCCGCCGCTGTGGCACTGGATCTACTTCAACGAGGCGGTCGCGCTTTCCGGTCTGGGCCGCGACGGCCATGCCCGGCGCGGCGGATTCCTGCCGCCAGTCGACCTGCCCCGGCGCATGTGGGCCGGAGGACGTTTTGGTTTCTCGGCGCCGCTGCGTCTGGGCGAGGCGGTCATGCGCCACTCCACGATCCGCGATGTCACCGTCAAACACGGCCGCACCGGTGCCCTGTGTTTCGTCACCGTGCGCCACGGCCTTGCCGGCCCCGATGGCGCCGAACGCTTCTGGGAGGAGCACGACATCGTCTATCGCGAGGACCCGGCACCAGGTGCACCGGCGCTCGTACCCCAGGCGCCCCCGGGCGATGCCGTCTTCTCCCGCACGGTGACACCCTCGCCGGTGCTGCTGTTCCGCTACTCCGCGCTCACCTTCAACGGCCACCGCATCCACTACGACCGCGACTACTGCCGCGATGTCGAGGGTTATCCCGGCCTCGTCTTCCACGGCCCGCTGACCGCCACCCTGCTCGCCGACCTGGCGCTGGAGCATGGCGGCGGCCGGACGCTGGCGGCTTTTTCCTTCCGCGCGGTGGCGCCGCTGTTCGATACCGCGCCCTTCGTGCTGCGCGGCAAGCCCGCCGGGGCGGGCGAACTGGAACTCTGGGCGGAGACGCCGCAGGGCGGACTAGCGATGACCGCACGCGCCACGCTGGCAGAGCGCGTTTGACTCCCCCTGCTATCCTGCCGAGATTGGCCTAGAGCAAATCATCTTTCTGCGGAATCGTGATCCGCTCTAGGGCACCTGACAGCAGCCGTTGGGTGCGTGGGGTGAACAGGTGAGTGTCATCGAGGATAAGCAAGGCGAGGCGGCGACCTGGGACGCAAGGCTCGGTGCGTGGGTCGTCGATGAGGCGGCCGCCTGCCGGGCCTTCCTGACCCATGGTTCGCTCAGCCCGCCGCCCTATGTCGAACTCTATGGCGAGCTTGAGGAGCGCTTCGGGCTGGATTTCTCCAACCTGCGCCTGGCCTTCGGCCACATCCCGTTGTGCCTGCACGGACCTCAGCATGCGAACGCGCGCAAGGCGATCGCGGGCCAGCTCGCGCGGCGACGCAGCGCCGTGCTCTCGACCATGGCGGAGCGGGTCGCCCTGCATTTCGGTTGTCTTGGGCAGCCCGGCCAGGTGGAGCTGATGGCGCAGGCGGTGGAGCCCTTCGTCGCCGATTTCATGGGTGCGCTGATTGCCGTGGCGGACACCGGCTTCGATGCCGATTCCCTGATCTCGCGCATCTTCAGCCGCGGCATGGGCATCGCCAAGCGCAAGCGCGCCGAGGCCGAGGTTGCCGCCCCGCGCGCCCGGATCGAGGCATCCGGCGTCAGCGACCAGGCCGATGTCGGCCAGAAGCTCGCCATGATGATCCTGGGGCGCGATGCGCTCACCGGCACCCTGGCCTACAGCCTGCGCGACGTGCTGGCGGCGGGGCAGGGGATGCCTTTCGCCGCGCTCGACTGGCCCGATCTGCCCTCCTCCACGGGTGTGCCCTACATCGAGCGTATGGCGCACGAGTCCGCGATCGTGGAGGGTCTGACGCTGGCGCCCGGGGACCGGGTGCGCATCATGCTGCGTGCCTTCGGGGAGACCGCCGACCCGCGTGAGCGCGCCCAGTTCTTCGGCGCCGGTGCGCATACCTGTCTTGGCCGCCCGATCGCGCTGGAGGCCTGGGCCGCGATCGGTCTCTATCTGCGCGGTCTGCCCACCACCGTGGGCGCGCTGGATTGCCAGGCCCGCGTCGACGACATCTTCGCCATTCCCGCCCGCCTTGACCTGGAGGTCTGCCCGTGACCGCAACGCTCGACCGCCCGGCCATCCGATTGCTCGCGATCGAGGCGCTGCACCGCTCCATCGGACTGCTCAACGACCCGGCCTATGCCCGCCTGCGCGACGAGCCCGAGCGCGTGATCGTCTTTGCCGACCTGGAACTCGACAGCCTTTCGACCCTGGAAGTGCTGATGGAGATCGAGGAGGCCGTCGGCATCGAACTCGATCCTGAACTGCTGCCCGAACTGGAGACGCTCGACGGCCTGGTCGGTTACATCGCGGCGAACCGCGCCGATGCTTGATCTGGCGCTTGAGCGCCTGACCGGGGCCGAATCCCGGCGCCGCGGCATGGTCTTCAACCAGATCGAGGACATGCTGACGCCGATGGAATACGCCGAACTGGGCCGTCGCCTGGACGATCCCGAGTTGGCCGCGGCCTACGCCAGGCGCAGCGTCACCCGCAGGATGGCGGGCCAGGAACCGCGCAGCTTCCAGCGCAACCGGATTGCGGCCGATGTCCTGCTGTTCAGCGATCCCGCCTATCCCAGTGCGGCCAAGACCCTGCTGGTGGGCTTTGCCGGCCGGCTGGGCCGGCTGATGATCCCCAATGTCGGTTTCGTGCAGTGCCTGGCGCCGGAATCCTTCGATATCCTGATCCTGGCGGATCCCGCCAAGCACCATTTCCGCGGCGGCCTGCCGGGTTATGGGAAGGACTTCCCGGGCCTCGTCGCCGCCGTGCAGCGGGATTTTCCTGCCGCCAGCTACAAGCGCGTGGTTGCCATCGGCGCCAGCATGGGCGGCCTGCCGTCGGTCTGGTTCGGTCTGATGGCCGGGGCCAACCGCACGATCTGCATCGGTGGCCGGGCCGCCTGGGACGTGACGCGTTTGCTGGAGGGCGACGGCCCGGCCCATGCCTACGACCCGATCTGCGCCTGCTGCACGGCCAACCATCCAGAGATCGTCTTCGTCTATACCCGCGACCACAGGATCGACCGCGTTCAAGCCGAGCATTTTGCAGGAATTCTCGGCGCCCAGACGCTGCCGATCCCGGGCGTGAAGGACCACAGCCCGCTCGGCCATCTCTGGGAGACCGGCTCGCTGCCCGCCTTCCTTGCCCAGATCACCCAGGCGCGCTCCTTCCGGCCGCGCTGGGTGGTCAGGAAGTCGGCACAGAGCTGAGTTCGGCTGCCCGGCTTCAGGCCCGCGGCTTGCGCCGGAAGGTCATGAACACGGGCGTGCGGCCGGCCTTGCGCGCCTTGGCCTCGTAGCGCGTGCCCGGCCAGTCGTCGGGCCGGTTCTTCCAGTCGCCCGGGCGGCGCGCGGTCCAGGCAAAGGCGGGATGGGGCCAGACCGTCGCCATCATCCAGCGCGCATAGTCCATGATGTCGGTGCCCAGGCGCAGCTCGCCGCCATCGACCAGCAGCTCGGCGAAACGCTCGGTGGTCCAGGTGTTCACGATGCGCCGCTTGTGATGGCGCGCCTTGGGCCAGGGATCGGGGAAGAGCACGAAGATGCGTTCAAGCGACGCCGGGGCCAGGCTTTCCAGAAGGGGCCGCACGTCGTCATCGATGATGCGCACGTTGGCAAGCCTGTCGTCATCGACCGTGGCGAGCAGGCTGGCCACACCGTTGAGATAGGGTTCGGCGCCGATCACGGTGACATCGGGATTGGCGGCAGCCTGCCAGGCCAGGTGCTCGCCGCCGCCAAAGCCGATCTCCAGCCACAACCGGTCGCGCCCGGCGACCGGGCCCTTGAGATCGACGCTGCCGTCGGCGCCGATCTCGGGGCGCAACCGGGGCAGCAGGTCATCGACCAGACCCTGGCGCCGGGGCGTCAGGTCATGGCCCTTGCGGCGGCCATAGACACGCCGATCCTGCCCGCGGGCATCGACCGTGGGCGGATGCGGCCGGTCGTTCATGAAAAGCCTCTAGGCGAGCGCGCTCTTGAGCGCGTCGGCCAGATCCGTCTTTTCCCAGGAGAAACCGCCGTCGGCCTCGGGCGCGCGGCCGAAGTGGCCATAGGCCGCGGTCCGCTCGTAGATCGGGCGGTCGAGGCTGAGGTGGTTGCGGATGCCGCGCGGTGTCAGGTCCATGACCTCGCGCAGGGTGGTTTCGATGCGCGCCTCGTCGACCTGCGTCGTGCCATGGGTGTCGACATAGACCGACAGCGGATCGGCAATGCCGATGGCGTAGGAGATCTGGATCGTGCACTTGTCGGCCAGGCCGGCGGCAACGACGTTCTTGGCGAGGTAGCGGCAGGCATAGGCCGCCGAGCGGTCGACCTTCGAGGGGTCCTTGCCCGAGAAGGCGCCGCCGCCGTGGGGTGCGGCACCGCCATAGGTGTCGACGATGATCTTGCGTCCGGTCAGGCCGGCGTCGCCGTCCGGGCCGCCGATGACGAAGCGGCCGGTCGGGTTGACGTAGAAACGGTCCTCCGGGCACATCCAGCCGGCGGGCAGCACGCTCTCGACATAGGGGCGCACGATCTCGCGCACCTGGTCGGTGGAGAGGTCCTCGTCGTGCTGGGTCGAGACGACCACGGAGGTCGCGCGCACCGGCTTGCCGTCGTGATATTCCAGGGTCACCTGGCTCTTGCTGTCGGGACCGAGCTTGACCTTGCCGGCGTGGCGGGCCTCGGCCAGCTTCTTCAGGATCTGGTGGGAGAAGTGGATCGGCGCGGGCATCAGCGCCTCGGTCTCGCGGCAGGCGTAGCCAAACATGATGCCCTGGTCGCCGGCGCCCTCGGCCTTGTTGCCGCCGGAGTCCACGCCCTGGGCGATGTCGACCGACTGCTCGTGCAGGTGGACCTGGACCTTGGCATTCTTCCAGTGGAAGCCGTCCTGTTCGTAGCCGATCGCCTTGACCGCATTGCGCGCCAGTTCCTCGACGCGCCCGATCACCTCGTGGGGTCCGCGGACCTCGCCGGCGATCACGATCAGGTTGGTCGTGGTCAGGGTTTCGCAGGCGACACGGGCGTGCGGGTCGGCGGCCAGATAGGCATCGACCACGGCATCGCTGATGCGGTCGCAAACCTTGTCGGGATGGCCTTCCGAGACCGACTCACTCGTGAACAGGTAAGATTTCCTGGCCACCCAATCCTCCCATGGCATTGAAACACAACGGCTCAACCCTGCGCGGGCGCGCAAGGACAGCCGGACACTCCCCCATCGGCGAAGGTCGGGTCAAGGGCAAAAAGGGGTGTTGGCGGGCCCTTGGGCCCGCGCGAGCACCCTTTTCGATCAGGCCTCGGCGTCCTTGGGGCCTGCGGCCTTGACCAGCTCGAAGACCTTGCGGCGCAGCCGCTCGTCGGGGATGCGGTAATAGGCGCGCACCAGTTCCAGAGTCTCGCGCTTGGTCAGGGTATCGGGGCCGGAGGGATCCTCGGGCGCATCGGCCGGGGCGGTGGCCCCGCCTTCGGTCGCCGTGACGGCGGTCATGTCGTCGAAGAAGAAGCTGACCGGCACGTCGAGGATCTGCGACAGCTTGAACAGGCGGCTGGAACCGATCCGGTTGGCGCCGCGCTCGTACTTCTGGATCTGCTGGAAGGTCAGGCCGAGCGCCTGGGCCAGCTTCTCCTGGCTCATGCCCAGAAGGGTCCGGCGAAGCCGCACGCGGCCGCCGACATGCACGTCGATCGGATTGGGTTTGCTTGCCATAATGATTCCGTTTTCCTTGCCTGTTCCCGTTCATCGGCTGCGTCGGACGGGTCGGCCCCGCACCTGGCCGTCGGCGCGAAGCGATACGCAATTCAATGGGGCGATGCCAGCACCGCCCGGTTGCGCAATTCGCCCTACCGGTCGTCCTCACGTCGCAGACAACGCAAGCGCCACGCCAAGTGGAGGATTGCAGGAAACAGAACGGCAAGCAGGGTCCAGTCGCCCAGCCGGGCATAGAGCGTCGGGCCGGAAAGGGGTGCGGGAAGGGGCGCATCGAGCACGCCCACGGCGTTGAGCGGGAGGTGCGCCAGGACCCGGCCGACCGGGTCGATGACGCCGGAAATGCCGTTGTTGGCCGCCCGCACGAGCGGCAGGCCCTGCTCCACGGCGCGCATCCGTGCGGCCTGGAAGTGCTGATAGGGTCCGGTGGAGACGCCGTACCAGCCGTCGTTGGTGATGTTGAGCAGCCAGTCGGGCCGCGCGGCCTGCCCCTGGATTTCTCCGGGAAAGATCACCTCGTAACAGATAAGTGGGCGAAACGGCGGGATTTTTCCAAGCGCCAGCACTTCCGGGCCGGTGCCCGAAATGAAGTCGATCGCACCCGGGGTCATCTTGTCGATGGGCAGCAGGCCGCGCAGGGGAACGTATTCACCGAAGGGCACCAGGTGGCGCTTGTCGTAGAACGCGACCGGGTCGCCATCACGGTCAAGCGCGATCAGGCTGTTGAAGGGAAGTGGGATGCCGCCGGCATCACGCTCGAAACGCACACCGCCGGCAAGCAGCAGGCCATCCCCTCTCAGCACACTGCCGGCCCGTGCACGTTCGGCGGGATCGGCCAGCAGTTGCCATGGAATCGCAGCCTCCGGCCAGATCACCAGATCCGGCACAACTGCAGATTGCGACAAACTGAGATCAATATGCGTCGCAAAATGCGAATCCCGCAGGGTGCTGCGCCACTTCTCCGCCTGGTCGATGGCGGGTTGCACCAGCCGCAGGGTGATGCCGGACGCATAGGTTGCCGGGAACTGCGCCATGCGCCATGCGCCCAGCCCGAACAACCCGGCGAGCAGGACAAGGCTGGCGAGCAGGCCGCCAAACATGGCCCGGCGTCTGCGGGGCGCAGGCGCGCCAACCGCCAGGGCCGGCAACAAGGCCGCCGCCAGAACCAGGGCCGAAAGCAGCCACGGCCCGCCCCAGGCGGCGGTCTGCAGCAACTCCGGGGCGACTGCCAAGGCGGTACCCAGCAGGTTCCAGGGAAACCCGGTCAGAATCCAGCTTCGCAGCCACTCCAGAATGAGCCAGGCGGCGGCAAAGGCAAGGATGCGGCCGGCGCCGCGCGGCCAGATGCGCGCCAGGCACGCGGCAAATGCGGCGAACAGGCCAAACCCGAAGGCTATCGCCAGCAGGGCAAACGGCACCATCCAGCCAAAGGCGGCAGCATCGACCAGCAAGGCGTTTGCGATCCAGTAAAGGCCCGCGCCGCTGAAGCCCGCACCGAAAGCCCAGCCGTCGAGAAAGGCCCGCCGCGCCGTCGCCGCGCCGTCGAGCAGCCAGACGAACCCTGTGAGAGCCACCATGGCGCCGGGCAGCACGTAGAAGGGCGGCATGGCCGTGGCCAGAAGCACACCCAGCAGCAGCGCCAGGCCCAGCCGGCGCCAGCCGCCCAAGGCGGCCAGCCACTCGGGCAAACCGTCGAGCCCCGGGACCTTCGCAGCGGACTCAGGCATCAGGCCTGGGCGGGGCTCCGCGCACGCGCAGGCGCTTGATGCGGCGCGGGTCGGCATCGACGATTTCGAACTCCATGCCGCTCTCGTGGCGGATCAGTTCACCGCGTGCCGGGACGCGGCCCAGCATATCGACCACCAGGCCGCCCAGGGTGTCGATGTCCTCCTCGCGATCCTCGGGCAGCAGGTCAATGCCGGTGCGCTCCTCCAGTTCCTCGACCGTGGTGCGCGCACTGGCCTCCAGAACGCCGCCGGGCCGCTCGACGAGATGGTCCTGATCGTCGGTATCGTGTTCGTCCCAGATCTCGCCGACGATCGGCTCGACCAGATCCTCAATGGTCGCCAGTCCGTCGATGCCGCCGTATTCGTCGACCACCAGCGCCATATGGATGCGCGAACTCCGCATCTTGATCAGCAGATCAAGCACCGGCATCGAGGGCGGAACAAACAGCACCTGGCGCACCAGGCTGGAAAGCGCCGGGCCCGGCGGTTCCGCACCCCAGCAATCGAGCAGGTCGCGGACATGAATCATGCCGACGACATCGTCGAGCGTCTCGCGATAGACCGGCAGGCGCGAGTGGCCTTCCTTCCTCACCTGCTCAACAACGCCCTGCAGCGGGGTCGCCTCCTCCAGGGCCACGATATCGGCACGCGGCACCATGATGTCGTCGACCCGCAGTTCGCCGAACTTCAGCAGGTTGACCAGCATCGACCGTTCCGTGTCCGAGAGACGTTCGCCGTCCTCCTCGTAACCCTCCAGCAACTCCTCCACGGTCTCGCGCAGGCTCTCGCCGCCACGCCCGCCGATCAGGCGGCGCAGCCAGCCGGTGAACCCCGCCTGGGATCCACCATTGCTCGTAGATCGATCGGCCACCGTTTTCTCCTCAGACGTATGGGTCCGGGATGCCGAGCCCGGCCAGCACGTTGCGTTCCATGGTTTCCATCAAGTCGGCCTCGTCATCGGCCTCATGGTCGTAGCCCACCAGGTGCAGGGTCCCGTGCACCACCAGATGGCAGAGATGATGCCCAAGAGGCCGCGCGGCCTCCCGCGCCTCGCGTTTCATCGTGGCGTGCGCGACGATGACATCGCCCAGTTCGATCGCCAGCTCCGCGGGCATGCCCGGTTCGCGTCGCGGCGTCTGGCCCGCAACCAGCTCCTGTGCGGGAAAGGAGAGCACGTTGGTCGGCTTGTCGATGGCGCGCCACTGGCGGTTCAGCTCTTGCAGCCGGGCATCGTCGGAAAGCACCAGGGCCATGGCCAGTGCGGGGCCGGGGCAGGCGGCATCCAGGGCCGCGGTTGCCGCACGCGTGGCCAGCGCCTCCGCGTCGGGCAGATCCTCGAGCCAGGCAGGGTCGTCCAGCGCCAGATCGATCGTGATCGGCCCCGCCCGCCTGGCGGTCGTACTGGAGGGAGAGCCCGTGTCCATCAGCGTGTATTGCCCTGCTTGGGGCGCCCGTCATAGGCCTGCACGATGCGCGTCACCAGCTCGTGGCGCACCACGTCGACATGGGTGAAACGCACCATGGCGATGCCCTCGACATCCTTCAGCACGTCCAGGGCGTCGGCCAGGCCCGAGGTCTGGCCCGGCGGCAGATCGATCTGGCTGAGGTCGCCGGTGACGACCATGCGCGCGTTCTCGCCCAGGCGCGTCAGGAACATCTTCATCTGCACGGCCGAGGTGTTCTGCGCCTCGTCCAGGATGACAAAGGCATTGGACAGCGTGCGGCCGCGCATGAAGGCAAGCGGGGCGACCTCGATGTCGTCGCTGGCGAGCTTGCGCGCGACCTTTTCGCCCGGAAGCATGTCGTGCAGGGCGTCGTAGAGCGGACGCAGGTAGGGATCCACCTTCTCGCGCAGATCGCCGGGCAGAAAGCCCAGGCGTTCGCC
Source organism: uncultured Rhodospirillaceae bacterium (assembly GCA_937880925.1). GTDB lineage: Bacteria > Pseudomonadota > Alphaproteobacteria > SP197 > SP197 > CALGGB01. The sequence continues at coordinate 38,681 of CALGGB010000312.1, read as the reverse complement.
GGCCTCGACCGCGGGGCGCGACAGCACGATGCGGTCGACGCGCCCGGCCTCCATCATGGCAACCGCCATCGCGACGGCCAGATAGGTCTTGCCGGTACCCGCCGGGCCTAAGGCAAAGACCAGCTCGTTGTCGGCCAGGGTCTGGAGATATCGCGCCTGGTTGCGCGAGCGCGGCGTGATGCGCCGCTTGGGCGTCTTGATCTCGATCAGGTTGGTCGGTTCGCCCTCGACCGCGGGTTCGTTGGCGATGCGCACGGCGGCATCGACCTCGGCCAGCGATACCGGAAGGCCGGTCTTGAGCCGCGCGTAGAGCGCGTTGAGCACCGCCACCGCCGTATCGGCCGAACCCTCCGGGCCGGAGACGGCGATCTGGTTGCCGCGGGATGACAGCGCCACCCCCAGGCGTTGTTCGATGCGCGCCAGGTGGCGGTCGTGGTCGCCGAAAAGCTGGGGGACAAGGCCGTTGTCGTCGAACGAAAGGTAACGCGGCGTGGCGCCGCCGGCCTCACCGCTTTTCACGCGCCGACCTCCGCATGGTGGCTCACAGCAGCGCCCGAGGGCGCAAGAACGCCGGCCAGCGAATTGGGCTTGGCCTCGAGAATGGTGACCGGAACGATGCGGCCCATCAGGTCGCCGTCGGCCATGGCATAAACCGCCTGGAGATAGGGCGAACGGCCGATGAGCTGACCCTGACGGCGCCCGACCCTTTCGAAGAGCACCGGCAGGGTGCGTCCGACCGTGGCGTGGTTGAAGGCATCGTGCTGGGCGCCCAGAAGCTGCTGCAGCGCGGCCAGGCGCTCGCTCTTGACGTTCTCGGGCACCTGCAGGTTCTCGCCGGCCGCCGGTGTTCCCGGGCGCGGGCTGTACTTGAAGGTAAAGGCCGAGGCATAGCCGACGTCGCTCACAAGCTTGAGCGTCGCGGCGAAATCGGCATCGCTTTCGCCGGGGAAGCCGACGATGAAATCGCAGGACATGGCGATGTCGGCGCGCGCCTTACGGATGCGCTCGACCAGACGGCGATAGTCGTCAGCGGTGTGACGCCGGTTCATCGCCTTCAGGATGCTGTCGGAACCCGACTGCACCGGCAGGTGCAGGTAAGGCATCAACTGTTCCAGCTCGCCATGGGCCGCGATCAGGTCGTCGTCCATGTCGCGCGGGTGGGAGGTGGTGTAACGCAGCCGCTCCAGCCCCGGCACGTCGGCGAGCGCCCGCAGCAGGCGGCCGAAGCTCCAGGGACCGCCGTCGGTGCCCTCGCCATGCCAGGCGTTGACGTTCTGGCCCAGCAGGGTGAGCTCGACCACGCCCGAGGCAACGAGGCGGCGCGCTTCGGTGAGGATTGCGCCGGCGGGACGCGAGAACTCCGCGCCGCGCGTATAGGGCACGACGCAGAAGGTGCAGAACTTGTCGCAACCCTCCTGGATCGAGAGGAAGGCCGTGGGCCCATCCACCGCCTGGGTTTCGGGCAGGTGGTCGAACTTCGATTCGGGCGGGAAGTCGGTATCGAGCACGGCGCCGGCGCTGCGGTGGGCGCGTGCGACCAGCTCGGGCAGGCGGTGATAGGTCTGCGGCCCGACGACCAGGTCGACCACGGGGGCGCGGCGGATCATCTCCTCGCCCTCGGCCTGGGCGACGCAGCCGGCCACGGCGATCATCATGCGCCCGCCCCTCTGCGCACGCTCTTCCTTCAGCGGACGCAGCCGGCCGAGTTCGGAATAGACCTTCTCTGCGGCCTTCTCGCGGATGTGGCAGGTGTTGAGGATGACCAGGTCCGCGCCCTCGGGCGAGAGCGTGGATTCATAGCCGAGCGGCGCCAGCAGATCGGCCATACGACCGGAGTCGTAGACGTTCATCTGGCAGCCATAGGTCTTGATGAAGAGTTTCTTTGGCAAGCGGGGTCGCGCTGTCGACGCCTAGCGGCGTCGCCTGTTCGTGCGTGTGGTGTCGCTCATGCGGCCGACGAAAGTTCGCCTGACAAGAATGCGCCTGCTGACACGTTGCTGCCCCGCGCGGGATTGCCGGGGAGAAGGGTCGAGAATGCCTTAGCCCCGCAGGCAGAGTCAATTGACAAGCCCGCGTGGCAGCCTTGTGCCAGATCACTGCGACGGCGCGATGACGCCCTGTTGCGGCGCTCCGGTTCAGCCCCGGACGGAAGGTTCGGCGGTCTTGCCGCCATCCTTGCCGCCGGCCTTGCGCCGCAGGCTGGCGAACCGGCGCTGCGTCTTGGCGGGCAGGGCTCCGGCCAGAGCCACCGAAACGCCATCGGAAACCGTCTCCTCGCACATCTCGGCTAGCTTGCGCCGGTCGCCGCCGGCATCCTCAATGGTCACGGCAGGATGGAACTGCACGACCACGGTCAGGGTGCCCGCGCCCAGAAAGCGCCAGGCATGGGGCATCAGTTCCATGTCGCCGTACCAGGCAAAGGTCGGCCGCATGTCGCGGTCCATCGGCAGGTTGGAGAAACCGGAGTAGGCGATGGAGACCGGCTGCACGGCCAGCGGCTTGTCGTCGATGCGCTGCTGGGCGACCGCGAACAGGGCGCGCTTGAAGGGCAGCACCCGGTTGCCGTCGCTGGTCGTGCCTTCGGGGAACAGGATCAGCCGTTCGCCCTTTTCCAGGCGGGCGGTGATGGCGTCCTTCTGCTTTCCGGCCTGGGTCGGGCGGCGGTCGACGAAGACGGTGCGCTGCAGCTTGGCCAGCCAGCCGAACATGGGCCAGGTCGCGACTTCGGCCTTGGCGACGAAACTGCCGCGCACCAGGGCGCCCAGGATCTCGATGTCGAGATAGGAGGTGTGGTTGGCCACGATCAGCAGCGGCTTCTGTCTGGCGACACGTCCGCGCACGTCCAGGCGGATGCCGAAGATGCGGCAGACGAGGCGATGATACCCCTGGGCGAAACCGACCGAGGCGCGCGCGCCGATCGCCACCAGAACCGCCTGGATCGGCATGCAGGGCAGGGTCAGGCCGACATAAAACAGCAGGCGAACGACAGCCAGGGTGACGTTCATGCCTCCTCCGCGCCCTCGGCCTGCTCCTGTTCGTCGCGGCTGTAGCGGGCGCGGTACTTGTCGTCGGCCGCCTTCAGATCGAGCACCACGCAGACGTCGGTGGTGTTGAACTGCTCGTCGATCACGGCGCCGTCGCCAAAGCGGCAGCCTGCGCGCGCGTAACCCTTGATCAGGGGCGGCAGGCTGGCCGCACCCGCCTTGGGATCGACCGCCTCGATCGGCAGGCGGTTCATCTCGACGTAGCGGCTCTCCAGGGCCCGGGCGCGCAGGTGCTCGGGCGCGCGCAGATGGTGGTGGAGATGGGAAAGCGGCAGGGCCAGCTCGTCCGGATCGGTGCCGTGCAGGCTGGCACAGCCGAACATCAGGCCGATGTCGTACTGGGTGACATAGGCGACCAGGCCGCGCAGCAGCGCCTGCACCACCGCGCCGGCGCGGTAGTTCATGTCGACGCAACTGCGCCCCAGCTCCACCAGTTCGCCTTCGACGGCCAGCAGCTTGGAGATGTCGTATTCGTCTTCCGTGTAGAAGCGGCCGTGACGCTCGGCCACGGAGCGGCGCAGCAGGCGATAGGTGCCGACCACGGCCTCCTCGCCGCTGCGCTTGGAATCGGTCACCAGCAGGTGATCGCAGATCTCGTCGAAGGCATCGAAGTCGCGTCTCTCCGCTTCCATCGTGCCGATGGGCCGGGCCTTCATCTCCTCATAGAAGACGCGGTAGCGAAGGCGCTGGACGGCAAGGACATCGGCCTCGTCGCGCGCCATGCGCAGCTCGAAGGGCCCGAGCCGGATGCCGGCATCAAGCGGGGCGGCGTCCTGCATTTTGGGATCGTTCATGCCTGCCGGGGGACCGTGATCTCAGTCATGGCCACCCCGTCGCTTCAGCGGCAGGCAGAACAGTTCGAGCTTGTGATCGACGATGCGGTAACCCAGACGCTTGGCGATCTTCTCCTGCAGCGCCTCCAGTTCCTCATCGAAGAACTCGATCACCTTGCCGGTCTCGACATCGATCAGGTGATCGTGATGCGTGTCGTCGTCGCTGGCCTCATAGCGGGCGCGCCCGCCGCCGAAATCGTGGCTCTGGATGATGCTGTTGTCCTCGAACAGGCGCAGGGTGCGATAGACCGTGGCCAGCGATATCTTCTGATCGACCTCGCTGGCACGGCGATAGACCTCCTCGACATCGGGATGGTCTTCGGCCTCCGAAAGAATCTGCGCGATGACCCGCCGCTGCTCGGTCATCTTCAGACCCTTGTCGATGCAAGCCTGTTCGATGCGTGAATTCATCACCCTGTCCTGACCCGACCCTTGAGAAAAAAGATCGGCGCGCCGCCCGGTGGCGACGCGCCGACTCTAACTTCTGCAGGACCCGCCGTGAACCCTTCGCGGAAGCTCTCCGCAAGGGGCCCGATGGCCGGCCCGCGCGGCCTGGATCAGACGCGCTTGCGGCGGCCGCCGCGGCTGCCCAGGCCGATCTTCTTGGCCAGTTCGCTGCGCTGGGCAGCGTAGTTGGGGGCAACCATGGGATAGTCCGAGGGCAGGCCCCAGCGGGCGCGGTATTCATCGGGCGTCAGATCGTAGCGCGTCTTGATGTAGCGCTTCAGCATCTTCAGCTTCTTTCCGTCCTCCAGACAAACGATATAGTCGGGAGCAATGGACTTCTTGATCGACACGGCAGGTTCGGGACGCTCGGCAACCGCAGCCGGCATGTTACCGGAAGCGATACGGGCAAGGGCGCCGTAAACCTGTTCAATCAATCCGGGCAGGTCGCCCGCGGAGATCTCGTTGTTCGCGACGTGGGCCGCGACGATTTCCGTGGTCAGCTCGAGCAGCTCGGCGGAACCGGGCATGGTCGTCTCCTTGTCATAAAGTTCGTGCTAAGGTTGTTGATTCTCAATTTGACACAGTGGAACATCCAGTGACAGGCACCGCAGGCAACACCACATGCGCTCAAGATGAGGAAGATGTGAATTACGATGTTTTCTTGGACATTACAAGCGATGTCTGCCCTTTGACGTTCGTGAAGACAAAACTCCTTATCGAACGCATGGAATCGGGGCAGGTTGCCGAAGTTCGCCTCAATGACGGCGAGCCATTGTCGAATGTTCCCCGTTCCGTGAAGGAACATGGCCACGAAGTTCTCTCGCTGGTTCAAGAGTCCGGGGATTCCGGCGTCTGGCGACTGCGCCTGCGCGTACGCTAGACCGGAATGGATGCAGGACATGACGTAAGCACACAGTCAAGATCTTGTTCGGCGGCTCCGGAATGCTCCTGTGCCGGTCATTGCGGGGATCTGGCGTGAGGACGATGGCATGCAGTTCATGGTGATCGAGCACTTCAACAATGGCGACGCCGCGGCGATCTACCGCCGCCTGGAAGAGCGCGGCCGGCAGATGCCGGAGGGCCTCGACTATGTCGCAAGCTGGGTTTCGGCCGATCTCGGTCGCTGCTTTCAGGTCATGGCCTGCGAGGATGTCACCCTGCTGCAGCGCTGGGTCGCCGCCTGGTGCGACCTTGCCCGCTTCGAGATCGTGCCGGTCGCCGAGAGCGGCGCGGCGCGCTGCGCGATGGCCACGCAGGGCTGAGGTCCGGCCTCAGGGTACGGCGCGCGCCAGGGTCAGGGCGTCGACCGGGTCGCCCTCATCGCGCGCGTAGTAACCCTTGCGGCGGCCCACCGGCAGGTAGCCGGCGCGGGCATAGAGCTGGCGGGCGGGCGTGTTGTCCTCGGCCACCTCCAGGTGCAGGCGGACAATGGCGCCGGCCCGGCAGCGGTCGTAGCAGCCCGCCAGCAGGCGCTGCGCGATGCCCTCGCGCCGCCGCTGCGGCAGCACGCCGATGGAAAGCAGCTCGGCCTCGTCGGCGACGGTGCGCAGCAGGGCAAAGCCCACCGGCGTGTCATCGCTGCGCAGGCGCGCCAGAATCGCAACGGCGCCGTCCTGGGCCAGGAACCTGGCGAGAAAGGCCTCGCTCCAGGGATCGTCCATGCACCGCGCGTGAAGCTCGGCGAGCACCCCGGCGGCCTCTGCGCCCTCGCGGCGCAGCACCACCGGCGCGACATCATCGGGCCGCTTGGCATCGGCCTCGCGCAGATAGACCGGCGCGGGCATGGCTTCGGGCAGGCCCATGCCGCCGGAGCCGTAACGTTGTATGGCCAGGGCCGCAACGGCGCGCGCATCGGGCAGAAGGACACTCTCGTCGATGGTGCAGCCGGCGAATCCGGCAAAGGCGCCGGCGCCGTCGCCCACCACCAGGCAAGGTTCCAGGGGCGCGACAAGGTCCAGCCGGTTGCCGAGCCGGGCCGGGGCCAGGGCCCGGCGGCGGGCATCGAAGTCCTGCAGGTAGAGTTCGCCGCGCTGGGCATCGAGGGCGACCAGCAGGCGCTGCCCCTCCAGCCGTTCGGCGGGCACGGCATGGGCCAGCGCCTCCAGCACACCGAAGCCGGCAAGCGGCCTGCACGCCACCATGGCCATGGCGCGCGCGGCGGCAAGGCCCACGCGCACGCCGGTAAAGCTCCCGGGCCCCACGGTGACGGCCATCAGGTCAAGATCGCCGAAATCACGGCCGGCCCGCGCCATCACCTCCTGCACCATGGGCACGATGCGCTCGGCATGGCCCCGCCGCATCGGCTCGGCGGCAAAGGCCGCGACATTACCGTCCTCGGCCAGGGCGACCGAGCAGGAGGCAAGGCAGGTGTCGAGTGCGAGCACCCTCATGCGAAGCGGCCCCGCGCCGTGATAGCCTCCCCACGCCATGCCTGGGAGAAGCCTTCATGCTGCTGGTCGCAATCGCCCCGCCGGAATGGGATGTGGAGGTCGATCTGGTCTATGGCCACGCCGACAACTTCATGGGCAGGGCGATCTACGCCAACCCGCGCTGCTGGCTGCATCCCGAGGCTGCCGCCTGCCTGCGCAAGGCGATCGATCACGCCGCGGTCCAGGGTCTGCGCCTGAAGATAACCGATGCCTTTCGTCCGTCCGAAGCGCAATGGGCGTTGTGGAACCACACACCGGACCCGGCCTATGTCGCCGATCCCCGGCGCGGTTCGCCCCACAGCCGCGGTGCGGCGGTCGACGTCACGCTGATCGATGCCGCCGGCGCCGAAATCGACATGGGCGGCCCGGTCGACGATCTCACGCCCAACGGCCACCACGACGCAACCACACCGACTCCGCAGCAGCGGGCCAATCGGCTGCTGCTGCTGGGCATCATGACCGCAGCGGGCTTCGACTGGTACGTCAACGAATGGTGGCACTACCAGCTCTTTGCGCCACGCCGCCTGCCGGTGCTCTCCGACCGGGCGGCCGGCACCGCGATGATGGGCTGAGGCAGATTCAGACAATGGCGCAGGCCTCATCGAAGGCCAGGCGCGGGTTGCGCGGACGCATGTCCGGCTCGTCGCCATAACCAAGGTTGCAGATGAAGTTGGAGCGCCAGCGCGGCTGATGGCCCAGGAACGCGCCATCGACCCCCGCGTTGTCAAAGCCCGACATGGGGCCGCAATCCAGGCCCAGGGCGCGGGCCGCCAGCATGACATAAGCGCCCTGCAGGCTGCCGTTGCGGAAGGCGGTCGGTTCGGCGCCGGGCTTGCCCTTGAACCAGCTCACGGCATCGGCATTGAACAGTTCGGGCAGACGCTCGTAAAAGTCGAGATCGTGGGCCAAGATGGCTGTCACGGGGGCAGACATGACGGATGCGATATTGCCCTCCGCAACATGGGGACGCAGGCGTTCCTTGGCGGAGGCGCTTTTGACGAAGACGATGCGTATGGGCGAGCAATTGGCGCTGGTCGGACCCATGCGTGCCAGGTCCCACAGTGCTTTCAGCGTGGTGTCCTCGACCGGGCGGTCGCTCCAGCGATGGAACGTGCGCGCCTTGCGGAACAGGGTGTCGAGGGCGGTATCGTTCAGAGGGCCCATGGGTTCTGCCTCTTCTTGTCTGCGGGTGGCGGCTTGCTGCCTGGTGGTCGCGGCGGCCATGGCCGGGGGCGGTATGCGCGCCGCCGCCCAGTCGGCCGCCACGTCCCCCAGCGGCGCCGTTGTTCTGATGTACCACCGCTTCGGCGAAGACGCCTATCCCTCGACCAGCATTCGTCTGGCCCAGTTCGACGAGCACATCGCCAAGCTGACCTCCGGGGCCTACCACGTCCTGCCGCTGGACGAGGTCGTCGCGGCGCTGCGCGATGGCACAGTGCTGCCCGACCGTACGGTCGCGATCACCATCGATGACGCCTATCGCTCGATCTACACGGAAGCCTTTCCGCGCCTGCAGGCCGCCGGCCTGCCCTTCACGATCTTCGTCAACACCGATGCGGTGGGCCAGGTACCCGGCGCCCTGACCTGGGACGAACTGCGCGTCATGGAGGATGCCGGTGTCACGATCGGCGCCCACAGCGCGAGCCACGCCCACATGGCGGTGCAGGGGCGTGGCGCCATGGAGGAGGACCTCGCGCGCATGACGGCGGCCTTCCTGTCCGAACTGGGCCATGTGCCCGAGGTCTTTGCCTACCCTTACGGGGAATACAGCGCCGAGCTTGCCGCCATGGTCGAGGATGCCGGCTACATCGCGGCCTTCGGCCAGTACTCGGGTGTGGCGACAGCCGGCAGCGACATGTTCACCCTGCCGCGCTTTGCCCTCAACGAGCGTTACGGCGAACCCGACCGCTTCGATACGATCATCGACGCGCTGCCATTGGAGGTGAGTGACGTGCTGCCGCCCGACATGCTGATCCAGCCGGGTTCGGGCACGGCCAATCCGCCGGCCATCGGCTTTACGGTCGGCGAAAGCGCCGGCCGGCTCGACCGCCTGGCCTGCTTTGCCTCGCACGATGACAGTCTTTCGCTGGAACTGCTGGGGCGGCGCGTGGAGGTTCGCCTGGCGCGGCCCTTCCCGCCGGGCCGCTCGCGCCTCAACTGCACGCTGCCGACGGCCGACGGCCGCTTCCGCTGGTTCGGCATGCCCTTCCTGGTGCCCGGCGGCGAGGAGTAGGAACCTGCGCCAGGAGCGCGCCGCCAGCGATCAGTCGGCGGCGTCTGCCAGGCGGGCGCCGTCGAAATCGGTCAGGTTGTTGACGCTGATCAGGGCGCGGATCTTGCCGATGTAATCGGGCTCCTCGGCATAGTCGTCCAGGCCCGCGGCCAGGGTGATGCCGTCGGGCTCGATGCCTTCTTCACGCATCGCCGTGCGCAATTCGCGCAGGTGCTGGTAGGCCGGGTGGCGGTTGAGGTTCACCAGATAGGCAAAGACCGAATCCTTCAGGCCGTTGAAGGCCTGGACTTCGAAACCGGGATCGTTGAGCCCTTCGGGGGCGATGCCGGCACCCTCTTCCCAGGTGCGCTGGCCGAACACGGCATTGCCCTCATGGGCAAAGCGCGAGGTGCCCCAGCCCGATTCCTGGGCGGCCTGGGCCAGCGCCAGGGATGGCGGGATGACATCGACGCGCGCGAGCAGTTCGGCCAGATCGCCGTCCTCGACATGGAACAGCTCCAGCATGGCCGCGAGCCAGCGGGCTTCGGGTTCGCTCAGGGCATCGCCCATTTCCATGCGGCTGGAGAGATAGGCGATCTCGGCGCGGTCGGCGATCAGACGCTCGTTGGCCGCCAGGACCAGCGGCAGCATGACCTTGATGAAGATGCGCTTGCGCTCGGCGGCCTGGTCGATCTGGGCCATGTCGGTGGGCATGGATTCGACATAGAGCCGCGGCACGGCGCTGGCGCCGCTGCGGACCTGGGCGACGCGCAGCCCGGCTGCCGAAAGCAGGGCATCGAGCGTCGCCGCATCGCCCCGGGGCAACACCGCCGTATCCCCAGCGCGGGAACGGGTGGGCAGAACAGCCGCGGCGTCAGCCTGATCGAGCGTGGCAACGGGTGCTCCCGGCCAGGCCACATTGGCGGACTCCGCAGGCATGGCCACGGCAACCAGGGCCGCACCCAACAAAAGTCGTTTCAACATGTCGTCTCTTCCCCCTGCGCGCTGCAGGTCGTGCCCGGCGATCCCCCGATCGCCGGCAAGGGAGCAGCCCGGCTCGCTACTGGACCGGGCGAACCTCCACGACCTCGGGAATGTAGTGTTTGAGCAAATTCTCGATGCCCATTTTCAATGTCATGGTGGAGCTGGGGCAGCCGGCACAGGCGCCCTGCATCACCAGGTGAACGATGCCCTTGTCATAGGAGCGGAACACGATGTCGCCGCCGTCGTTGGCGACGGCGGGACGCACGCGGGTTTCCAGCAGCTCCTTGATCTGGGAGACGATCTCGGCGTCGTCTTCGCCGAAGCTCTCTTCGGCCGCCACGGCGCTGCCCTCGATCACCGGCTTGCCGGAGATGAAGTGCTCCATGATGACGCCCAGCAGGGCCGGTTTCATCAGGCGCCAGTCGCCGCTTTCGGCCTTGGTCACCGAGACGAAATCGCCGCCCAGGAAGACACCCTCGACGTTCTCGACGTCGAACAGGCGGCGCGCCAGGGGCGAGACCTCCGCGGCGCTGGCGTCGGCAAAATCAGCGCTGCCGCTGGTCATCACCGCCCGGCCGGGCAGGAACTTCAGCGTCGCGGGATTGGGCGTATCTTCGGTCTGGATAAACACGACAGGACTCCGTTCGATCGGGCCGTCAGGGGCCGCGGCAAGGATGGACCTCCCCGCCAGCATGAATGCGCCAACCCGGGATAAGGTTCGCGCGTGGTCATCACTTAGTGATCCCGGTCACAGGGTCAAGGACAAACATGGAACGGCGGCGTCCCGCGCATGGCGGGCATGCGTCCCGCGCAGGGCTCCGGCCGCCTCAGGTGATGTTGACGATCTGCTCGTCCGAGAGCGTGCCGGGCACGATGATCAGCGGGATCGTCAGCCTTCCGGCCAGATGTCCGGCCAGGAAGGAAACCAGCTTGCCGCGCCCTTCCGCCGGATTGGAGCCCACGCACAACAGGTCGATGCTGCGGTCCTCATCGATCACCGAGAGAATCTCGTCGCCGATGCGGCCCTCGCGGACCATCAGCTCCGGCATGATCCCGGCCCAGCCGTTGACGTCGGCGGCCAGGTCCTGGAGCAGGGCCTCGGCTTCGCCACGGCGTTCCTCGCGCATCATTTCCTCGACGCCCGACCACTGGCGGAAGTCGGCGGGCTGCACGACGTGGAGCAGGGCGACGCGCCCTTCGGTGTTCTTGGCCCGCTTGCAGGCATAGTGGACCGCCACCTTGGACGGCGGCGAGCCATCGACGCAGACGAGGAACTTGACCTGCCCGGCAACATGGCTGGCGCGGGAGGTGGCAGTCGATGTGTCGTCGCTCATGGAGTCCCGGTGCGTGGTTGAACCGTTGCCGCCGGGCCTTGCCCGTCGTGCGGCCTTCGCAGAGGCAGGCGGCGTTCCCGGCACTGCAATGCGACCTCCGCATGATAACCGATGGCGCCGGGCCCTGTCGCCGTCTGGCTGCGCCGCGGCGCACAGGCCTCAGGGACGGCGGAACAGCAGGCTGCCCAGGAAACCGGCGATCGCCGCGCCGATCACCGCCAGCAGGCCGTAGAGCGCCGCGTCGTTGTGGGCGAAGTCGAAGATATCGGCGCCAAGGCCCGCCTTGTCGACGGTCAGCGGCGGGCTGAAGGACTGCACCACCTGGCCGTCGCGCACCAGAATGACATCCACCGTGTAACGCCCCACCGGCACGGCGGCGGGGAAGTGAATGGCCGTGCGGAACAGGCGCGGCCCCAGGAAGCTCACCTTGCCTGGCTCGGAGCTGTAGAGGCCGATTTTCTGGCGCAGGTGGACCAGGGCATCACGGAAATCGGCGATGTCGGCGATGTCGGTGCCCGGTTCGGGTTCCAGGCGAAGCTGGTCGAGGCCGATCTCGTTGAGCCGGCGCATGTCGGCATCGAGCATCTCTTCGGGCGGCCGAGAGGTCGCCAGAGCATAAAAGGACGGCACGTTGTCGAAGGTGACCGAGCTGGCGTTGAGCCAGATGCCGAAGACGCGGGCCTTCTCACGCACCACCACGCTGGAGCGTGGTCCACGGACCAGGACGACGATGTCGCCCTCGCCCTCGATCGCGCCGAAGACCAGCAGGTCGGTGCCGGTGAACTCGGAATCGATGGCGATGAGATGGTCCGACAGGTCGGCGACGAGTTCCTGGGCCCCCGCGCGGCCGGGGCCCAGCGCGCAGAGGGCGGCCAGGCAAAGGGCCAGAAGGGCTGCGCGGGCGTTCACGGCGACACCGTCAGGGTGGAGAGGTTGAAGAACTCCGTCGGCGGGGCGACCAGCTCCCAGAACAGGGCGCCGCAGACGATCAGCACCAGCATGGCAAGCAGGCCGCGCAGCTCCTCGCCTTTCAGGCCCGCGCCGAAGCGGGTGCCGAGCTGGGCGCCCACGACCGCGCCCAGGGTCAGCAGGCCTGCCAGCACGACATCGACCGTCTGGCCCGAGACCGCATGCAGGAAGGTGGTGGCGCCCGCGACCACGGTGATCTGGTAGAGCGAGGTGCCGATCACGATGGAGACCGGCATGCCCAGCAGATAGATCATCGCGGGCACCAGGAAGAAGCCGCCGCCCACGCCCATCAGGGCGGCAAGGATACCCACGGCGAACCCGATGCCCAGCGGAAGCAGGGCCGAGATGTAGAGCCTGGAGGTGCGGAAGCGCATCTTCAGGGGCAGGCCGTGGATCCAGGTGTGGACGTGTTTCTTGCGCCGCCCGCCGCCGCCGCGCCGGCGCATCAGGATGGCGCGGCCCGATTCCACCAGCATCAATGCGCCGACGCCGCCCAGCATGACGACGTAGGAAAGCTGGATCACCAGGTCGATCTGACCAAGGGATTCCAGAATGTTGAACAGCAGGATACCGGCAAGCGACCCGGCGACGCCGCCGACCAGCAGCACGGTGCCCATCTTGAAGTCGATGTTGCCGCGCCGCCAATGGGCGATGGCGCCCGAAACCGAGGCCGCCACGACCTGGTTGACCGAGGAGCCCACGGCCACGGGCGGGGGCACGCCGATGAAGATCAGCAGAGGTGTGATCAGGAATCCGCCGCCGACGCCGAAGAGTCCCGAAAGGAAGCCGATCACCCCACCCATGCCGAGCAGCAGGAAGATGTCGACCGACATCTCCGCAATCGGCAGGTAAATCTGGAACATCGCGTCAAACGCCCGGTGAATCGCCCCTGAACCGTTCTGCTCCCGCGAACGGGCAACGGCAAGGGGCTGCTGGGCCAATCAACGGAATTTTGCCCGGAATTGTGGGCGCCAGTGACGATTGTCGCAGGCCGTGACTGCTTCGCCGAGTTGCGCCGTCACCGCCCGCACCTCAACGCTCCGGCGGGGCGCCCGCCAGGACCTCGCGCTTGCCGACGTGGTTGGCGGGGCTGACCACACCCTCGCGCTCCATCTGCTCGATGATGCTGGCCGCCCGGTTGTAGCCGATCTTCAGGTGGCGCTGGATGAAGCTGGTGGAGGCCTTCTGCTCGCGCGTCACCAGGAACACGGCCTGGTCGTAGAGCTGCTGCTCCTTGCCGTCGCTTCCCGAATCGAAGCCGCCGATCTCCATGGCGTTCTCGAAGGTCTCCTCGGTGATGGATTCGATGTAGTCGGGTTTGCCCTGGCTCCTCAGGTAGGCGGTGACCTGCTGGACCTCGTCGTCGCCGACGAAGGGGCCGTGGATGCGCGTGACGCGTCCGCCGCCGCGCATGAACAGCATGTCGCCCTTGCCCAGAAGCTGCTCGGCGCCCTGGTCGCCCAGGATCGTGCGGCTGTCGATCTTGCTGGTGACGTGGAAGCTGACGCGGCTCGGGAAGTTGGCCTTGATCGTGCCGGTGATGACGTCGACCGAGGGGCGTTGCGTCGCCATCACGATGTGGATGCCCGCGGCGCGCGCCATCTGGGCCAGGCGCTGGATGGCGCCCTCGATGTCGCGCCCGGCGACCAGCATCAGGTCGGCCATCTCGTCGACCACGACGACGATGTAGGGCAGTTTCTTGTCGGCGATGACCTCTTCCTCGAACACCGGCTCGCCGCTCTCGGCGTTGAAGCCGGTCTGCACGGTGCGGGTCAGCGCCAGGCCCTTGGCATCGGCCTCGGCGACGCGCTTGTTGAAACCGTCGATGTTGCGCACGCCGACCTTCTGCATGGAGCGGTAGCGGTTCTCCATCTCGCGCACGGTCCACTTCAGCGCCATCACGGCCTTGCCCGGCTCGGTGACCACGGGCGCCAGCAGGTGCGGGATGTCGTCGTAGACCGAAAGCTCCAGCATCTTCGGGTCGATCAGGATCAGGCGGCATTCCTCGGGCGTCAGCTTGTAGAGCAGCGACAGGATCATGGCGTTGACCGCAACCGACTTGCCCGAGCCCGTGGTGCCCGCGACCAGCAGGTGCGGCATCATCGCCAGGTCCTCGACCACGGGCACGCCGGAGATTTCCTTGCCGAGCGCAATGGGCAGCTTCGGCCCGCCCTTGGTGTAGCTCGCATCCTCCAGCAGCTCGCGCAGGGCCACGGTCTCGCGGTGCACGTTGGGCAGCTCGATGCCCAGCACGGTGCGGCCCGGGACCACGGCGACGCGGGCGCTGACCGCCGACATGTTGCGCGCGATGTCGTCGGCCAGGCCGATGACGCGGCTGGCGCGGATGCCGGCCTCGGGCTCCAGTTCGTAGAGCGTGACCACGGGGCCGGGGCGCACGTCGACGATCTCGCCACGGATGCCGAAATCGTTGAGCACGCTTTCAAGCATGCGTGCGTTCTGCTCCAGGCCTTCCTCGTCGACCTTCTTCCTCTGGCTCTGGTCGACCTCCGAGAGCAGATCCATGGGCGGCAGGACAAAACCTTCGCCGGGCTCGAAGGCGAAGGTGGTCTGTACCGGCTTCTTCTTTTTCTTCGGCTTTTCGACATCCTGGCGCGGGGCGACACGGGTGGTCTTCTCGGGCGCGCTGGCGCGGCCGGTCAGGCGGGGTTCGGCACGGCCACGGGCGGCGGGGGCGCTTTCCTCGACGGCCTCCTCGGCCTCGTCCTCCTCCTCCCAGTCCTCGTCCTCCTCGGGCGGCTGGCTGCCCGCGGGGATGTCCTCGCGCTCGTCGATCTGGCCCAGGCGGCGCGCCTTGAGCCACTCCAGGCTGCCGCGCGCGGCGTCGGCAGCGACCGGCGCGAAGGCCGAGATATGGCCGGCCAGCATGCGGCTGCCGCTTTGGGCCGTGCGCGCGGCGGTGGTGACGTCGCGCCAGGGCAGGGCCATGGCGAAGACAAGGGCGGTCAGGCCCAGGATCAGGGCGAGCAGGCCCGGCAGAGCCGGCGGCACGGTGGCAAGCCAGGGAAGTTCCACGAGCTGGATCGCCGTGAGGCCGCCGATCAGGCCGGCGGCACCGGCAGGCAGGCCATCGGGCCGGGGCCAGCCCAGCAGCGCCAGGGCAAGGCCGATCAGAACCATGGCGACCGGCGTCAGCAGTGCCGAGAGCACGGGCCGCGGCAGGCGGTGACGCACCAGCAGGCGGCGCGCCCAGGCCGCCAGCACCAGCACGGGCAGGCCCGCGGCCAGGCCAAACCAGGCGAGCATCGCCTCGCCGCCATAGGCGCCGGCGCGGCCGGCAAGGTTGAGCACGGCGCCGTCGGCGGCGCGGTTGAACGATGGGTCGGTCGGCTCCCAGGAAACCAGCGCCAGCAGCAGCCACAGGGCGAGCGCGGCGCAAAGGCCGCCGGCCAGCTCCGTCGTGCGTTTCTTCAGCCAATCCAGGGCCGGGTCGGGCAACAGGCGGAGGCGGGGTGCGGGTGCGGTGCGGGTGGCCATGACCGGGCTCCTCACAAGGTCTCTGCGATCGCGGCGAGCCCCGCGCGCGTCGTTTCGAGATCGTTGACCAGCGCCACGCGGATATAGGGCGCGGCATCGTTGGCGCCGCCCTCGCCGGTTGCGGCGAGATAGGCGCCGGGCAGAACCTTCACGCCGGCCTCGCGCCACAGCTTCTTCGTCGCGGCCTCGCCGTCGCCGACGTCGAGCCACAGGAAGAAACCGCCGGGAGGCCGGTAGAAGCCGAAGCGGTTGCCCAGGATGCGCTCGGCGACGTCGATCTTGGCGCGGTAGAGATCGCGGTTGGCGGTGACATGGGCCTCGTCGCGCCACAGCGCCTCGGCGGCCTCGTAGGTCGCAAAGGAGGAGGAGGCCGCGGCGTATTTGCGCAGGCGGATGAAGGCCTTCAGGAACGCCGGGTCGCCGGCCATGAAGCCGCTCCTCAGGCCCGCGCAGCTCGACCGCTTGGACAGCGAATGGGAGACGACGACATTGGCCAGGCTCCCGGTTTCGGCGCAGACCTCCAGCGCGCCGGTGGGCGGCGTCTTGTCGTAGATCTCGGCGTAGCACTCGTCGGAGACGAGCAGGAAGTCGTGGCGGCGCGCCAGCGCCACGGCGCGGGCGAGGTAGTCCTTGCTCGCTACCGTGCCCTGGGGATTGGCCGGCGAGCACAGATAGAAGATCGCCGCGCGCTCCAGGATGCCGGTGGGAATCGCATCCAGATCAGGCAGGAAATCGGTCTGGCGCGTGCAGGGCGGATAGAAGATCTCCGCGCCCGCGGTCACCGCACCGCCCTTGTAGGGCTGGTAGAACGGGTTGGGCACGATGGCGACCGGCGGCTTGCCGTTTTTGGTTTCCGGCACGGCGGCATGGGCGATCAGGAACAGGCCCTCGCGCGATCCCGCCACCGGCATCACCATGCCGCCGTGGGGGTCGATGAAACCCTCCGGCAGGCGATAACGGCGGTCGAGCCAGGCAGCGATCGCCTCGCGCAGGCCGGGCGTGCCCTCGATCGGGGGATAACGGTTGTAGTCGGCAAAGCGGGAGGCGAGCGGCGCCTTCACCAGCTCGGGCACGGCGTGTTTGGGCTCGCCGATCCACATCGGGTTGGGCTGGATCACGCCCGCAGGCAGGGGCAACCCCTCGAGCAGAGCGTCGAGGCGGGGAAAGGGGTAGTCCGTCAGCAGGTCGAGACGGTCGCTGATCATGGCAAGACGTCCGTGCGCTTGGGAGCAGACCTTAGCATGGTCCAAAGGGCGGAGGCAAAATGATCGTTTGGAGTCCGTTAATTAGCTTGGACTCCTAGTGATTCGCTTGAAGCCTTGGGCCTCCTTTGTGGGCAGATGCCCGGCCCCGGTGCCGCGTGCCGGCCGATTTTGCCTCTGACGCAGGTATGTTGCTAGTTTGTTCCTTCTCTCGATGGAGAAAGGACTGACGATGCTGGATCGCGCGCGCCTGGCGGCGCTTTTCCCCCGTGGTGTCCGGGCGCATCTGGATGCCATGGCCGGGCAAGGCGATGACCTGTTGGCGCGCCACGCCATCACGGGTCCGCGCCTTGAGTTTTTCCTTGCCCAGATCGGCCATGAATCGGCTGGACTGACCGCGTTGGAGGAGAACCTGCGCTACAGCGCCGCACGGCTGTGCGCGGTCTGGCCGTCACGTTTTACCGGGCCGGAGGAAGCCGCTCCCTTTGCCGGGCAGCCCGAGCGCCTCGCCAACCGGGTCTATGGCGGACGCATGGGCAATGGCGGGGAGACGTCCGGCGACGGCTGGGCGTTCCGCGGCCGCGGCTACATCCAGCTCACCGGGCGTGCGGCCTACCGCGAAACCGGAAGGCGCGCCGGGATCGATCTGGAGGCCGCCCCCGATCTTGCCGCCGCGCCGGACCATGCCCTGGCGGTTGCCTGCGGCTTCTGGTCGTGGCGCGGTCTCAACCGGTTTTGTGACCGCGACGATCTCGTTGCGCTGACCCGGCGAATCAACGGCGGCAGCCATGGCCTGGCGGACCGGCGGGCGTGGCTGGAGAAGGTCAGGCGCGTGCTGGGGCAGGACAGGAGAGACTGGCCTGCCGCAACCGTGGTGGCGCTGCAGCGCGCCCTTCAGGATGCCGGTTTTGATGAATGCGGCGCGGCCGATGGCCTGATCGGGCCGCGCACCCTGGCGGCGGTGGCCCGCTTGCGGCGGGAGCGGGGACTGCCCGGTGCGGGCGTCGATGACGCGCTGCTTCAGACTCTCGGGATCGATGGCTGACGATTGGGTCGCCACGAGCGGCTCAGGCGTTCAGATTCGCCTCGGCCAGAAAAAGGGGCCCGCCCCCCGGGGATGGCGGGGGCGGGCCCAGGTGATCTGCGGCCAGGAGAAATGCCGCAGGGTCAGACCGCGATCGAGTCGCGGCTGAACTCCGGATAGGCGGATATGCCGAGTTCGACCCGGTCGAGACCGGTCTCCTCGTCCTCGGCGGAAACCCGCAGACCGACGGTGGCCTTCAGCAGCATCCAGACGATGGCGCTGGCCACGGCGACAAAGGCGCCGATGGCCACGACACCGATGCCTTGCGTGACAAAGGACGTGTCGGGGTTGGTGAGGGGAACCGCCATGGTGCCCCAGATGCCGGCGAAGAGATGGACCGGAATGGCGCCCACCACGTCGTCGATCTTCAGCTTGTCGAGCAGGGGCACGCCGACCATCACGATCGCCGCACCGACGCCGCCGATCAGGATGGCGCCGCCCAGGCCCGGCGTGTCGGGACCGGCCGTGATCGAGACGAGACCCGCCAGCGCGCCGTTGAGCACCATGGTCAGGTCGACCTTGCGGTAGATGAGCTGGGTGGCGATGGCCGCAACCACGACGCCGCCCATCGCGGCAACGCAGGTGTTGGCGTAGATGTTGGCCATGGCAACCGCATCCATGCCCGAACCCAGGGCAAGCTGCGAACCGCCGTTGAAGCCGAACCAGCCCAGCCAAAGGATGAAGGTACCCAGGGTTGCCAGCGGCAGGGAGGAGGGCGCCATCAGGCGGATCTCACCCTTTTCGCCGTACTTGCCGCGACGCGCGCCAAGGATCAGGACGCCGGTGAGCGCCGCCCAGCCGCCGGTCGAATGCACGATGGTCGAGCCTGCAAAATCGTAGAAACCCATCTCGGAAAACCAGCCGCCGCCCCACTGCCATGCACCCTCGATGGGGTAGATGACCGCGGTCAGAACGGCGGTGAAGGCCAGGAAGCACCACAGCTTGATCCGCTCGGCAACCGCGCCCGAAACGATCGAGGCGGCGGTGGCGACAAAGACCATCTGGAAGAACCAGTCCGAGGACGCGGCGTAGCCTTCAAAGATGCCTTCTGCCGCGCCCTCGTCGCTAGCCCCCCAGAGCCCGATCGAGCCGATGAAACCCCCATCGACCCCGTCGTACATCAGGTTGTAACCGACGGCGTAGTAAGCGATGCCCGCGATCGCGAAGAGGACGACGTTCTTGAGGCAGATCGTCGCCACGGACTTGGTCCGCACCATTCCGGCTTCCAGCATGGCGAAACCGGCGGCCATCCACATGACCAGGGCGCCGTTAACCAGGAATGAGAAGGTATTGAGGATGTAGGCTGTTTCAGCATCGACCTCGGCGTGCGCCAGCGAGGGCAGCACCAGCAGAGCGGCAAGGGCGATGAGCCCGGGTGGCAGGAACTTGCGCATGATGTCTTCTCCCCGTGATGCCGCTCTTTGCGGCTGTCTCCCCGAATAGGCCGCGCAGCATGCGCAGCCGACGGGAGTCGCTATTTCAAGCGATGTGCCAGTTCGGCCGGGAAAAAAGAGCAAGTTGAATCAATGGCTTGGGAATCGTGCGACGGAGCAGGTCAGGACTCCTGCCGTTTCATTGTGCAGTGCAATGCACAGGACTCGGGCAGAGGGGCAGGGGTAGGCCACATGAATGCGCGGCGTACGCGCCCCTCGATCTCCCGTCATCCCGGGGCCGTGCGAAGCGCGGAACCCGGGACCCATGCCGGAACGCCTACACAAGCGCCGGCGCCATTGATTGCGTTCCGGCATAGGTCCCGGATCTGCGGCGCGGAGCCTGCCCCCGACTTGATTGGGGGCGCCTTGTCCGGGATGACGGTCGGTGATGTGCGTCTCCGCCCGCGGACGTCCCTCAGGCCCGCGCCTTCGCGCGTTCGCGGTGCCAGACGTAGAGGCCGGCGCCGACGATGACGGCGATGCCGGCCCAGGACCAGCCGTCGGGGAAGGTGCCGAAGACGATCAGCCCCAGGATCGTGCCGCCGACGATCTCGGCATAACCGAAGGGCGCCAGGACGGAGGCCGGGGCAAAACCCAGGGCGCGGATGCGCAGGCCGTTGCTGGCACCCGAGAGCACCGCCACCGCGCCCAGGCCCAGCCAGATCGTCCAGTCCGGCCAGATCCAGTAGAGCGGGGCGGTCGCGAGCAACACCACGGTGCCCACGCTCGCCCCCCAGCACATCAGCGTGCTGGTGCGGTTGGTCGCCGACAGCCGGCGCGTCATGATGACGTAGATCGAATAGAGCGTGACGCAGCCCATGGGCCACAACGCCGCAAGGCCGATGCCGCCCGACTCCGCGCCCATGCCCGGACGGATGATCAGCATCGCCCCGACCAGGCCCGCGACACAGGCCGCCCAGCGGCGCGGTCCGACCTGTTCCTTCAGCACCAGGGCGGCCAGCGCCGTCGTCGCCAGCGGTCCCAGCAGGATGATGGCGATGACATCGGCCAGCGGCAGCAGCTGCAGGCCCTTGTAGTAGCAGAGCCCGGCGCCGAACTGGCAGGCCGAGCGCACGACCAGCATGCGCCAGTTGGGGGTCGCCATGATGCGCGGCAGGTTGGCGCTGCGCGCGGCGATCATGCCGCAGGCCATCAGGCCCAGGACCTGCACCAGGGCAACCTGGAAGACCGTGATCGTGTCGATGGTGAGCTTGGCGGCGGTGTCGCTGAGGTTGATCAGGACAATCGCCGCCAGCATCAGCAGGATGCCGGCCAGATGCGGATTGGCGACGCTGCCCGCGGCATCCCGCGGCCGCCCCACCGCCTCCGGCGGAAGTCCCGGTCGTACGCTCATGATCGTGCCTCTCTCCTGCGCTCACGGTGCCAGACATAAAGGCCGCTGCCCACCACCACGGCGATGCCGATCCAGGAAAGGCCGTCGGGCAGTTCGTGGAAGACGATGAAGCCGACAACTGTTGCGGTCGCGATCTGGGTATAGCCGAAGGGGGCAAGCAGCGAGGCCGGCGCCAGGGCCAGCGCCTTGATCCGTGCGCTGTTGGCGATGCCGGAGAAGATGCAGACCCCGACCAGACCCGCCCACCCCTCGTGCGTGGGCCAGACCCAATAGAGGGGAGATGCCAGCCCCAGCACGATGACGGTGGCAAGCGAGGCCCAGATCATCAGCGTCGGCGTCGAGTCCTCAGAGGACAGTCGGCGCGTCAGCACGGTGTAGCAGGCAAAGAGCACCACGGTGCCAAGGGGCCAGAGAGCCGCGGGCTGGGCGCCCTCGAAACCCGGCCGGGCGATCAGCAGGGCGCCGAAAAGACCCGCACCGCAGGCGCACCAGCGCCGCCAGCCAACCTGTTCGTCGAGCGTCAGCGCGGCCAGTGCGGTGATGGCCAGCGGCAGCAGCAGCGTGATGCCTGTGATGTCGGCCAGCGGCATGGCGCGCAGGCCCATGTAGAAACACAGCGCGGCCCCCATCTGGCAGCAGGTCCTCAGGACCTCCAGGCCGGGCTGCCGTGTCGCGCCGATCAGGCGGTCGACGCGCAGGGTGCGCCCGACCAGCATGGAGGCAAAGAACAGGCCCGAGACCTGGGCCAGCACCACCTGCCACACCGGCAGCCCGCCCATGGCGATCTTGCCCGTGGTGTTGGCCGCCACGACCAGGGTGATCGCGACCATGTAGAGCGCGATGCCCAGCAGCGGCGTGCGCGCGGGCAGGGTGGCAGCGGTCACGTCCGCGCCGCCGCGGCTTCGCGGCGGTAAACGTAAAGCCCGGCCGCAACGATGATCGCCGTGCCGGTCCAGGTCCAGATGTCGGGGAAGTGGTGCCAGATGACGTAGCCGTAGAAGGTCGCGCCGACGATCTCGAAATAGGAGAAGGGTGCCAGAAGCGAGGCGGGCGCGATGGAAAAGGCGCGGATGGTGACGCCGTTGCTTGCCGCCGAAAGCAGGGCGATGGCTGCCAGCGCCGGCCACTGCCAGCCCTGCGGCATCTGCCAGGAGCCCGGCACGGTGACGACCACCACCGCCAGCACCGCGAGGGAGGCAAGGGAGGCCCACAGCATCAGGTTGGCCGTGCCATTGCGCGCCGAGATGTGCCGCGTGATGATGATGTAGGCCGACCAGAAGGTCACCGCCGCGGCCGGCCACAGCGCCGCCCAGCCCATGCCGCCGCCGCCCGGGCGCGCGATCACCAGCGCCCCGGCAAAGCCCACCGCGCAGGCCGCCCAGCGGCGCGGCCCGGCGCGCTCGCCCAGCACGACATGGGCCATGGCGGTCAGCACCAGGGGCCCGATGAAGAGGATGGCGACGAGGTCGGCGAAGGGCAGCACCTTCAGGCCGTGATAGAAGCTGAGGCCGCTGGCGAGCTGGCAGACCGAGCGCACGATCTGCAGCTTCAGGTCGGGCGTGGCGAGGATGGCGAGCGGGTTCACTCGCCGCGCCACAAGGGGCGCCAGGATGACGAGACCGCAGGCCTGGAACAGCATGATCTGGAAGACCGGCATCGCTTCCGTCATCAACTTGGCGACCGCGTCCGAGCTGGTGATCAGCGTCAGGCCCACGAGCATCAGCAGGATGCCGATCAGGTGCGGATGGCGTCCCGGCGGCTCGGGCCGGGCAAACTCGCGCGCTGCCTCGACCCGCGGGTCGGCGGGTGTGTTGTCGTGGGGCGAGGTCATCCCGCCAGCGCCGTTTCCACCGCCTTGCCCAGCCGCAGCAGGGCGCCTTCCTGGTTGGGGCGCTGCATCAGCATGAGGCCGGCGGGAAGGCCGTTGTCGTCGGCGCCGCAGGGCAGGGTCAGCGCGCAGACCCGGGTCAGGTTGCCGGGCGTGGTGTTGCGCAGGGCCATCATGTTGGCACGTGTGTAGGCAGCCTCGTCGTCGATCAGGTCGGCGATGGCGGGCGGGCTCGCCGAAACCGTGGGGGCGATCATGGCGTCGCAGCCGGCGAGCTTCCTGTGCATGCTGGCCGATAGTTCGTCCAGGCGGCGCATCAGGCGCAGCAGGCCGTAGCCGGTCTGCTTCGTGCCCGACTGGAAGCGCGGCAGCATGTACTTGTAGATCGCCGTGGGGTCGGATTCGACGAGGCCGCCCCAGCAGGCCCAGGCGTCGGCGGTGACGAGGCCGCCCATGGAGATCATCGCCTCCATGGCCTCGGCCAGTTCCGGCACATCCTGCCAGACGACGCGGGCGCCCGCGGCCTCCAGCTTCGCCACGGCGGCGCGGCAGGCGCGGTCGACGCCGGGGTCGACGTCCTTCCACAGCGGCGCGTCGACCGCGACGAAGAGGCGGCCCCTGAGGTCGGCGCCGGCAAGGTCGGCCATGGCCGTGCCAGAGAGCACGGACCACATCGCCGCGGCGTCGGCGACATCGGCGGTCAGCGGGCCGATGGTGTCGAGCAGGGGCGAGAGCGGCAGCACGCCCGTGGTGTCGAGCGCGCCGATGGTGGTCTTCAGCCCCACGACGCCGTTGAGGCTGGCGGGGATGCGCACGGAGCCGCCGGTATCGCTGCCGATGCCGATGGGGCCGAGGCCGCTGGCGACCGCCACGCCTGCGCCGGAGGAGGAACCGCCGGGGATGCGTGGCGTCTTCGGGTCGCGCGCGTTGGGCGGGGTGCCGTGGGTGGTGTTGATGCCGAGCCCTGAGAAGGCGAACTCGGTCATGTTGGTCTTGCCGAGGAAGACGATGCCGGCATTGGTCGCGCGCACAAGCAGCGGGGCGTCGTGTTCGGGCACGCGGCCGGCCAGCGCCCGGGCGGCCATGGTCGTCTCCATGCCCGCGACATCGACCAGGTCCTTCCAGGAGACGGGGACGCCATCGAGCGGGCCGCGCCGGGTGCCGGCCTTCGCCCGTTCGCGCGCCACCATGGCCTCGGCGCGGGTGCGCGCGGGGTCCATGCGGATGAAGATCAGGTGATCGCTGTCGTGTTCGGCGATGCGCGCGAGGAAGTTCTCGGCAAGGTCCACGGGGTCGACGGCGCCAGCGGCGATCCCAGCGCCCAGGGCCATTGCCGTCATCTCGTGCCAGTGCTGCGCCATGTCCTCATCTCCCCCGCCCGGTGCGCAACCTCCCTAGCACCGCCGGTGCGGGACGACCAGACGGCTTGGCGCGGGGGCGCCGCGGGTGTTGAATGGGGCCATGATCGAACGTAGCGATATCGCCGTCGTCGGTGGCGGCATGAACGGCCTGACGGCGTCCCTGGCACTCGCCCGGGCGGGCCATTCCGTGACCATGATCGAGCGTGAGGAGCCGGCCGTGCTTTCGGGCGACGGCTTCGACGGCCGTGTCTCCTCCATCGCCTGGGGATCCAGGCTGGTGCTGGATAACCTGGGCGCCTGGGACGCCATGGTGCCCCATGCCCAGCCGATCCTGGAGATCCGCGTCAGCGACCGCGATGCGCCCCTGTTCCTGCATTACGACCACAAGGACGTCGGCGACCATCCGCTGGGCTACATCCTGGAGAACCGCTATATCCGCCGCGCGCTCGATGCCGCCGTGGCGGACGAGCCGGGCATCACCGTGCTGGCGCCGGCCAGCGTGACCGCGATGGAGCGCGACGGCACGGGCGCAAACCTGACAATCGATGACGGCCGTGTGCTGCGTTGTTCGCTGGTCGTGGCCTGCGACGGCGCGATGTCGGGTGTGCGCACCATGGCCGGCATCGGGCACCGCACCATCGCCTATGGCCAGACCGGGATCGTCTGCACCGTCGAGTACGAGCGCGACCATCGCGGCATCGCGCACGAGCGCTTTCTGCCCGGTGGGCCCTTCGCGATCCTGCCTGTGCCTGGCAACCGCTCCTCGCTGGTCTGGACCGAGAAGGACGCGATCGCGCAGCGCGTGCTGCAGCTCGAACCGGCAGCCTTTCTGGAGGAGATCGCCTGGCGTTTCGGCGATTTCCTGGGTGACCTGAAGGTCACCGGGCCGGTGTGGAGTTATCCGCTGACCCTGGTGCTGGCGCATCATGCGACCGCACCACGCCTGGTGCTGGTGGGCGATGCCGCCCATCGCATCCATCCCATCGCCGGTCAGGGCTACAACCTCGGCATCCGCGATGTCGCCGTGCTGGCAGAGGTGCTGGGCGACAGCCGCCGCCTGGGCCTCGATCCCGGCGATGCCGTGGCGCTTGCCGACTACGCGCGCCGCCGCCGTGTCGATACCTTCTCTCTGGTGGCGGTGACCGACGGGCTGAACCGCCTGTTCTCCAATGCGATCCCCCCCGTGGCGCTGGCGCGCGACCTGGGCCTCGGCGCCGTCGAGCGGATTCCGCCGCTGAAGCGCCTCTTCATGCGCCATGCCATGGGCACGGTCGGTCGCCTGCCCAGGCTCATGCGCGGCGAAGGCTAGGTCCTACTCCGGCGCGGCGCGGCGGCCCCTGGGCGCCTTCACGGTCAGCAGGATGGCAAGGCCCGCCAGCATCAGCACGACGATGACGCTCATGCCCAGGCGCGCATTGCCGGAGAGCGCGGTGACGGTGCCGACCATCAGGGGGCCGATGAAGCTCGTCACCTTTCCCGAAAGCGCGAAGAAGCCGAACATCTCGCCGGTCATCTCCGGTGGGGCCATGCGCGCCATCAGGCTGCGGCTGGCCGATTGCACCGGGCCGATGAAGATGCCCAGCGCCATGCCCAGGATCCAGAACCAGGTGACACCCTCCACGATCAGGATGCCGCCGCCGCAGACGCAAAGGCAGAGCAGGGCGATGACGATGGTCTGCTTGGGGCCCAGCCAGTCGTCAAGCCAGGCAAAACCCGCCGCGCCCAGGCCGGCGGTGACGTTGAGACAGACCGCGAAGATCAGCACGTCCTCCTCGGTCATGGCAAAAGCCGTGGCGGCATAGATGCCGCCGAGCGCAAAAAGCGTGTTGAGGCCGTCGATGTAGAGCAGGCGCGCGGCGAGGAAACGCAGGATCTGCTTGTGGCGGGAAAGCTCCCGCCCGGTTTCGATCAGGCGCCGCCATCCCCGCGCGATCGCGGTGGTCACGGGCAGCCGGGCACTGGGGCGGTCGGGCGTGAAGACGAACATCGGCCAGCCAAAGACGATCAGCCAGCCCGCCGCCAGCAGGGCCGCGACACGCACACCACCCGATGGAACCTCGTCCAAGCCGAAGGGCGCCTGATCGGGCAGAATGAAGACGACCAGCGCCAGCGCCAGACAGGCGATGCCGCCGGCATAACCCAGCCCCCAGGCCCAGCCCGAAAGCCGGCCCATGCGATGGGGCGGGGCAAGATCGGGCAGCATGGCGTTGTAGAAGACGGTCGAGGTCTCGAAGCCGATGTTGACCAGCACCACCAGGACCAGCACGGGTATGGTCCAGGCCGCATCGGGCTCGGCAAACCAGAGCAGGGCGGTGGCGATCACGGTCAGCACGGTGAAGCCGCCGACCCAGGGTTTGCGCCGCCCAGCCGCGTCGGCGATAGCGCCGGTGATCGGCGAGATCAGCGCGATGATCAGCGCCGAGGCCGCCATGCCCCAGCTCCACAGCTCCAGCCCCCGGGTCTCGTCGCCGACCACGCCGCGCGCGAAATAAGGTGCGAAGATGAAGGTGATGACGATGGTCGGCGTCGGCGAATTGGCCCAGTCGAACAGACTCCATGCGAGCAGGCCGCGGCGTGTCGCGGGACGTTCAAGACGGCTGGGAACGTTCATGGCGGCTCCGCGCTGGGACGGCCACCTTAACGCGTTTGGCCGTGGCCGCGCGATGCCGCGATGGACGCGGCCCGCCGTCGCGCGTTATCGGTGTGCGCCCAGCCCGTCCCTTCAGGAACATCCCCCATGACCGATCTCTTCGCTCCCCTCACGCTGCGCGGCCTGACGATGCGCAACCGCATCGGCATCTCGCCGATGTGCCAGTACGTCTCGGATGACGGCTTTGCCAGCGACTGGCACCTCGTGCATCTGGCCAGCCGCGCCGTGGGCGGCGCAGGTCTGGTGATCGCCGAGGCCTCGGGCGTCGAGGCGCGCGGGCGCATTACGCCGGGCTGTCTTGGCATCTGGAAGGACGATCACATCGAGAAGCTGGCCCAGATCACCGCGGCGATCCGGGCCAATGGTGCTGCAAGCTGCATGCAGATCGCCCATGCCGGGCGCAAGTCCAATGCCACTGTGCCCTGGCAGGGCGACCGCACGCTCACGGCCGAGGAGGGCGCCTGGCAGACCGTCTCCAGCGTCGCCAGACCCTTCGATGGTCCGGGCGGCGCGCTTGTCCACACGCCTACGGCGCTGGATGAGGCCGGCATCGCCGAGGTCATCGCGGCTTTCGGTGAGGCCGCGCGCCGGTCCATCGCGGCAGGCTTCGACATGATCGAGATTCATGCCGCCCACGGCTATCTCGCCCACCAGTTCATGAGTCCGCTGGTCAACGACCGCAGCGACCGCTGGGGCGGCGACTTCATGGGCCGCTCACGCTTTCCCATGGAGCTGGTGCGCGCCTGCCGCGCCGTGATGCCCGATGCCATGCCGCTGGCCGTACGCATCTCCTGCGTCGACTGGGCGCCAGGCGGCTGGACCCTTGAGGACTCCGTGGTGCTCGCCGAGATGATGAAAAAGGAAGGCGTCGACCTCATCGACTGCAGTTCGGGCTACGCCGTGCCGGTGGAGGACATCCCCTACGGCCCGGGCTACCAGGTGCCGTTCGCCCACCGCATCCGCACGGAGGCCGGGATCGCTACCGCGGCAGTCGGCCAGATCGCTACGGCCGGGCAGGCCGACGCCATCATCAAGAAGGGCGAGGCCGACATGGCGCTGATCGCCACCGCCTCGCTCATGGACGCCTACTGGCCGTTTCATGCCGCCCGCGACCTCGGCCGCCTGGCGGCCCTGCCCATGCCGGCGAGCTACGACTACGTCGTGCGCGGCGGCCGGGCAGACTGAGCCCCCAAAACGGCCGACGCCGCGGTCCCGGGTGAGGGACCGCGGCGCGGTAGTGTGGAGCCGCGGCAGCGCGAGCAACCGCGGCTCCGGTCCGGGTCGCACCTGTTGGGGGAGGTACGGCGACCCGGTGGGTTCTCGCTTACTTCGCGGCGATCTGGATCGTGATGGTGTCGCGGTAGGTGCCGGCGACGCGGTCGTTGCTGCCCGACATGTCGACGATCAGGTCATGCTCGACGCCATAGCCTTCCTTGGCGCGGTTCACGATCAGGCTCTTGTCGAGGGCGCTGTTGCTGGCGCTGTCGTAGCTCACGGTGTAGCCGATGCCCTGGCCGCTCTCGCCATGGACGATCTTGCCCTCGTTCTCCGAGGTGAAGCTGATCGTGTAGCCCTCGTGGTCGTTGCAGGTCTCGGTGATCTCGGCGACGACCTGCTTCTTGGCGCCTTCCTGCATGTCGATGGCGGTGTTCTTGGTGTCGACGTCGATCTCGCAGATTGCGGGCATCGTGCCGGTCAGGCGTACATCGCCCGTGCTGCTTTTTGAGGAGTCGGCCATGGCCGAGCCGGCGGCGATCGCGACAAAGGCGGCAAAGGCGGTAGCCGAAACGAAGGTCTTCATGGTGTGTACTCCCGTTGAGAGCGCCGTGCGGCGCCGTGATGTCTTCCAGCCGGGACGGCTTGGTTGTGACGGGAGTTTCAAGTCCTGTGCCACACGGCACGAATCTTCAAATTGTTGAAATATCTACAGTTTTCCGAGAGGTAGCGATCAGGTTGGCATGACTGATGCCACCCGACCTGCCACGGCTTGGCGCTTCGCAACGCCGGACTTTGCGGAATGCAACGATCGGGGAGGTCAGTCCGCCGGGCCGAGCTTGCCTTCGGCGATCCAGGACTCACGCTTGCGGTAGAGCGTCGAGGGGCTGACGCCAAGCTGCTGCGCAGCCTTGGGAATGCTGCCGCCCTTGGCCGCGATGGCGGCTTCGATGGCATCGCGCTCGATCTCCCAGAGCTGGCGCGTATCGCCTGTGTCCTCCGTCGCGGAAGCCGCTGTCCCCTTGTCGCTGGCCCGGCGCCGCGGCATCGCGGCTGGGATCACGGTATCGCGCGCGATCTGGGGCGGCAGCATGTCGGCCGTGACGGTCGGACCGTCGTGTAGCACGACGACGTTGCGCATGACGTTCTGGAGCTCGCGCACGTTGCCGCGCCAGGGATGGGCCAGCAGCAGGGCGCGGGCGTCGTCGTCAATGCCCTTGAAGGCCTTGCCCTCCTCCCTGGCGAAGCGGGCGATGAACGCCTCGGCAATCTCGATCGTGTCGTTCTCGCGCTCGCGCAGGGGCGGCAGATGGATCGGCACGACATGGAGACGAAAGTAGAGATCCTCGCGAAAGCGGCCTGCCTCGACCTCGGCCCAGGGGTCGCGGTTGGTGGCGCAGAGCACGCGGATGTCGACCTTCTCGGGCCTGGCGCTGCCCACGGGCTGCACCGTGCCGGTCTGCAGGAAGCGCAGCAGCTTGGTCTGGAGTGAAAGATCCATCTCGCAGATCTCGTCGAGGAACAGGGTGCCGCCGTCGGCCTCGCGCGCGGCACCCTTGCGTTCGGCAATGGCGCCGGTGAAGGAACCCTTCAGGTGGCCGAAGATCTCCGATTCCATCAGGTCGTGGGGAATGGCACCGCAGTTGAGCGCCACGAAGGGTTTGGCGCGCCGCGGGCTCGCCTTGTGGATCGCCTCGGCGCAGACCTCCTTGCCGGTACCGCTTTCGCCGGTGATGAAGACGGTAGCCTGTGAGGAGGCAACCGCCTCGACCATGCGGTAGACCGCCTGCATGGGCAGGGAGGAGCCGATGAAACCGTGGAAGCGCTCGCGGCCCAGGTCTTCCTGCATCACTGCGACCAGGCGGCGCAGTTCGCTGCGTTCCAGGGCGTTGCGCACGGTGGTGACCAGGCGTTCCTCGCTGAAGGGCTTGACCAGGAAGTCCCAGGCGCCCAGGCGCATAGCCTCGACCGCAGTGTTGATCGAGCCGTGGGAGGTGATGACGATGAAGGCGGCGGGCGATTCGGCGCCACATTCCTTCAGCAGGTCGAGGCCGTTGCCGTCCGGCAGTTGCAGGTCGAGCAACACGACGCGCGGCGGCATCTGCTCCAGGCGTGCCGCGGTGGCCTTCAGGGTATCGACATGGTCACTTGCCAGGCCGGCCTTGCGCAGGTGCTCCTGATAGACGAGCGCCAGCGAGGCCGTGTCCTCGACGAGCAGGATATCGCTCATGATCGCTCCGTCATGCCGTGGTGGCGTGCGACAGTGTCGCAAAACCCGCCTCCACGGTCACCTTGCGGAATGCGGCAAGACCCTCCCGGCCGCAGGGCACCAGCAGCCTGGCCTGGGCCAGGGCGGTTTCCTGGTCGCCTGCGCGGCAGGCGCGGTTAAGGGCGCGCGCCGCCTGCGACAGGGGTATCAGGCCGAAGGTCGGCGCAAGGCCCGAAAGAATGTGGCTGTCGCGTTCCAGCCGCGCGAGGTTGCCCTCGCCGAGCGCTTCCTCGATACGGATCAGGGCGGCGCCGACATCGTCAAGGAAACTCCCGACGAGCTGGGCGGAAGTCTCGCTTCCCAGGCTGGCGAGCAGAGCGTTCAGGACCTCCCGGTCGACCGCGCCGGCGGTTCCCGGGCAAGCTGCGGGAGAGGCCGCCGGCGCCGGCGCGGGCCGCCCGGCCAGGCGCTGCAGGGTCTCGCCCAGTGCCTCGCGTCCCACCGGCTTGGGCAGCACGGCATCGAAGCCTTCGGCCAGGAAGCCTGCCACCTCGTCGGCCATGGCATAGGCGGTCAGCGCCACCACCGGCACGCGGGCAAGACGGCCCGATGCGGCGCGCAGGCGGGCGTGGGCCTCGTGGCCGTCCATCTCCGGCATGGCGATGTCCATCAGGACGATGTCGGGAACCGGGTCCCGGGCCATGGCCACGGCCTCGGCGCCGTTGGTTGCCAGACGCACGCTGCAGCCCAGGTCCTTGAGGATCTCGGAGACGATCAGCCGGTTGGTCGCGTTGTCCTCGGCGACCAGGACGTCGATGCCCTGCAGCGCGAAATCGGCCTGTGCCGGGCGGGCGGGCGGGGCTTCCGCCGCCGGCAGGGGCAGCTCGAAATGGAAGGTGCTGCCCTGGCCGGGTACCGAATCGACGCCGACGCTGCCGTCCATCAGCTCGGCCAGGCGCCGCACGATGGCAAGGCCCAGACCCGTACCGCCGCGCCCGTGCTGGGCGATCTGGTCATATTCGCGGAACAGCCGGCCGAAATCGGCGGGATCGATGCCAGGGCCGCTGTCGCGCACCTCGAAGCGCACGGTTGCCGGTGAGCCTGTGCTCATGGCGATCTCGATGGCGATCTGTCCGGCGTCGGTGAACTTCACGGCATTGGCGACCAGGTTGACCAGCATCTGGCGCAGACGGGCGGCGTCGGCCGTCACATGGGGCGGCACCTGCGGCGCCATATGCCAGACCAGCGCAACGCCCCTCTCGGCGGCGAGCGGCGACCAGGCATCGGCGACCGAGCGCACCAGGCCGGCAAGGTCGAGCGGCGCCGGATCGAGCCGAAGCTGGCCGGCCTCCATGCGCGTGATGTCGAGCACGTCGTTGAGGATGGCGAGCAGGGCCTCGCCGCTGGCCTGCGCGGTGCCGATCAGGCCGTCGAGCTCGCCATCGTGGTTGCGCTGGGCGATCAGGCCCAGGGCGCCGAGCACACCGTTCATGGGCGTGCGAATCTCGTGGCTCATCACCGCGACGAAGCGCGACTTGGCGGCGTTGGCGCGCATCGCCTCGTCGCGCGCGTCCTCGATCTGGCGCCGGCCCTCCACTTCCGGGGTGACGTCGTCCATCTTGATCATCAGGGCATCGATGCGGCCCTCGTCGCCGGCTACCGGCGTCACCTGCAGGCGCTGCCACAGGCGTGTGCCGGCGCGCTCCAACGGCAGGTCAAGGCCGACCACCGGCTCACCGCGCGCCAGCGCGTCCTCCAGAGGAGCGGTGAAGGCCGGGCTCAGGCGCCGCGAGAAGAGGATCGA
The DNA here is from genome assembly GCA_937880925.1 of uncultured Rhodospirillaceae bacterium. Classification (GTDB taxonomy): domain Bacteria; phylum Pseudomonadota; class Alphaproteobacteria; order SP197; family SP197; genus CALGGB01. Next base: position 6,794 of record CALGGB010000312.1, on the reverse strand, counting down.
AGGTTCGGCCCCCACGACCTCGCCCTGGCCGGCCAGGCGCCGGAAGACGGCGTTGGCGTAGTCCACGATCATGCGGTCGTCCTGACGCCGGCACAGCATGATGGCCGAGGTCGAGGCATCGGAAGCGGCAACGAACTGGCGGTTGAACAGCGCCAGGGCCCGGTTGCGCCGGTTCTCGCGCAGCAGCAGCAGGACGAGCACGGCGCCGCCCGAGACCATGCCGCCGACGATGGCGATCAGGGAAAAGACCTCGGCGCGCAGCTGTTCGCGGAGGTCGGCGAGCAGGGCAATCTCGGCCTGGTTCACCGCCACGGCCAGGCGATGGAGTGCAAGGCCGGCCTCTTCGAAACGTTCGTGCAGGCGTGAGATTTTCGCCCCGTTGCCGGCCTCCAGGTTCATCACCGCGGCTTCCTCGGCGATCATCACCTGGCGGGCGGCCTCGACGGCCTCGGCGGCATTTTCGAAGGACAGGACGCGCTGTGCGATATCGCCGCCCTCGAACAGGCCCATGCGGCTCCAGAAGATGTCGAAGCGCTGCACGACATCCGCGTGGTCAATGCCGGGTTCGCCCCGCCCGAAGGCCTCCAGCGCGGTCACGAAGCGGTAAAGCTCGATTTCGGCCTGGGCGACCGACCAGTAGACCTGCTCCTTGGAAAGCTGCTGCATGGACCGCTCGCGGTCCAGCAGGGTGCCGGCCGCCACGGCCATCGCCACCAGCAGGAGGGCGATCGCCCCCAGCAGCGTGCGATGACGTGTGGCGAGCGGCGCGGTCACGGGATCAGTCGAGGGTCAGGCTCTGGAGCTGCCAGACCCAGCGGGAGTTGACCTCCGGATTGGCGAGTCCGGGATTATCGTCGCGCGGATAGACGATCCAGATCGGCCCTTTGTCGCGCACCGAAAGCGGCGTGCCGTCCATGGTCATCGCCAGGATGACGTCCCAGTCGGCGAAGTCGGCCGCGGGAAAGGTGACATGGTAGTCGTTGAGCGCGCCGGCATCGACGATGGTGCCCGAGACGCCCGCGGCGGCCAGCACGTCACGTGCCAGGGGGCCGGTGAAGACCGGCTGGCCGTCGGTCCAGTCGGTCGAGGTCGCCACCGTGGTCTGGGGCAGGGCCTCCAGCATGGCACGGTCGAAACGCGCCACGGTATCGCCGGCGCGATCGCTGACGGTCAGGATGACCTCCCCGGTGGGTTCGGGCAGGTCGGCGGCGGTTGCCGGGATTGCGGTTGAGGCAATAACCAGCGCAACGGCAAGAGCGCTCAGGCGATCGAGGAATCGGTTCACGGGTTTCTCCCTGAAGGCTTGTTGGGGAACGGGATGTCCGTCTTGCACACCCCGTGCCAGATGCGTGCCGGCCGGACCGTTCAGTCCTGCAGGCGCACGCCGGCACCCCCGGCAAAGGCGATCCACGGCCAGTCCTGGCGGCCCGGCTCGGGCGCGTGGGGCAGACCCGCGAACCAGTAGAGGGTTTCCCCGGCCGCCGGCAGGGCCGCGGCATGCCACACGCCGGGCGCCACGACCACGGCCTCGCCGGGTTCGATCAGGAAGGCGACCGCCTCCTCGGCGCAGGGCCGCTCCCGGGCATCGCCAAGGTCGCGGCCGGGCGCCACGACCTGGATCAGCGGCCCGGTCGCGGGCATCAGCATCTCGATGTCGGGGTGGCGCTCCATGGCCGTGATGCGGCCGTCGCAGGGCCGTCGCGCAACCACCTGGCCCAGGCGCAGGTCGGCACCATGGAGGGTGCCGACGCCGAACCAGCAATCGAAGCTCTCGCCAAAGGAGGTCGGGGCGCCTGTGGGGCGCGGCACGGCCTGGCCGAAGGGCGCAAAGGCCTCGCGGGTCAGCGGCAGCAGTGGCAGGGTCAGGGTCAGGGGCGCATCGCTCATCGCCCCATCCTGCCGCGCCGCCGCCCCGCCCGCGAGTCCTTAAAAAAGGCGCGCCGCCTCAGGCCGCCTTGCGCTGGCCCGGCCCGGCCGCCAGCACACGATAGAGGCTGCGCGGGCCGTCGCGGTCGATGTAGCAGCCGATCAGGCGGCGCGGGCCTTCCTCGGGGTCGAAGGCGGTGCGGCCGTGGACGATGCGGTTGTTGTCGAACATCAGCAGTTCGCCCGGCTGCAGGGCAAAGCGGATCTGCAGTTCCGGCCCGGCCAGCAGCTCGGCCAGGCGCTTGCGCGCGCCCTGATAGATCTGCAGGTCGGCCTCCTCGAGCAGCGGCAGGGAATCCAGGCGCGGGCTGTAGTGCAGCCCGGTCATGCGCTCCTCGCCGTCGGTCTCGATCACCGGGCGCAGGGTGACGTGATCGGCCTCTTCGTCGCGGAAACGGAAACGCACCGGGATCTCGGCCAGCATGGCAAAACCCTCGGGGTCCTCGGCGCGCAGCATGGCGGCTGCGCTCAGGCTGTCGGCCAGGGTCGAGAGGCCGCCGGAAGTGGCGTTCTCCAGGCAGTGAAGGATCTGAATGCCCGGCACCGGCACGCGGTAGGGGTTGTCGGTATGGGGTCCCAGCGCATCGGGGCGATAGGCCAGATCGTTGGAGCCGGGCCTGGAGGCGACCTCGAAGCGGCGCCCGAAATTGGTCTCGCGCACCGTGCCGAAGCGCCCGGCGATCTCCAGGGTGGCATCGGGCTTGCGGGGCGTGCCGGTGAGGATGAGGAAGCCGGAAGCCAGGAAGCGCTCCAGGGCCGCGGCCATGGCTGCGTCGTCCTCGGCGATCGCGGGCCAGGAAACGCGCACCTGCGGCACGTCGCCGGCATGCCAGGGCGCGGCTTCGGGACAGCCGTCGTCCATCACGATGTCGGCCAGCAGGGGTGCCGGATCGAAGGTACCGCGATAGCCGTCGCTGAAGGAAAGCTGCAGCCGGTCGTCGACCCAGCGCGCCTCGGACAGGCTGAGGTCGGGCGGCAGCATGTGCGGATCCATCAGGCGCTGGCCGGTGACCGCATCGACCTGGCTGGCATCCTGGGCGCGCTCGCGCAGCCACAAGGCGGGCAGGTCGATGGTGTCGCCGCTGCGGTTGCGCACCACGATACGGGGCTTTTTGGAGGAACCGGCAATGTCGAGGGAAACCAAAACAGAACTCCTGGGCGGTGAAACGGGCTTCGATAGGGATGTGTGCCCATATGGCGAGCGATGCCGCAAAGGCTGTCACTGTTTCCCTATGCCAATCCACCACAAGATAGGATCAGGCTATTGCGCTGCCCTGGCCGCCCAGACGGCCTCGAAGTTGTTCTCCTTGCGGTAGGTCGCCCCGTCCATGTCGGCGAGTTCCAGCGACAGGGCAAAACCCGCGCTGCGATCGACCCCGGCGGTTGCCTGCTGCAGGGCGCCGTAAAGGATGTCGCCGATCTCCTGTTTCTGGGCGGGGCTGCGTCCGCTGAGCAGGCGCATGGTGAGCGCGACGAAGCGGTAGGCGGGGTCGCCGTCGGCGCAGAGCTGGTGGCGATAGCCGATGGCGCGGGTCTTGAGCGCCGCGGTGGCGACCGTGGGACAGGTGCAGCCCGCGGCATGGACCGTGCGGACCATGGCGGCGATGTCGAGTTCGCCCTCCAGGTTTTCCGAATACTCGAGAATCAGATGGGGCATGGCGCACTCCGGTGCTGCTGCTAGGGCTGGCGATGATCCTAGACGACCGGGGGTATGCCAGCACGACCCCGGAAACATTTGAAACAACAAAGGCGGGACGGCGACGCCCGGCCGAAACCCTCAGAGCCGATAAGGGCCCGGTCGGGACCGCAGCGGTACCGGCGCCAACCCAAGGAGACTTCCCATGTTGCCCGTGTTTTTCGACCGCGTCGTGATGCTGGTCGAGCATCGCCGCCACGCCGCCGTCCGCCGCCGCTCCCGGATCGCCGCGGCACGCATGGACATGCGCACCCTGCGCGACATCGGCCTCACCCGCGAGGGCCTTTGCGAGGCCACGCTCGATGCGATCAACGACAACCCGTCCGCCCTGCGTCGTTCGGCGTAGGACGGAGGAACGCGAGTTTCAGCGGAACAGCATGACCGGCACCAGGCAGGAGCGGATCATCTCGCTGGTGGTCGAGCCGATGATCAGGCTGCGGATGCGTGAATGGCCATAGGCGCCCATCACCACCAGGCCGATGGCGCGGGCCTCGACCTCGGCCGCGATCACGGCATCGGGCTGGCCCGGAAGGATATTGGCCTCCACGTCATGACCGCCGGCGCGCAGCAGGGCCGCGGCGTCGTCCAGCTTCTTCCGGGCGGCAGGCCCATCGCTGCCCACCATCAGCAGGCGGCAGGCAAGGCCGGCAAACAGGGCCGAGCCGGCGACGTGGTCGATCGCCTTCATGGCGCTGGTGCCGCCGTCGAAGGCGATCAGGCAGGTCTCGATCGGCTTGAAGGCGCGCGAGGCGACAAACACCGGCTTGTGGCTGGCGCGCACCACCCGTTCCAGGTTGCTGCCCAGATGCAGGCGGGCGAAATCGGCGCCCTCGCCGCGCTTGCCGATGACGATGAGATCGGCGCCGGCCTCGAACTCCTGCACGGTCTCCACGATATCGCCGTGGCGCAGCCTGGCGCTGACCTCCTCCACGCCGTCCTCGGCCAGACGCGCGCGGGCATCCTCCAGGATCAGGCGGCCGCGTTTCAGCGCCAGCTTGGCCTTCTGCTCGTCGAGACTCGCCAGTTCTTCCAGCAGGCTGTCGCGCGTGTTGGCGTCGAGGTTCCCCGAAAGATTGACCGGCGCGCTGGCGGTGTCGCGCCGGCCCAGGACATGGAGCAGGTCGATGCCGGCTTGCGTGCGCGCCGCGATCCACGCGGCATGGTCGCAGACGCTGCGTGAATAGGTCGAGCCGTCGATCAGCGCGATGATGCGTGTCATGGTCAGTGCCCCATCAGGCGGTCGATGGCGCCCAGTTTGTCATGGATGGCGAGCCGGTCGACGATCGTCTCGCTGGCGTCGTTGAGCCCGATCAGCGTCACCTCGGCACCCTCGCGGCGGAACTTCAGCACCACGGTGTCGAGGCTGGCGACGCTGGAGATGTCCCAGATGTGCGCGCGGGAAACGTCGATCACCACCTTCTCCAGCGCCTCGCGGAAGTCGAAGGCGGCAAGGAAGGCGTCGGCCGAGGCGAAGAACACCTGGCCCTCCACCACGTAGGTGCGTGTCATGCCGTCCTCCGAGAGCGTCGAGGTGACGCGGAAGATCTGCGCGATCTTCCAGGAAAAGAAGATGCCCGACAGCAGCACGCCGACCAGCACGCCGATCGCCAGGTTGTGCGTGGCGACCACCGTGACGACGGTCGCCAGCATCACGATGGACGAGCTCCTCGGGTGGTGGCGCAGGTTGGCGATCGAGGTCCAGGAGAAGGTGCCGATGGAGACCATGATCATGATCGCCACGAGCGCCGCCATGGGCACGCGGCTCACCTGATCGCCCAGCACCACGCACAGGATCAGCAGGAAGATGCCGGCGCAGAAGGTGGAGAGCCGCCCGCGCCCGCCCGATTTCACGTTGATGACCGACTGGCCGATCATGGCGCAGCCGGCCATGCCGCCGATGAAGCCGGTGAAGAAATTGGAGAGGCCCTGGCCGATACACTCGCGGTTCTTGTTGCTGGATGTGTCAGTCAGCTCGTCGACGATGGAGGCGGTCATCAGCGATTCCAGCAGGCCGACCACCGCGATCGCCGCCGAATAGGGCAGCACGATCAGCAGCGTCTCCAGGGTCAATGGGATGTCGGGCAGCAGGAACACCGGCAGGGTGACGGGCAGTTCGCCCATGTCGCCCACGGTGCGCAGGTCCAGATCGAACCCCAGGGTCAGCGCGGTCAGCACGACGATGCAGACGAGCGGCGAGGGGATGGCTTTCGTGACGTGCGGGAACAGGTAGATGATCGCCAGCCCGCCCGCGACCATCACATAGGTGAGCCACGGCACGCCGATCAGCTCGGGCAGTTGCGCCATGAAGATGAGGATGGCGAGCGCGTTGACGAAGCCGGTCAGCACCGAGCGCGAGACGAAGCGCATCAGATGGCCCAGGCGCAGCGCGCCCATCACCATCTGCAACAGCCCGGCCAGCACCGTGGCGGCCAGCAGGTATTGCAGGCCGTGATCGGCAACCAGCGTCACCATCAGCACGGCCGTCGCCGCCGTCGCCGCCGAGATCATCCCCGGCCGCCCGCCGGCAAAGGACGAGATCACCGCGATCGAGAAGCTGGCGTAAAGCCCGACCTTGGGATCGACGCCCGCGATGATGGAAAAGGCAATGGCTTCAGGAATCAGCGCCAGCGCCACCACGAGCCCGGCCAGCACATCTCCGCGGATGTTGCCGAACCACTCCTCACGCAGGCGGTAAAGGTAATCGCTGTTCAAACGTGCCCTCCGGGCGTTTTCGGCACCGGTACGGCACGAAACAAATCCACACAAGCTTATATTAGGATTCAGTGCGGGCCGAAATCCATTCAGAAAAACGCTCTAGGTCGTGAGACCAGAAAACATGCACTCCCTGGTCTGTTAGACGCTGAACATCGGTCGGTTTTATAACGCCCTGAAGAAGTGCAGCTGTTTCTACGAAGCTCCCCCAATGCGCCTTCCAGGATGATGATTTCTTTAGAACATCATTTATTCTTTTAACCGAATTAGTTTCATCATTGGTAACTTTACATTCTAAAGCCAAGACGTAGGATTCTAATAAGCCGCAAGCAATATCAACTTCCTGGGGAGCTGTGGTGTTGGTGGCAAAACGAGTTTTGTACATAAATGTTTTGGGGGGTAGGTCAGCTCTCTTATCTATCATTTTGCTGGGACGCCGTTCCCACCCTATTCCAGTTAA
>CALGGB010000311.1 GCA_937880925.1 uncultured Rhodospirillaceae bacterium | reverse complement strand
GTGACGCATTTTTACTCCGGCCAGCCGATGCATTTTTACTCCGGCGTTGACACATGGCCCCAGGCCAGCTTCGCTGCCCAAGCGGGCCAATTGACGATGTGAGGCACGCCTTCGTCACGTCCCCACAACTCTCGTTTGTCCACATTCCAGCCGTTCCCATCACGCTTAACCTTGCCGCATGAGCACAATCGATGCGGTCATCAATGACGCCAGAAAGCTGCTTCACAGCACTGGCTGGGACCAGGCCCGTCTTGCCAGAGCCGCACAGGTTTCCTGCCGCGAATTGACGGGCATTGATGAAAGCGACTGGAACCCATCAGTGTCGGTCCTTCGCTCCATTGAACGCCTCCTCGTGCGGCAACGTAAAGCCGCACTTCCGCACAAAGTTAGCGAGGCTCGACGGTATTTTACGCCAGGCTTCTCGCCTCTCCGCCCAGACTCCTTCGACTGGATCGCTGATCGCTACATACGCCAGATCAAATCACAGGGCCGCAAGACGGTCGGGCGCGAGCACAATCGGCTGCTCCGCCACGTGCTTCCCCGCTGGACCGGCCTCAAGGTCGCAGACATCAGTGAGCGACATGTTGTCGAACTCATGGACGAGCTGCAGGAAGAACTCTCGCAGGCGTATGCCGCTGACGTTTTTCGCACCGTCAATCATGTGTTTCGAGAAGCTGTGCGATGTGGGCTTCTGGCAAACAATCCGTGCCAGCCGTTCTCGCTTGCGCCCACGACATCAGGGCGTCGTCGTGTTTTGCAGTCTGAAGAAATCGTCATGCTTTGGGATCGCCTCGAGCACGGCACTCGTTGGCCCCAAGTCCGCCTTGCACTGCTTTGGCAGCTGGTGACAGCACAACGCATTGGCGCCGTTCGCCTCGCCCATGAAAGGGAGATCGACCGCGCCTGGTCGGTTTGGACCATACCCGGTGAACACATGAAATCCGGCATCAGTCATGCCGTGCCGCTAACCAGCCTGGCCTTTGATCTTCTCGCCGGCATCGATGTTCACCGTCAGCGCTGTCGGCTGATGTTTCCGTCCGAGCAGTTTCGGCGACAACGTCCCATCACCCACGGCGTCATTCGCCTTGCTCTCAATGAGGCATGCCGCGACATTCCCGAACCCATCACCAGCCACGATCTGAGACGAACGGCAGCCACTACAATGGTGCGCCTGGGTGTCTCTCGCACTGTTGTTCAAAAGGTGCTTGGCCACAGCGATCGCAACGCCATCGCGGCCTACGACGGACATGACTACGAGGAGGAGAAGCGCGCTGCCTTGGAAGCGTGGGCCACACACCTTCGCGAACTGATCCCAGATGACGCTGTCTTGCGGGCGAGGTCGGGATGGTCTGTCGGGTAGATGAGCTGATAGCGGAGGTGCGAAGCCGGCATATGAGCAGCGGCCTAACACTCAAGGCATTCGCTGAAGCTCATGATGTCGATCAGCAGCGCCTGTACGGCCTCTACAGCGAGCGCTGGAACCCCACAGCCTCAACGCTGCGGGCAGTCCTCTCCGGCACTCAACACGAGGCACAACCCAAGCAACAATGCTCGAGGCGACCCAACGATCGGATGTTCGGTGGATTGGCTAGTCTGTACCTTCAGCAGGTGGCCTATCCTCGCAAACGCTCCGCTAGGCAGGAAGAATTGCTGCTTCAGCGCCACGTTCTGCCGCAATGGGGAGCGAGGCCCACGGGGAGCATCACCACGGCAGATGTGCTGCGGCTCGTTGATGCACTGGTCGCAACAGGCACGCCCAACACGGCCAATCGACTGTTAAGCCTGTTGAACCAGGTTTTCACGTTTGCGATGCGTCGGAGTGTCATCGACCGCAGCCCGAGTGCCGGCATTCGCCGCCCCCATGAGCCGAGCAAAGGTCGCCGCATTCTCTCAACGACTGAGCTCCATGCAATCTGGCATGGATTCGATGGCGCATTGCCACTGGTGGCCCGCGATGCGCTACGCTTTCAACTGCTGACAGCGCAGCGCCTGGGAGAAGTCGTTGGAGCCGAACAGGGCGAGTTCTCGATGCTGGATGGTGTGTGGCAGATACCACCGGAGCGCACCAAGAACGGCAGCGCCCACATCGTACCCATGTCCGAACTGGCCATCGAAGTCGTCCGGCATCGGTTATCTGGAATGCCCGACAGTCCGTGGCTGTTTCCATCACGTCGGGGCACAGAGGCAGTTCGGTTTTCTTCTGTAAGCTCTGCTATCTGGAAAGCCTGCAAAGGCATCGACTGGGCCTTCACTTCTCGGGATCTGCGCCGCACAGCCGCAACCTCAATGGTTCGGCTTGGGGCGTCTCGGGTCGTTGTGGAGAAGGTGTTGAACCATAGCGATAGTCGCACCATCAGCCGATATGACTGGCACGCCTACGACGACGAGAAGCGCGCGGCCCTGGAGACATGGGGCCGTTGGTTGCAACAAAACCTGGCTTGTTAGACGGGTGCCGGGTGAGAGGCGAGGATCGCCCAGCGCTCAATGTTGATGCGCGCGCCTTCGCACATGAATGCCTCCCTAGCGGTTCCTTCATGGTCCCAACCGAGGCTTCGCATAATCGCATTGAACGCAGGGTTGGGAGACGACGCCGAGATGCGATGCAAGCCGAGTTCCTTGAAGCCGTATTGGACAAGCAGCTCAATAGCCTCCTTGCCATAGCCCTTACCCCACACATCCCTGGCTCCGAGCATGATTCCGAGATCCGCGGTCGCATGGTCTTTCTGGATACCATCTAGCGAGATGTTGCCAATGTGACGGCCAGCCACCGTCATGGCAAAGCGACGGCTATCGGCCGGCACATCATCCAGCCATGCCACCATGTCTTCCCACGTCATCGTTCGCGATTTGGGAGCGCGGTAGCGCAGCACCTCAGGGTCATTCAGCCAGGCCAGATATTGATTGGAGGCAAACGCTCGAGTGAGCACGTGCAGCGCGACCCTGGGGCCTTGGAGCGTTGGGGGTGGCATGTGATCGGTCGTCATCAATGCACGGCACCTTCGGGCTTCTGTTTCAGCAACTCGCGGATCGCCGCTTCGACCCTGCGCCAGACCGCGCAACCTTCCATGTCACCTGCTTCAAGCAGTGCGTCATACCGCTGAACGGCAAACCATATTGGATCTTCCTGAGCCTTGATAACCTCGTTGGCCGTGGCCCAGATATCGCGGTCAGAGACCATGTTTGATGCCTAGGGTTGGAGAAAGGGGGGCGGTTGTTTCCAATCCCCGGAGCCTTTGCATGCCTTGCAAATCCGCTCTCCTGACCATTCGCTAGCGAAGCTCTTCTGGCATTTTAGGCAGTTGCGCTCGGCGTACTCGTGCTCCTGAACGACCCCGCGACGTACTGAATTTTCCATAGGCCATCTTAACCCTGGTAGCCTTCAGGAACAGGCAGAAGCATGGATAGGCAATCTACTGGGTGAGGAAATTCTCAAGCGGGTCCGATTAGGGGCCCACTCCGGTGCCCAGCTCATCGCAGTGACAGCAATCACCCAGCCCGCGAATGCACGCGCGCATCTGGCATTGGCCCCTGTCACACCTGCATCGTCATAGCCATGTCTAAGGTGTTCCTTCACCAAGCAGGAGGAACGGACGACCAAGCTCCCGGCCTCCCCCCAGGAATCAGCCGGGGGCTTGTGTCCGATCTAGCTCTCGGTTGAGAGCACCACTGCAGACTCTTCTTCCGACCTCACTCGCCAATTGCCGTTGGTGCGTAAGCGCGGTGATGGTGCAATCGACTCAATTTGCAGATCGGCCGCGATCGGCAAGCACCCAACACACATGGCGAACGCAGCCTAGGATTTGAGCACTCGTACACATGAGGCTTCAGGCCGTATCTATGCCTTCGCTTGTTGCGGTTGTTGCAATGTCAGCAAAAGCTCAGCCAACGACCGCCGTCGACGCTTGGGAGCGGCAACTGGCTTTGGGCCCCTTGCCCAAATCTCTTGGATGTAGGCAAGCGCGATCCCTTCTCTCAATCCCCAAACGCCCGACCACTTACCCTGCGGCCAACAGAAGAAGCCCTTGTTACGGCTGCCGCAGAAGATTTCTGAATGGATGCAGTGACGTTCGAAGGCCTGCTGCGTGGTCTGCTCAGGTGTTTGGATCTCCGGTTCGCCACGCTTGGATCGCAAAGACAAAACCTTTCCCAGCACCTGGCTCCTGCTCGCCGTTCCGCCCAGGAGTACCAGGGCCTCAATGAGATCGTCGTGGTAATGTCGCTTGTGATGTTCCGGGAACAGGGGGCAAGGAAAGGAGCTATCCAAGCCCTGCGGCGTCGTGCGCCCTGCGCTCGATGGACCATCCTCTTTGACCGAATCATCAGGTTCGCGGACCTCCTGGGCATCCCGGTTACCGAGGCCAATGATCTTGTCGGGCACGACACTTTCATTTTCAGAAAGTGGTTCTTCTCCAAGATACTCGGAAAACTCCTTCACGGATTTGACACCGGACAGCTCCTTGCTGCCCTCATGCGCAGCCGCATCATTTCCGTACCAAGCGAACCATGGCAAGCCGGCAGCATTGTACGACTTCGCGCTGGGCGGCTGCGTAGGAGGCCGCGTGCCTGTGACATCAATCCATTGTTCAGCATTGAGCAATGTGACGAAGCAGCGGCTTGAATGACGCATATCCCAAGCGTCCAGGCCATACGGGTCATCGTAAATGCTCTGGTGTATGCGCCCACCGGGTGCCAAACCCATGTCCGCCAATTCGTCCAGAGACGGGCTGGCAAGGCTGTAGAGTCCCATCTCGCGATCTTCGAATTGCGACGACTGAGCCACAAGCTCAAGATAGCGATCCACCTTCATAGGATAGACGACTAGCTGGATGCCGCCGAACGCACCCTCGCCGGTTATCTGCTCCTCCACCGAATAGCCGCTACCTAGCGGCATTGCGACAAATTGGCGAATGACCCCCTTCTCGATGCAATAGCCATCAAGCCAGGGCTGCTCGGGGATTGCGAGATAGTCCTGCGGGTCATCGTTGAGATGCATGCACCAACGTTCACCGGTCACCGCGTTGATTTTGCCGGTCGCCACTTTGATGGCAAAGGGATAGGGAACCCTCGATCCGCCAAGCGATGAAAAGTTGAGCCACAAGGCCTCGGCCTGGTGTATCGGCGTGATAACGCCGCCCCTTCGCCTCCAGGCGTCAGGCACGCGGGATGCAAAGTCATCGAGGTGACGTAGCGGGAAACTGCCCATGCCAGGTGGCAATGGGTAGTTCGTGCCATCGTCAGGAATCCGAAGAGTTCGCTGCAAGTCCATCGAAAAGGCAGCGTCCTGATGCACTTCCGGGAATCTGGCGACCAGTCTGTCGCCCTCAAGCGTAATCATGGTGTTTGTCTCCTCATCGTGTTCACCAGTCGCCATCACGCACCTCGCGCACCAAGCGCAGGACTGCGTGGTCAGGTGCTTCCTTCAATTGCCGAAGTAGGTCCGCAAAGAGCTTCGGGCGTTGGCGTATGATCGCCTGCAGTTCGGCTGAGACCTTTCCGCCTAGGGCGAGAAGGACATCCGGGTCCTCGCCCAATTCATCGGCCAGCCTGGCAATCATCTGCTCGGAGGGCGGCGGTACTTCGCCGCGCTCCACCTTGCTTAGATAGGCCGGTTCCACACCCACCCGCTGCGCGACCTGACGCAGCGAGAAGCTTGCGTCGCCGCTACGGCGCGCTTCGCGGATCTGTCGTACGTGATCACCAAACTGTGTCATGTGTCGTACTTAGTACACACACGATCGAAGTTCAAGATGCTGGAGCCAATTTGCGGGCGAACGTGTTCGCAGATCGCGCGCGCGGCGGAGCGTCTGTTTTTGCCCTCACCCCTTCTTTGATCAGTGCCACCCCCATAGTCTTGCGGCAACGCGTTGAACCAACAGCATCGGAGACGAGCCATGACCGCAGGCGCCGGCTTCGTCCTCATCCTCTTAGCCGTCGTCCTATGGAAGCTGGCCCCTCACGCCATAGCCTTCATTAGGCGGCGCATGGGCGCTGGGAACCGAGGCGGCAGCGTGTGGGGCAAGATCATCGGCGGCACCATCGGCCTGGGACTTGGCGGGCCCATCGGTTTGGTGGTCGGTGCGGTTGCCGGGCACTTTGCCGTTGACCGCCAAAAGGCCTCGCACCCCGGGTCGGGCGGTGCTCATGGCCCAAACTTCAGTCGCGAGGAGCGTCAAGTCGCCTTCGCGGTCGCCGTCGTGGCGCTCTCAGCAAAGCTTGCCAAGGCCGACGGCCAGGTCACGCGCGACGAAGTGGCCGCACTGAAGCACATCTTTCACCTACCCAAAGAAGCCGAAGCAACGATCGGCGCAATCTTCAACGAGGCCCGAAAAGACGCGACTGGTTTTGAACCCTACGCCCAACAGCTCGTGGAAATCTTCGGAGCCCGCGCAAACGTGCTCGAGGAACTGCTCGCTGCGCTTTTGCTGATCGCCCACGCGGA
>CALGGB010000310.1 GCA_937880925.1 uncultured Rhodospirillaceae bacterium | reverse complement strand
TTGACGGCTATGCCGTCGGCGGTCTGGCGGTGGGCGAGGGGCAGGAGGCGATGTTTGCCACCCTGGACGCCACCGTGCCCTTCCTGCCCACGGACAAGCCGCGTTACCTGATGGGTGTGGGCCGTCCCGACGACATCGTCGGTGCCGTGGCGCGCGGCATCGACATGTTCGACTGTGTCCTGCCAACCCGCTCGGGCCGCACTGGCCAGGGTTTTACGCGACGCGGCACGATCAACATCCGCAACGCCCGTCACCAGGACGACCCTCGCCCGCTGGACGCAGAGTGCGGTTGCCACGCATGCACCGATTTCAGCCGCGCCTATCTGCACCATCTCTTCCGCTGCGGGGAGATGCTGGGTCCCATGCTGCTCACCGCCCACAACATCACCTTCTACCAGGACCTGATGACCGGGCTGCGGGATGCGATCGGCGAGGGCGCGATGGATGCCTGGTCTGCGGAGTTCCTGGCGCGCTACCGTGAGGGCGACCTGCCGTCGCTGCCTTGACCGACCGCCGTCCGGCGCGGCTTGGGAATATTGCGTCGTTGCGGCATGATATCGGTCCACAATGAAGGCACGTTTCTTGACCATCGACAACGAAGACCAGCTTGAGGCCCTGAAGCGGATCGGCGCGATCGTCGCCGATGTGCTGGAGGCCATGGGTGCCGCCATCGAGCCCGGCATGACGACCCTGGAGCTCGACGATCTCGGCCGCCGCCTGCTCGCCGAAAAGGGCGCGGTTTCGGCGCCCGAGCACTGCTACGATTTTCCCGGCGCGACCTGCATCAGCGTCAACGAGGAGGTTGCCCACGGCATTCCCGGCGCCCGCGTCATTCGCGCCGGTGATCTGGTGAACATCGACGTATCGGCGGTCAAGGGCGGGGTCTTTGCCGATACCGGCGCCAGCTTCGCCGTGCCGCCGGTCGCCCGTCTGGACGAGCGCCTGATGGCCGATGGCAGAAAGGCGTTGTGGCAGGGCATCAAGGCCGTGCGCAGTGGCCAGCCGCTCAGCGCCATCGGGCGCAACATCGAACGTTTCGCCGACAAGAGCGGCTACACCCTGATCCGCAACCTGGCCAGCCATGGCGTCGGCAACGCACTGCACGAGGAGCCGGGCACGATCCCGACCTGGTGGGAGCCGCGCGAGCGCCGCAGGATCGGAGAGGGCATGGTCTTTACCATCGAACCGTTCCTTTCGACCGGTTCGGAATGGGCGCGCGAGTCCGACGACGGCTGGACCCTGCTGGGCAAATCCGGTACGCGCACCGTGCAGTACGAACACACCATGGTCGCCACCCGCAGCGGTGCGGTGGTGGTGACCCTACCTTCCTGAGGCAGACATGAGGGATCCAGCCATGGAACGACGCCTTGTCCTTGCCGGCCTTGCCGCAATCCTTGTTGCACCCGCAGCCCGTGCCGACGGTCTGCTCGACAGCATCACCTCCGGCGATACCGGCAGCCTGACCGACAGCCTGGGCGGCCTGACCGGCAACAGCGGCAGTCTGGGCGCGGGCCTTGATACCGGCGAGATCGTCGAGGGCCTCAAGGAAGCCCTGGGCATCGGCACGGAGCGTGCTGTCGGCACGGTCGGCGTGCTCGACGGCTTCAATGCAGATCCCGCCATCCACATTCCCCTGCCGGATTCCCTCTCCAAGGTGCAGAGCGCGCTCAAGACCGTGGGCATGGCCGGCATGGCCGACGAACTGGAGCTGAAGCTCAACCGTGCCGCCGAGGAGGCCTCCAGCCAGGCGACCGATATCTTCTGGGCCTCGATCGAAAACATGTCGATCGAGGACGCCAAGGGTATCCTCAACGGACCCGATGACGCCGCCACCCAGTACCTGCGGCGTACCACCGGCGGCCAGCTCAAGGATTCGATGCGGCCGGTGGTGGATTCCAGCCTTTCGGAGGTCGGTGCGATTCAGTCCTATGACGCCATGATGGGTGAGTACGAATCGATCCCCTTCATGCCCGATGCGAAGGCCGATATCACCGACTACGCCCTGGATAAGACCATGGACGGGCTGTTCTACTACGTCGCCCAGGAAGAGGCGGCGATCCGCAACAACCCGGTCGAGCGTTCGACGGAACTGCTCAAGAAGGTCTTCGGCTAGCCACCAGCACCGCCGCCGGTCCGCCGCGCTGTGTAGAAGGCCGCGGCAATGATCACCACCGCGCCGATCCAGGTCGCCAGATCGGGGTATTCGGCAAAGAAGACGATGCCCAGCAGGCCGGCAAAGATCAGCCGGATATA
>CALGGB010000309.1 GCA_937880925.1 uncultured Rhodospirillaceae bacterium | reverse complement strand
GGCGTTGACACGCACCCCACCTGTGGTAAGTTCCGCGCCCCTTGGGCTGCCGGTGCTGACGGCATTGCGGCCCTCATTGTAATGAGACAAATCTTCATGAAGACTTTCGTCGCCAAACCCCACGAGGTCGAGCGCAAGTGGTTCGTCGTTGATGCCGAGGATCTGGTCCTTGGCCGCATGGCGTCCCAGATTGCCAATATCCTGCGCGGCAAGCACAAGCCCACCTTCACCCCGAACGTCGATACCGGTGATTTCGTCATCGTCATCAACGCCGAGAAGGTGCACCTCACGGGCAACAAGAAGGACAACGAGTCCTTCTACTGGCACACCGGCTGGCCGGGTGGCATCAAGGGCCGCACGCTGGCCCAGCGACTTGAGAGCAACTATCCCGAGCGGGTCATCGAAAAGGCCGTCGAGCGCATGATCACGCGCAGCCCCCTGGGCCGCCAGGTCATGAAGAAGCTCAAGATTTACGCTGGCCCCGAGCATCCCCACGAGGCCCAGCAGCCCGAGGTCCTCGACCTTGGTTCGCGCAACGTCAAGAATAAGAGGGCTGCCTGATCATGGCCATATCCGAGTCTTTCGCCGATGCCAATGCCGCTGCCGCGGCTGTTGAACAGGTCTCCGAGCCGGTTGTCCTGCGCGAGCCCCAGATCGACAAGCAGGGCCGCTCCTACGCCACCGGCAAGCGCAAGGACGCGGTTGCCCGCGTCTGGATCAAGCCCGGCGCCGGCCGCGTGATCGTCAACGGCCGCGAGCTCGATCAGTACTTCACCCGCCCGACCTGGCGCCTGATTCTCAATCAGCCGTTCCAGATTGCCGGCCGAGTCGATCAGTACGACGTGTTCTGCACGGTCAAGGGCGGTGGTCTCTCGGGCCAGGCCGGTGCCGTGCGTCACGGCATCTCCAAGGCCCTGACCTACTATGAGCCGGCCCTGCGCACGGCCCTGAAGAAGGAAGGTTTCCTGACCCGCGATCCGCGCGTCGTCGAGCGCAAGAAGTACGGCCGCCGCAAGGCCCGCCGCAGCTTCCAGTTCTCCAAGCGCTGATCCGGTCGCACATTTTCTGCGGCTTCAAGGGGCCGGACAGCATATGTCCGGCCCCTTTTTTTGTCCCCACAGGGACCCGTCGGCGGGGCAGCCTGTAGAATGCAGCACCTGGGAGAAGCACCATGGATAAAGTCTTCGTTCTTAGCCTCCACCGCACGGGCACGCGCAGCACCTACCGGCTGCTCCAGGCGCTCGGCTACCGGCCCCTGCACTGGCCATTCAAGGTCGGCGGCGTCGATGTTGCCGCTGCCGTGTCGGGCAGGGAGGCCGATCTCGACCACGTCTGGAACGTGGTGCGCCCGATCACCGAAACGTTCGATGCCTTCGCCGATGTCCCGTTCCCGGTGCTCTACCCGCAGATCCACGCGGCCTATCCCGATGCCCGCTTCGTCCTGATGCACCGCAGCCCGCGCGCATGGCTGCGCTCGGTCGGCGGCCATGTCGGGCAGCGTCCGTTCGGGCCGGTCGAGCGGGTGCAGTACTGGCGCTACCTCAAGGACAAGCCCGTAGGCCTGGCCGATGTCTCCTCGCACCGCCTGATGGCGATGCAGGCGCGCCACATGGCCGAGGTCATCGATTATTTCCAGGCCGAGCCCGCCCGGCTGGCCGTGATCGGCCTGGACGAACCCGATGCGGGCGAACGGCTGCAGATGTTCCTGGGTTACCCCGGCCTCTACCCGATGCCCAAGGTCGGGGCCTCGGGCGACGAGGAGAACGCCGAGCGGTTCCAGGCCCGGCTGCGCCAGAGCCGCGGCTCGCTCGAGCGGGCGGCCTTTGCCGTCGGCCGCGCCGGCGGCAACCCCGTTTTCCGGCGCCACCACGCCCGCCTGCTCGAGCAGGCAGGTCGCGGCGAGGAGGCCAGGGCCGAACTCGCCCGCGCCGAGGAGTTGGAGGCAGCCCTGCGCGAGCGCGAGGCCAGGAGGAAGGCCCAGGCCGTCGCGCCCGCAGCGGAAGGGCCGGCTGCTGCCGCCGTGGCCGCTCCCCGGAAAAAGGCCAAGGCGCCGGCCAAGGCCTGAAGAATGCCAAGGACGGGAAGGTGCAGGATGAGCAGGAACGAGAAACTGAACGTCGCGGTGCTGGGCGCCAGCGGTTACACCGGCGCCGAGTTGATCCGGCTGCTGGTCACCCATGACGGCATCCGCATCGCCGCGCTGACCGCCGACCGCCGCGCCGGCGAGCCGATGGGCGCGGTCTTCCCGCATCTGGCCCACCTCGACCTGCCCGATCTCGTCGCCATCGACGGGCTCGACTGGAGCGGCATCGACGCGGTGTTCTGCTGCCTGCCGCACGGCACCACCCAGGAGGTCATCGCGGGCCTGCCGCAGCATCTGCGCATCGTCGATCTCTCGGCCGATTTCCGGCTCCACGATGTCGCGACCTATGCCCAGTGGTACGGCCACGAGCACCGCGCGCCGGAGCTCCAGGCCGGCGCCGTCTACGGCCTGACCGAGATCCGGCGGGCGCAGGTCCGGGGGGCCCGTCTGGTTGCCAACCCCGGCTGCTACACCACCGCGGCCGAACTGCCGCTCATCCCCTGCCTCGCGCGCGGGCTGATCGAGGCCGGCGACATCATCATCGATGCCAAGTCCGGCGTCAGCGGCGCCGGGCGCGCGGCAAAGGAAGGCATCCTCCACACCGAGGTCTCCGAGGGCATCCACGCCTACGGCATCGCCAGCCACCGCCACACCCCCGAGATCGAGCAGGAACTGTCGCTGGCCGCCGGCAGCGCCGTCACCGTCAACTTCACGCCGCACCTGATGCCGATGAACCGCGGCATCCTCGCCACCATCTACGTCCGGATGAAACCCGGCGTGTCGGCGCAGGACCTGCACGACGCCCTGGCGGAAGCCTACCGCGACGAACCCTTCGCGCGCCTGGTGCCCGAGGGCCAGGCACCGGCGACGCGCCACGTCCGCGGCTCCAACCTCTGCCTGATGGGCGTCTTTGCCGACCGCATCCCCGGCCGCGCCATCCTCGTCTCGGCGCTCGACAACCTGGTCAAGGGCGCCTCGGGCCAGGCCCTGCAGAACCTCAACGTCATGGCCGGCTTCGAGGAGACCCGGGGGCTGCCCCAGGTCGCCGTCTTCCCGTGAGCCTGCCCGGCCCCATCGTCGTGCCCTACAAGGGCATCTGGCCGCGCATCGCGGCCGATGCCTTCGTCGCGCCCGGCGTCTTCGTTTCGGGCGACGTCGAGATCGGCGCGTTGAGCGTCATCCTGCCGGGCTGCGTCATCCGCGGCGATGTCGCGCCGATCCGCATCGGCGCGCGCACCAATGTCCAGGACCTCACGGTGATCCACGTATCCAGCAACGACGGCCCGACCTGGATCGGCGACGAGGTGACCATCGGCCACCACTGCCTGATCCATGCCTGCACCCTGCAGGACCGAAGCTTCGTCGGCATGCGCGCCACGGTGATGGACAAGGCCGTCGTCGAGACCGGGGCCATGGTTGCCGCAGGTGCTCTGGTGACGCCGGGCAAGACCGTGCCATCGGGTGCGCTGTGGTCAGGCAGCCCGGCGCGCCACATGCGCGATCTCTCCCCCGAGGACCAGGCCGGATTCCTGCGCACGGTCGAGGGTTACGTCGCCCACGGCCGGGCCTATCGCGAGGCGATTGCGGACCTGTGAGCCGCGAACCGGTCATCGCCACGGTCTGCGAGGCGATCCTCGGGCTCAAGGGCGGCCGCCCGGCCGCTGTTGCCATCGACGGTCCCGATGCAGCGGGCAAGACCACCTTCGCCGATGCCCTGGCCGCACCGCTGGAAACCCGCGGCGCAGTGGTGGTGCGCGCCAGTGTGGATGATTTCGAGCTGCCCCGTGCCGAGCGCCATGCGCGAGGGCGCTTCTCTGCCAAGGGCTACTACCGCGACAGCTTCGACTACGACGCCCTGAAATCCCTGCTGCTCGATCCGCTGGCCAGCGGCACCGCGCCCGCCCTGGTACGCACGCGCGCCTTTGATCTGGCTGCCGACCGTCCGGTCGCCACGCGGCCGGTGGCCGTCCCTGCGCGCGGCATCGTGCTGGTCGACGGCGTGTTCATGCAGCGCCCGGAACTGGTCGCCCGCTGGGATCTCGTCATCTATCTCGATGTGGCGGAGGAGGAATCCACGCGCCGCGCACTGGTGCGCGCGGGCGGCGATTCCCTGGAACTGCGCCGCCTCCACGAGGCACGCTACCTCGCCGGTCACCGCCTCTATCGCGATGAGGTCGATCCGCATGCCGGTGCGGCAATTGTCATCGACAACAACGACCTGCGTGCGCCCGTCATCGTCAAGCCGACCTGAACGGGAGGCTCACGCCGGCGGGGCGATCTCCGGAGAGGCAAGGAAGATCGAGATCGCCGTGGCCGCGAGAAGCGCCGCCATCAGCAGGCCGAAGATGCGCCCCGCCTTCGGCCCGGACAGCAGGCGGTGCAGGGCTTCGCCCATGGTCACCCAGACGCCGTTGGCGATGGGCGAGCAGACGGCAAAGACCAGCACGATGATCGCGGTGCGCATCAGCAGGTTGGGCGCTAGCTGGATATAGGCGCCGGCGGCCGCCAGGGTCACGGCCCAGGCCTTGGGGTTCACCCACTGGAACAGCACGGCCTCGTAGAAGCGCATCGGCCGCCCGCCGGCCCTGGCCTCACCCTTGCCGGCCGCGCTGCGCAGCGCGGCGCGGCCAAGCTGGAAGGCAAGCCACAGCAGCCACAGGGCGCCCGCCGTCTTGACCACCCAGAGCAGGGCGGGAACCCCCGCAAGCAGGGAGCCCAGCCCCAGGTTCATCGCCGCGGTCATCACGGCAAAGCCGACCATGATGCCCATCACATGGGGAACGGTGGCGCGCCAGCCGTAGGCCGCGCCCGAGGCCATGACCATCAGGTTGTTGGGGCCGGGCGTCACCGAGCCGACGATGGCGAAGGTGATGAGGCTGGTGAGCAGCAGTTCGTTGACCATGAACGAGTCTTGCCGCGCTCACGCGCGCTATCAAGCAGAAGCGATGCGTTCAGCCATGCGCCTGGGGTCAGTCAGACTCGCGCAGATCGGTCTTGACGTAGCTGCCGGGCGCATCTTCGAGCGCCTTGAGCTTGCCGCCCTTTCCAGGCTCGCGCGCCTCGACCATGGGCCCGGCAAGAGGCTTCAGCCAGGCTTCCCAGTGGGGCCACCAGGAGCCGTCGTGTTTCTCGGCGCCGCTCAGCCATTCGGCCCCGGTCGCGGGTTTGTTCTCGTTGGTCCAGTAGCCGTATTTGCCCTTGGCCGGCGGGTTCACGACGCCCGCGACATGGCCCGACATGGCGAGCGTGAAGGTGACGGCGCCGGCATAGATCTGCGTCGCCTTGTAGGTCGATTCCCAGGGGGCGATGTGGTCCTCGCGTGTCGAGAGGATGTAGGTCGGCACCTTGATCTTCCTCAGGTCGAGCGGCGTTCCGGCAAGTTCGATACCGCCGGGCTTTGCCAGCGCGTTTTCCAGGTACATGTGGCGCAGGTACTGGCTGTGCATGACCGCGGGCATGCGCGTCGAATCGCTGTTCCAGAACAGGATGTCGAAGGGGAAGGGCTCCTTGCCCAGCAGGTAGTTGTTGATCACGAAGGACCACACAAGGTCGTTGGCGCGCAGGGTGTTGAAGGTCGCCGACATCTCCGAGCCGTCGAGATAGCCGCGCTTGTTCATCATCTCTTCCAGCGCCTGGACCTGGGCCTCGTCGATGAAGACGCCGACATCGCCGACCTGCTCGAAATCGACCAGGGTGGTGAGGAAGGTCGCCGCGCCGATGCGCTTGTCCTTTTTGGCCGTGAGATACGCGAGCGTCGCCGCGAGCAGGGTGCCGCCGATGCAGTAACCCACGGCGTTGATCGTCTTCTCGCCGGTTGCCTTTTCGATGGCGTCGATCGCGGCGATGGGACCCTCCAGCATGTAGTCCTCGAAGGTCTTCTTGGCCTTTTCGGCATCGGGATTGACCCAGGAAACCACGAACACGGTGTAGCCCTGTTCGACGACCCAGCGGATGAAGGAGTTCGCGGGCTTGAGATCGAGGATGTAGAACTTGTTGATCCAGGGCGGCACGATCAGCAACGGTCGCTTGTGCACCTTCTGGGTGCTCGGCGTGTACTGGATGAGCTGCATCAGCTCGTTCTGGAAGACCACCTTGCCGGGCGTCACGGCAAGGTTCTCGCCGACCTTGAAGGCGTCCCTGTCGACCATCTTGATCGCCAGCTTGCCGCGGCCGCGCTCGAAATCCTCCAGCAGATTTTTCAAGCCCTTGATCAGGTTCTCGCCTTTGGTCTCGGCCGTCGCGCGCAGCACTTCGGGATTGGTCAGCGCGAAGTTGGTCGGCGACAGGGCATCGACATAGAGCTTGGTGTAGAAATCGAGTTTCTGCTTGGTCTTGGGATCCAGGCCCTCGACATCGTGCATCAGCCCCTGCATCCAGTTGGCCGAAAGCAGGTAGGACTGCTTCATGTAGTCGAACACGGCGTCGTCGGACCAGGCCTCGTCGCGGAAGCGCTTGTCGCCCTCCGCGGGTTGCACGACCGGCGCTGCGTCCTGGCCGGTCATGCGCCGGGCGGTCGCCTGCCAGAGGTCGAAGTAGCTGTGCCAGAGACTGGCCTGTGCCTCCATCAGCTTGGCCGGATCGGTCATGAGCTGGCCCATGGCCTGCATGAAGGTGCTGCTCATGCGCACCATGTCGTCCATGGCCGAGGGGCCCTTGCCCTGGTTGGCGATGAACTCCTGCATCACCTTGGCGCTGCGTTCGGCGACGTCCTGCCACTCCTCGGGCGTGATCACGGGGATATCTGGATCGTCGGTGAGCTCGCTGGTCATGGACAGGCCTCCGGGATTGGGCATCGGCTGGCCGGCCAGCGTGATGCTGATCTGTTGTGGGATCGGCCAATTCGTTTACATTGGGGCGATCTTCAGAAGGCGCCCCGTGCGTATGGATATAATGCCACTGTGTAACGCAAAAAAGACCATCATAGGACGGCCTGTGAGGGCCCTTGCGGGTTCTTTCGCGCTTTTGGGCGCGCTCGTCATGCTGACATCCTGTTCCGACTCCTGGCCCGATTCCCTCGATCCGTCGGATTGGTATGCCACCGGTGTGGGCGAGGACGTCGCTCCGACCTCCGATGAGCCCGTGCCCGGCGCCGACCAGGATTATCCCAATCTGGCCGAAGTTCCCGATGCTCCGGCGAATGTCTCCACGCCCGAGCAGATCGACGCGGTGGCCAATGCCCTGTCGGCCGATCTTGCAAATGCGCAGTATTCGAGTGACCTGCAGCGCGCCGACGACGAGACCACGCCCCAGGCCATGCCGCTGCCCCAGCCCGAGGTTGTCGAGGTCGCAGAGGAGACCACCTACATCGAGCCCGGCGGCGAAATCGCCATCGCCGAGGCGCAGGTGATGCCTGTTCCCGAAGAAGTTGCCACGCCCGAACCGGAGGCCCAGGCCGCGATGGAGGCCGAGGCGATTGCCGTCGCCGAGATGGAGCAGCCACAGCCTGAACCGATGGAGGTCGAATCCCTGCCGGTGGTTGAAAGCAGGGTCGAGACCGAGACCATCCGCGGCGAGGACGGCGAACTGGTCGGCACGGTGACGCGTGTGGTGATGGCCGAACCGGTAGTGATGGATGTCGATGACGAGCCCGTGGCCGAAACCGTCGTGCCTGAGGTGGCGGTCCCCGCGGAACCGATGATGGAGCCGGTTGCGGTTGCCGAACCCGCAGCGGAGATCGTGGTCGACGCGGACGTCGCCGAGAATACGGTGGTCGTCGCGCAGCCCCCCGCCGAGCCTGCGATGGAGCCTGTTGCCGAGCCGGCCGCTGCCGTGGCGGAGGTCGCGCCGGCAGCGGTGGGTGCCCAGACCATGGAGGGGCAGTCTCTCGTCGCCATGTCCGAGCGCGATCCCGATCAGCCGATCGACGTTGCGGTGATACCCGATCAGGTCGTGGTGGTGCCCGAATATGTCGCCGAACTGGCCCCCGCCGAGGTCACCCCGCTGGATGAGCCTGCTGCTGCCATGCCGGCCACCACACAGGAGGCCATGCAGCAGTCGGAGATGGCGATGGCCGGCAGCTCCGGCGGCAGCAGCGAGACCCGTATCGAGCAGCAGACGGTGGTCGACAACGCCAGCGGCGAACTTGTCGGCAGCATCACCCGTACGGTCGAAGTGACGACGGTGATGCAGGCGGCAGATGCGCGCGATCAGGCGCTGGTTGCCGAGGAACCGGAAATGTCCTTCACCGAGGTTGCCGAGACCCTGGCGTCCTCGGCTGAACCCCAGGCCGCTGTGCAGCCCGTGACGACCAGCGTGCCCGAGGTCATCGCGGTGACCCAGGAGCCCGTCGCGACGCAGGCGCTTGACTTCAACGACATGATCGTGGCCTCCGGGCCCGATGCCGGTACGGGCGGAGAGCCTATCGTGATTGCTTCGTCCGAGCCTGTGGCGCAGACCGAGGCCGTCTTCACAACCCAGCCCGGGGCCCCGGTCAACGAGGTACTTGCCGCGATCATCCGCTTTGGCGACGGCTCCAGCGCGCTGGGCAGCGCCGAGCGCGACATCGTCCGTCAGCTTGTGCTTCTCCATGCCGAACGTGGCGGCCATATCCGCCTGGTCGGTCATGCCAGCAAGCCTGCAGGCGGCATGGAAACGGCACAGCAGGAGCTTGTGAACTTCAACATCTCGCTCGATCGCGCCACGGCCGTGGCCGAGGAACTGATCCGTCAGGGCGTGCCGCGCAACGATGTCATGGTCGAGGCCGCGGGTGACAACCAGGCAAGCTCCGACGCGGCACAGGACCGCCGCGTCGACGTGTTGTTCGGCGCCTGATGTCACCCCTCCGTCTTGGTATCGCCGGCCTGGGAACGGTCGGCGCCGGTGTCGTTGCCCTGCTTGCGGCCAACGGCGCGGTCGTGGCCGCCCGTGCAGGCCGTCCCATCAACGTCACGGCGGTCAGCGCCCGTGATCCCGGCCGCGACCGCGGCGTCGATCTGTCCGGTATGGCCTGGTGCGATGATCCCCGCGATCTCGCCGCGCGCGACGACGTGGATGTTGTGCTGGAGCTGATCGGCGGCGATGCCGGGGTTGCCCTGAAGCTTGTCGAAGCCGCGATTGCCGCAGGCAAGCACGTGGTCACCGCCAACAAGGCGCTGCTGGCCCACCACGGCACGGCCATCGCCCAGGCTGCCGACAAGGCCGGTGTTCATGTCGGCTATGAGGCATCGGTCGCCGGTGGCATCCCGATCATCAAGGCGCTGCGTGAAGGCCTGGCCGCGAACCGTGTGTCGCGGCTCTACGGCATCCTCAACGGCACCTCGAATTACATCCTTACCGAGATGCGCGAAAAGGGCTCGGCCTTTGCCGATGTCCTGGCCGACG
>CALGGB010000308.1 GCA_937880925.1 uncultured Rhodospirillaceae bacterium | reverse complement strand
GGCTGGCTCCGTCGTGCCGTGCCACGGCGGTTACATGGCGGTCCGGCAGGGCAAAGACCTGACCCGACTGCTCGATCAGCAGGGTGCTCTGCAGGGCAACCGACAGCGGCAGTTCCAGCAGGATCGTGGTGCCCTCGCCTGGGCGGGACTGCACCGTGACGGAACCGCCAAGCTCGGCGACCGTGCTGGCCACCACATCCATGCCGACACCCCGGCCCGAGGTGGCCGTGATGCTCGCCGCGGTCGAAAAGCCGGGCTCGAAGATCAGCCTGTGAAGCGTCTCGGGCGATGCGCTCTCGGCGGCCTGGGACGAGAGCAGGCCGGCATCCACCGCGCGCTTGCGTACCGCGTCCGTGTCGATGCCTGCGCCGTCATCCGACAGGGCGATGGTGACGTGTTCGCCGCGTTGCTCGGCACGCAACACGATACTCGCGCGTTCCGGCTTGCCTGCGGCCTCACGTTTCGCGGGGCTTTCAACGCCATGGTCGACGGCGTTGCGAATCATGTGCATCAGGGGGTCGGCAAGGCGCTCGATCATGCCCTTGTCGATGCGGGCGCCATTGGGCTCCAGGCTCAGGACGACCTGCTTGTCCATGCTGCGCGCCATGTCGCGCACCAGGCGCGGATAACGTCCGAAGAGAAGGTCGACCGGCACGATGCGCAGTTCGAGTGCGGCTTCGCGCAGACCTTTCAGGGCGCGTGCAAAGGTATCGCTGATGCGCCGCAGTGCATCGCGGCGCTCGTCGGCACGATCGACAATCTGGTGGGGCTCCGGCGCGCCTTCCAGGCCATGCAGCAGGGCCTCGCGTTCGCGCGGCTGCAGGGCGGGCGTCTTCACCAGCGCTTCCAGCCCCGCGGCAATGGGCATCATGTCGCCCAGCCGCTCCAGGATGTCGTCAATGACACGGGAGGGAACACGCAGGGTTTCCTCCAGCACCGGCTGGGCAATACCATCACGGCCCCGGTCGTTGCGCCCGTCGCAGATCGTGACGCGCAGGCGTTCACCGCCGCGATCGAGCGCGCCAAGATCGGCCAGTACCGCCGCGGGACGCGCCGGAGTGGCAAGCAACAGGCGCGTGCGCGTATTGCCTTCCCGCGTTGCGACCAGGCTGGTCACCGGTTCGGCATTGTCGGCGACCCAGGCGGCAAACGCCTCGGCCAATGCGGCATCGGACTCCAGATCGGCATCGACCGCGATAAGAATCTGACCGGGATCGTCGATCACCTTGCCCAGCCGTTCCCGCGCCTCATCAGAGAGCTGTTCGAGCAGAGCACCTGGAACACCCAAGGCCATGGCGCGCTCCAGGCTCGCCTCGATGCCCTTGCCGGCAACCAGCGCGCGCAGCATTTCCTCCAGCCGATGGGCCGGCTCGGCCTCAATGTCGCAGGGAGGATTGGCGGCAGCCTGCTCGACAATACGATCAAGCACGCCCGTCAGAGTGAGGCTGGCCTCGTCGTGGAGTTCGCCGCGGCGCAACAGGTCGATCGCCAGGCGCAGCAACGTTCCACTGCGCTCCAGCGCCAGCAGATCGGCCCGCAGCGCGGCGGCTTCCAGCAGGTCGGCGACCTCCCCGCCATCGATCTGCCCGGGCGCTGCCGATCGCAGGACTTCGCTGGCCCTGGCGCAGATGCGGATCAGATCTCCGGCCCCGCTCTGTGCGGCATGGCCAAGCAGGGCCCGGCCGCCGACATCGTAGCCGAGCGTTTCCTCAAGAACGCCCAGGGCAAGGCCGAGATCGTGCAACAGGGCGACGTCAGGACGCCCATCATGCACAGCACGGCTGAGCCGGCGCACCTGGCGGCGCAGCCCCAGCAGACCCAGTTCCCCGATCAGGCCATCAATGCCCAGCAGTTCCGCATCAAGATCCGACAAGGCCTGTGACGGCGCGCCCGGACGCAGGGCCTCGACCAGCCGCTCCATCATCTGCGCAAGAGCCGCACCCAGTGCCGCCAGGCGCGGATCAACGCCCTCGGCGACTTCATTGGCCTTTGCCCTGGTTCCGGCGCCGGAGCGAAACGCAGCCACGGCATCAGCAAGCCTGCCGGCAAGATCATCGCGGGCGGCGACGTCACCGCGCACGGCGGTGGCCTCCTGGCCCATGGCACGCAGGGCATCGCCGACATCCATCAGCAGGCTGCGGTGCTGCTCGTTGAGGGGCACGAGGCCGTCGCGCACGCCAGCCAGCAGGCTTTCGCCGCTATGGGCCATGCCCTCCATGGCCTGAACACCCATCGCCGCCGCCAGCCCCTTGATCGAATGAAAGGCGCGGAACAGGCCGGCGACCCCCTCGCCTTCGGCCCGGCCGGCCGCGGGATCGAGTTCCCGCTCGATCAGGTCCAGGTGCTCGCCGACTTCCGTCGCGAACTGCTGCCAGAGCACATCGGTCAGGTCGCTCATCTCAGGCGTCCAAACCACAGGCCTTGCGCATCGCAAGCACGATCGCGTGGCCGCGCCGGTCCTGGAGATCCAGGCTCAGCGCTCCTGACGGCTTGGCGATGACATCGGACGCACCCAGGCGGCGCGCCTCCAGTGCCTGGGGGGAACCCAGTTGGGCAGCAGAGGAAACCACGATTACCCGGGCGACAGAGACCAGGCGAAGCTGCTTCAGCGCACCGATGCCATCCAGGCGCGGCATCTCGATATCAAGCAGGATGATGTCGGGGCGCAGGGCCGTGGCCTTCTCCACGCCTTCGATGCCATCAACCGCCTCACCGACAATCTCGAAGGAGTCATCGGCCGATACGATGCTGCGAATGACCGTGCGCATCAGAAGGGAGTCATCGACGATCAGGACGCGCTGCGTCATCACGCTTCTCCCTGCGTGTCTGGGGCCAGCCAGCCATTGAGGCGCCGCGCCATGGCCGCCAGGGTCAGCACTTCGCTGGCCGAGCCTGCCGCGATCACGGACTGGGGCATGCCGGCAACAACGCAGCTTGCCGGGTCCTGCACCAGCACGGGCCAGCCGCGTCGGGCAAAGCTTTCCACACCGCGCGTGCCGTCATCGCCCATGCCGGTGAGCACCGCTGCGACCGCGCTCTCGACCAGGGACGCTGCGGAATGGAGAAGGATATCGGCGTTGGGATGGACGGCACCGGAGCCATCCGGCGAGAACCGCACGGCCAGGTCACCGCTGTCGTCGCGAGCAAGTTCGCTGTTGATGCCACCGGGCATGACGGCGATGACGCCGGGCAACAAGACAAGGCCATCCCCGGCTTCAACCACATGCCTGCCGGCGCGGACCGCCAGATGACTCGCGAAGTCCGTGGTGAAGCCGGCGGGCATATGCTGGACCACCACGATGGGGCAATGCGTCGCACGCAGGGCGCAGACCAGCTCGGTCACCGCCCGCGGGCCGCCGGTGGAGGCCGCGATGACGAGAAGCTCGGGCGGGGCCATGGGAACCACTGCCGCACGCGCAAGCTGGCGCTGTGCCGGCTTGGCACGGCGCAGGCTGCGGCGATCCTGCCTGGACCAGTAGCGTACCTTCTGCTCCAGGTCGTGTTCGATCGCCGCCATGTCGAGCTTGGCCAGATCGGTGGTCTTGGCGATGAAGTCGATGGCGCCCAGGTCGAGCGCGCGCATCGTCGTCTCCGCGCCGTCCAGGGTTTCCGTGCTGATCATGATGATCGGGCAGGGATGGTCGGCCATGATGCGTTCGAGCGCCGCTATGCCGTTCATCTGGGGCATCAGGACATCAAGCGTCATCAGGTCCGGGGCGTGACTGGCGGCGATTTCAATCGCCTCCTTGCCATTGCGCCCTTCTGCAACGACCTCGACGCCCTCGATACGGCCAAACATCTGGCGAAGGGCGATGCGCATGAAAGCCGAATCATCGACGATCGCCACCCTGATCGGCGCCGCGGTCACGATGCCTGCCCCGGAAGAACAAGCCGGTCGGCATCCAGCACCGGGACCAGCCCCTCGGCAATGCGTGCCTGGCCCAGGGTGGCAAGGCCGTCCAGGGTCATCGGCCGCCCCTCGATGCGGCCATGGCGCTCGCTGATGCTGTCGCAGGCGACGGCCCATGATGTGCCCCGCGCATCCAGCGCCATGGCCATGGGACGCGCGCACACCGCATCGCCAAACAGGCGGCCCAGGTCGAGGGCCGGCAGAATCGCGCCGCCCAGGGGCACCATGCCATCGGGACCATGGTCGCCGCCCGGAAGCGGGCACCAATGGTCGATCGCGCCGACAAAGAGAGCCTTGGATGCGGGCAGCAGCGCCAGGCGATCACCCGCGCCCAACAGATACATGACGCGCGTTGACAGTCCCGGCTGATCCTGCCCCCCCGTCACGGGGAGCCCATCGGCCGGTTCCAGGCCATCACAGTCGAGCAGGGTTGCATCGTGGTAGCCGGGGGTTCCCGGCTGGCGCGGGCCCAGGACCTGGGCCACCCCCAGAACCGCCCTGCCCCGGGTCAGTGCCACGGTGACCGCCATGGCAGCGGGACCGCCGGCCCCAGGCCGGCCGGCGGTATCGGACAAAGCCAATGTGACGCCGGCGCGCTCCACCGAGAGTACGCGCGCCAGGGGCAACGCGATGAACCCGCCCTCAACAGCGCATATCAGATCACGGGGTACACCATGCCGATCGGTACCGGCTTCGATGGTCTCATGGGTTTCGTCCCAATCGGCCGCCGTGACCGGCGGCAGCGCGGCAACCGGAATGGCAAGCCTGGAGAGATCAAGCAGGGCGAGATCGAAACGGCCGCGCCGCACGGTACCAATGACAATGCCGTCACCGCATGGTCGCCCTTCGGTCGGTTCCACCAGATCGATGACCCGGTCGATGGCATCGACCCGCAGGGCGACGGGGCCCGCGCCGCTCTGCGCGACCATGACGAGCCCACCCTCCTCGGGTTCCCCGATCAGCGCCCCCAGCGCGATCTGAGGCACGATCGCACGCCCATAGGCAGCGATGCCCTCGACCCACTCGGGTGCCCGCGGCAAGGGCGAGGCTGCAACCACAGGTGCGACACGCAGCACGCCGGCCACCGGCAAGGCGCAGCGCCGTTCCCCGCAATGAAACAGCAACCAGCGGCTCATGACGTGCCTGCGCGCCGGTAGATGACGGCAGTACCGCTCGCCTCGCGGACAAAACCGCTTCCTGGAGCCAACCGATCGGTGACGCCCAGCAACAGGAAACCGCCGGCTGCCAGACCGCGATGCAGCGTGGCGACCGCCCGTTTCTGCGCGGCATCGTCAAAGTAGATGAAGACATTGCGGCACAGCGCGATGTCGAAGCCGGTCTGCGGCGGATCGGTATCCATCAGGTTGTGCTGCCGGAAGCGGACCAGTTCGGAAAGCCGCCCGCTGATGCGCCGGCGGCCGGGATGGTCATCGCCGCAGTCTTCGAAATGCACCGCATGGCGCACCAGCATGCGGCGGAAGGCGTTGAGACCCGGACCGCCGTAGATGCCCTCGGCCGCCCGCGCGACAATGGCCCGGCTGATATCGCTGCCGACCACCGTGACCGACCACGCCGCAAGGCTTTCGCCCCGCTCGGCTATCGCGTCCAGCGCCAGCATGGCCACCGTGTAGGCCTCCTCACCGGAGGCGCAGCCGGCCGACCAGACCCGAAGGCTGCGACGCCCGGCACTGGCCTTGGCCGCGAGCATGGCCGGCAGGATATCCTGCGCCAGCACGGCAAGCTGGCCGGGATCGCGGAAGAAATAGGTCTCGTGCACCGTGACCGCCTCGACAAAGGCAAGCCAGACGGGGTCGCTGTGGGGTCTGGCCACCAGATCGTCGACCCGGGCCGCCCGCTCGATAACAGGCCATTGGCGCAGGACACCCGCGATCTTGCGCGACAGAAGCTCATCACGCTTGAGACCGGACTTTTCCCGCAAATCCTCCAGCAGGCGCAGGACGTCGGGGTCGTCGGCTGCCTCCTGGTTCGTCGTCTGCCCGCTCACCGCCATGCGGTCCGCCCCCCGGCCGCCATCAGGTTGTCTTGAAGCGGTCGACCTGCTCGCGCGAGCGCTGGGCGAGCTTGGAAAGCTCGATCATCGTGGCCGTGATCTCCTCGGCGGCGGTGGCGTTGCCCTGGCCGATCTCGCGCAGCGAGCCGACATTGACTTCGATGCGCGCCACCGAAGCCCGTTGCTCCTCGACCGCCGCGGCAACCGAGCGGACCATGGCGTCGGATTCCGAGACGTGCCTGGAAATCTCGTCCATCGCGCGCTCCAGCGCCTCGGCGACATCCAGGCTGCGCGCCGCATCGGCCTCGACCTGCTTGGCCAGCGCCTGGATTTCCTGCGACGATTGCGCCGAGTCCTCGGCGAGCTGGCCAACCTGTTCGGCCACCACCGCAAAACCCTTGCCGTTGTCGCCGGCACGCGCCGCCTCGATCGAAGCATTGAGCGAAAGCATGTGGGTCTCGTTGGCGATACGCGTGATCGCGTCCGAGATGCGGTTGATGCGCTTGCTGTCCTCCTCGATACCGCGGGCCGACTGCACCATGGAACCCATGCGGGCGCGCCCGCCCTCCACCAGGCGGGCAGCGGCGGTGGCCTGCTGGCTGGCCTCACGCGTGGTCTGGGCAGCATCCGCGATGGACAGGCTGGTCTGCTGCATCGCCTCGACGATCTGGTTGAGATCGTCGATCTGGAGCTGGGCGCCCTCGGCGACCTGGCCGATGGCGCTGGAGGCCTGGGAGGCGCCACCGGCAACCTGGGTGGTGTTCTGCGAGAGCTCGCGCAATGCCCCCTGGGTCTGCTCCATGAGACGGTTGAAGGCGACCGAGGCGCGCCCGATCTCGTCCTCCAGCTCATAGGTGTGGCGGCGCGTGAAATCGAGGTCGCGCGCTACTTCCTCGAGCAGGGCGGATAGTTCGGCAACCGGGCGCACGACCAGACTGCGGATCAGGTAGGTGCCCAGCAAGGCCAGAAACAGGATGCCGGCAATGGAGCCGGTGATGATCTGGATGCCCGCGTCATCGAGCAGCTTGCCCACGGCATCGCGCTCGGCCACCACCCTGGTCGAGATCTCCGTCGACATGTCGCGCATCAGGTCGATGGCGCTGTCGAGCTCGTCGGCGGAATCGGCATCCAGGCCGTTGTCGCTGATGTCGCGCACGTACTCCCGAAGCTGGAACACCGCGTTACGCAGCGCAATTGCGCCATCACGCAGCCAGGGACGCGTCGAGAGCGTCTGCAGCGATTCGTCGATGCGCTGAGTGAGGTCGGCGATCTCGGCGCGGTCCGTTACGCTGGTACCGCCTACGCCACCGGCCATGAACTGCTGGCGCAGGGAAAGTTCGAGCAGATTGCCGCGGAGATCCTGAACGGCGATCAGGTCTTCATCGAGCTCGCCGGTGAGCACGGCGACGCGTTGCTCGACCTGGAGGAGCTGGACATAGGCGTTGACGCCGGAGGCGACCGAGATGGTCACGGCGCAGATCACCATGAGATACAGCTTGGTGCTGATCGACAGCGTTTTCAGCATCGACATCCCCGACCCGCGGTGGGGGTTGCGCCACCGCGGCTGTCTTGCGCATGGTTATGTCACAGACCCGCAGCCCAAAGAAGCAGCCCGGTCCGGAACTGTGCGAACAATCACCCCAACGCACGGGTTTCCCGTAGCCGCGCGCCGCCATTAGGATAGCCGCATTCGCCGGAGACGCCCATGTTAGCCAGAAGCCAGATCGAACAGCTTGCCAAGCCCACGGGGGAAGCCCGTGGGCTGCCTGCTCACGCCTATACCGACGAGGCCTTCGCCCTGGAGGAATGCAACCGGCTGTTTGCCGGAACCTGGATGTGCGCGGGTTACGCCCACGAGGTGGCCCAGCCCGGCGATATCCTGCCGCGCACGGTGGCAGGCGCTCCGCTGCTGTTTGTCCACACGCGGGCCGGCGAGATTCGTTGCTTTCACAATGTCTGCAGCCACCGCGGGGCGATCCTGGTGCCCGAACAGGCCTCGGGCATGCAGATGATGCGCTGCCGCTACCACGGCTGGACCTTCGATCTGGAAGGCAACCTGCGGGTGACGCCGCACTGGGGCGGCCACAACCAGCCCTCCGGCGATCTCGACAAGAGCTGCGCCGGCCTGACGCCGGTCGCCATGGCCCGCTGGCACGACTGGCTGTTTGTCAACATTGATGGCAAGGCAGGGCCCTTCGAGGACTATGCCGCGCCGTTCCTGAAGCACTTCGAGCATTACGGCCTGGACGAGGCTGTGTGGTGCCGCACGCTGCCCTACGAGATCAAGAGCAACTGGAAGCTCGTGGTCGAGAACTACCTGGAGACGCTGCACCTCAACTTCATCCATACTCTTCTGGCCGAGGTCGCGCCCTTCGAGGAGCACGCCGTGATCGCCGAGGGCAATTGCCTGGGCACGATCATCGAGGTCGGCCTGCCCGAGAACTGGGCGGAGGCCGATCCCCTGCCGCGCTGGCGCGGCGTTGCCGACGACAACCGCACCGCCAAGAACATGGCGCTGTTCCCCAACTTCAAACTCATCATCGGCCCCGATCATTGCGCCAGCATGGTGGAGTTTCCCGGTGGCGCGGCCCGCTCACACCAGCGCTGGGACTTCTACTTTGCCGGCGAGGGCGCCACGGCGGAGCGCTACCGGAATGCGCGCGAGACCATCATCGACTTCTTCGACAAGACCAATGTCGAGGATTTCGAGGCGGTCGAGGCCGTGTTCCAGGGCCATCATTCGCCCGCCATGCAGGGCGCGCGCTTCAACGGCATCTGGGAAGGCGCCGTTCACCACTTCCACAAGCTCGTCGCCGAGCGCATGGCGGCGTAAAAGGGGCCAGACTCCAGAGAGGGGATGCCATGAAGGACGAAGTCTTCATCACCTGCGCCATCACAGGCGCGGGCGATACCGTGGGCAAGAGCGACAAGGTGCCGGTCACGCCCCAGCAGATTGCCGATTCGGCGATCGAGGCCGCGCGCGCCGGTGCGGCGATTGCCCATATCCATGTCCGCGATATCGCCACCGGCCAGGGCAATCGCGACCGCGACGCCTTCCGTGAGGTCGTCTCGCGCATCCGCTCCAGCGATGTCGACGTCATCATCAACCTGACGACCGGCATGGGCGGCGACTTCATTCCCGACGAGAACGATCCCGGGCGGGCCGCCGAGGGCTGCGACATGGCAAGCCCGGAGGACCGTGTGCTCCACATCGAGGAGCTGCTGCCCGAGATCTGCACGCTGGACATCGCCACCATGAACTTCCCCGGCGGCGCCTTCATGAACGTGCCCAAGCACCTGCGCATCATGGCCGACCGCATCAAGGCTGCGGGCGTAACGCCGGAGCTGGAGTGCTTCGATCTGGGCCACGTGCGGCTGGCCAACCAGCTCATCGCCGAGGGTCACATCGCCGAGCCGCCGCTGTTTCAGCTCTGCCTGGGCGTGCCCTGGGGCGCTGCGGCCGACACCGAATCGCTGATGGCCATGCGCAACCTGCTGCCCAAGAACGCGCGCTGGTCGGCCTTCGGCATCAGCCGCCTGCAGATGCCCATGGCGGCACAATCGGTCGTGGCCGGCGGCAACGTGCGTGTCGGCCTGGAGGACAACCTCTATCTCGACCGCGGCGTGCTGGCGACCAACGGCCAGCTTGTCGAACGCGCCGTCGGCATCGTCGAGCGCCTGGGCGTGCGCGTCATGTCGCCCGGCGAGACGCGCGAGCATCTGGGCCTCTCCAAGCAGCACTGAAGGGGAGCGGAACCGTGGAGGTCGCAGCGACCTGGTTCCGCAAGGCGGACATGGGCGATGGGGTGACCCTGATCTGGGAACCCCACGCCCATCCCACCACCGCCTGCAACATCTGGCACATCGCCGGGCGCGACCGCGACCTGCTGGTCGATTCCGGCATGGGGGTGGCATCCCTGCGAGCCTACCTTGCGACCATCACCGACCGGCCTGTCCTGGCCCTGGGCACCCACAGCCATTTCGATCACATCGGCTGTCACCACGAATTCCCCCAGCGTCTGATGCATGCCGCAGAGGCCGCGATCATGGCCGCGCCGGACCGCGACAACATGGTGATCGAGGGCTGGGTCCGCGCCGATATCTTCACCGCCCTGCCCCACGAGGGGTTCGAGCCGGAATCCTACATGGTGAAGGCGGCCCCCGTGACCGACCCGATCGACGAGGGTGACGTCATCGACCTGGGCGATCGTGTGTTCCGCGTCCTGCACCTGCCGGGCCATTCGCCGGGCAGCATCGGCGTCATGGAGGACGCCACGGGCCGTTTCTTTTCTGGCGACGCGATCTTCGAGGGCCACCTGCACGACGACGTCTATCATTCCGTGCCCGAGGATTTCGTGGAGACCATGGCGCGAATCCGCGCCCTGCCGGTAACCGCCCTGCACGGCGGCCATGGCAAGAGCGTCGGCGGGCAGCGTATGGTCGAGATTGCCAACGACTACATCGCCGGACGCCGCGCCCGCGGCTGTCCCATCGCCGCGAGGATCGCGCCATGAGCCTTCCCGTCTGTCGCCCCGAGGATTGGTACCGCCGCGAGAGCCTGACCGACGGCGTCACGCTGATCTGGGAACCGTTCATCGACCCCGGCGTGCGCTGCAACATGTGGCATGTACGCGGCCGCGAGCGCGACCTGCTGTTCGATTCGGGTTTCGGCGTCGTGCCCCTGCGCCGCCACGTCAGCCTGCTGGCCGAACGCGAGGTGCTGTGCGTAGCCAGTCACAGCCATTTCGACCATGTGGGCGGACATGACGAATTCGAGCACCGCGTGATGCACGGTGCCGAGGCCGGCATCATGGCCGCGCCGACGCGCGAAAACACGCTGGCCGACGGCTACCTCAGCTACGACATCTTCGAGGCCCTGCCCTACGCGGGATTCGATCCGGCCGACTACAACGTGCGCCCCGCCCCGGCGACGCGGCTGGTGGAAGAAGGCGACGTCATCGATCTCGGCGACCGCGTCTTTCGCGTGATCCATTATCCCGGCCATTCGCCGGGCGGCATCGGTCTTTTCGAGGACGCCACCGGCATTTTCTTCTCGGGCGACACGATCTACGACGGCAAGCTGTTCGCCGACGCCTCGCCCGGCGCGGACGCCGCCTACATCGAGAGCATGGAGCGGCTCAAGGAGTTGCCGGTCAGCGTCTGCCACGGCGGCCATTATGCTAGCGTCGGACGCGATCGCATGATCGAACTCGCCGACGAATACATCGCCGGTCATCGCAAGCCGGGTTGCCCGGCAGAACACTGAACGGGACTTGGGAGCCGCCCCCTCCTCTTTCCCCCTCACCCAGTTCCGCCAAGGCACGGCCTGCGGCCGTTCCAAGGCTGCACAACCCTCTCCCACGAGGGGAGAGGGCGAAGCGAGCCGAAGCTCAGGTATGGCCGGGCGAAAACGAGGGCGGGTCGCTGGCGGGGAAGGACTCGTCGGAGGCCTCCTCCACGCCGCTCCACTCTTCGGCGGCGTAGCCCGGCGGCGGTTCGGGCGAGCTGGGTTCTGCCTTGCGCCAGCGCACGGCGGCATAGACGCCGGCAGCGGCGATGCCTGCAGCAAGCAGGCCGAAAGCAACGGGTAGTCTGCGCATCGCAATGTCCTCCAGGCGAGAGTGCGTTTCTCTCTCAACCCGCGAGGATGCCCCGTGGTTCCCGATCAGGCCGCCGGCTTGTCCCGGGTCCAGTCGTCCTCGATGTAGAACGGCCCCGGCCGCTCGCGAAGCTGTTCGTACTTGCAGATCTCCGGCTCCTCGCCCAGCGGCACCGGAACGCCGTCGCGGAAGGCCCACTCGCCGCGCTCGGGGGTGTCGGCGGCGCGCACGTAGCTGTTGAGCATGAACAGGCGGTCGCGGTCGGCGCTGCGGTTCGGGTTGGAGCCGTGGATCGTGTAGAGCGTCCACATCAGCAGGTCGCCGGGCTCCAGTTCGCATTGCAGGACCCTGGCCGGATCGATGCCCTTGGCCCTGAGCTCGGCATCGCGCATTTCGCCGGTCATGATAGGGCCGTCGCTGGAAAGGCCGAGATAACCCATCTTGTGGCTGTCGGGCACGAGCTGGAGCGCGCCGTTC
Source organism: uncultured Rhodospirillaceae bacterium (assembly GCA_937880925.1). Classification (GTDB taxonomy): domain Bacteria; phylum Pseudomonadota; class Alphaproteobacteria; order SP197; family SP197; genus CALGGB01. The sequence goes on along the minus strand of CALGGB010000308.1, from coordinate 9,916 downwards.
TCGCCGTCCTGGCGGTTGAGCGCCAGGCCCGTGGTGATCCACGAGGTCTCCAGGTTCTTGTAGACCTCCGGCTGCTCGCGGAAGCGCACGTCCTGATGGTAGCGGTAGTAGGTGAACTTCGCGCCGGGCGGCTTCCAGTGGATCTGCTGGGTCAGGTGCTTGATGTCGCGCCCCAGCAGGGGCGAGAGCAGATCGAAGTAGCGTTTGTCGCGGCGGTGGCGCTCCAGCACCGGCTCGATCCAGGCCGCCCAGTGGGCCTGCAGCAGGACCTTTTGCTTGAGCACCGGGTCCGTGATGATCTCGAACAGCAGGTTGCGGTCGCGCCAGGTGGCATGATGGGGCTCGGCCGCTTTTTTCACCCGCTCCAGCGCCTCCAGCAGTTCGGCGACCTCGTCGGGCTTGAGGAAGCCGCGGACGATGGCATAGCCGTGTTCGCTCAGGTGTTCGGTGGGCGTCATGGCGGTTCCCGCTTGGGTTGATACCTGGAATGCTAGCGCGCGACACGACGCCGCGCGAGCCCCGCCCGCAGCCACCAAAGCACCGTCATCCCGGCCGTAGCCCGTAGGGCGCAGAGCCGGGACCCATGCCGGAGCGCCTCCCCATGCGCCGACGTAGCATGAAGGTTCCGGCATAGGTCCCGGATCGTCGCTCCCTGCGGTCGCTTGTCCGGGATGACGGCTTAGGTTTGGGCAGCCGTGCCCGGCCTCAACCGCCTGGCATGGAGCCGCTCGTAGAAGGGCATGCAGGCATCGGCGACCGCCTGCAGGTCGCGCGTCAGCGTGATCGCCCGCTCCGGCGGTTCACGGAAGCCGGTGGAGGCGCGCACGCTGGCGTACCAGTGCTCGGCCCAGACGCCATCGCTATCACGCGGTCCCGCGGGCCAGGAAAGCATCGCCGGGTCGAAGGCGATGCCGAGCGCGGCGCAGAGCAGGGACAGCATGCCTTCGGGGTCGGCCAGCACGTCGGCGGCGTCGATCACCGGCGGTTCGCGCCCGGTGCGCGCCACGACCTCATCGTAGAGTTCGGCCTGCAATTGCGCGCCGAGGTCGGCGGCGGTCGCGCCTTCCCGCTTGGCGGCGTAGGAGGCGGCCATGGCCCGGGGATCGCGGATCAGGAAGGCGTGGCAAACCCTGTCGAACCAGCCGCGCCCCACGGCGGGGATCATGTGATGGGTCATGTGCTTCTGGTACCAGAGCGGCGCACCGCCGGGCGCCGGGCCTGTGATGTCGGCCGCAACCTGGCGCCAGTCGGCCGGCTGGGAGGCGATCACCGCCTCCCGCATGGGATGGTCGATCCCGGTTTCCGCCAGATAGTGGGCATAAAACGGCTCGTCGGAGACGGCGCAGTCGGCGCGGTTCTCGAAGGCGCGCATCATCGCGGTGGAGATGTTGCGCGGCCCCGACCACATGGCGATGCGCAGGGTCACGGCGCCGGACACTCCCGCTCCACCAGATCGCGGTAAAGGCCCCTGAGCCGCGTCGCCACCGGCCCCGGCGGCGTGCCCTCACCAATCACGCGGCCATCGACGCTGGCGACGGGCGTAAGACCGGCGAAGGTGCCGGTGATGAAGGCCTCATCGGCGTCGTACACCTCCGTCAGGCTGAAGTCCTTCTCGAAGGCGGGGATGCCATTCTCGCGGGCGAGCCTCAGCACGTTGCCGCGGGTGATGCCGTGGATGCAGTAGCGCCCCGTCGAGGTCCACAGCTCGCCGTCGCGCACGATGAAGAAGTGGGTGGAGTTGCAGGTCGCCACGAAGCCGTGGGGATCGAGCATCAGCGCCTCGTCAGCGCCGGCCTTGGCCGCCTGGATGCAGGCGGTGATGCAATTCAGCTTGCTGTGGCTGTTGAGCATGGGGTCCTGCACGTCGGGCGCGCCGCGTCGGACATGGACGGTGAACAGACTGACGCCGCCCTCGCGCTCGGCAGGGGTTTTCCATTCGGGGATGATGACCACCGTGGCCGGGCCGATGTTGACCCTGGGGTCCTGGTAGGGTGTGGCCTTGATCCCGCGTGTCACCATCAGGCGGATGTGGACGCCGCTTTCCATGCGGTTGGCCGCGACTGTGCGCATGATCTCAGCCGTGAGAGCTTCGCGCGACATGCCGATGTCCATGGCGATCGCCTTGGCGCCCTGCCACAGGCGGCGCAGGTGTTGATCGAGGAAGGCGAGATGCCCGTTGTGCAGGCGCAGCCCCTCCCAGACACCATCGCCCATGATGAAGCCGGAATCGAAGACGCTGACCACCGCCTTGTCGCGGGGCAGAAGCTCGCCGTTCACGGAGATCAGCACATCGGCGTTGCGCGGATCGTCGACGTAGCGGTGCGTGCCGGTGTCCTGTGCCATGGTTCGTTGCCCCTGTTCCTGCATTGACAGTCTCAGGAATGCGGGGTCGGCTCAAGGCGCCGGGGGGAGAGAACGATGGACGAAGTGATCTGCGTGCTCGATGCGCAAGCCAGGGTCGGCGAATGCCCGATGTGGCATGCCGGGGAGCGGCGGCTCTACTGGGTCGATTCCGGGGCGGGCACGATCCACCGCTTCGATCCCGAAAGCGGCACGAACGAGACGCGCAGACCGCCCGAGGCGATCGGCTCCTTCGGCTTCCGCGCCGGCGGCGGCCTGGTGGTGGCCGCCAAGTCCGGCTTCGGCTTCTACGACTTCGATGGTGACCGCTTCGAGCTGGTCGCGCGGGTCAACGAACGGGACGACGTCATGTTCAACGACGGCCGCGTCGGTCCCGGCGGGCAGTTCTTTGCCGGCACCATGGGCGCGCCGATCCGCCTGGGCGACCACGGCCAGGCGCTCTACCGCTTCGACCCCGACGGGTCGGTGACCATGCTTGTCGACGGCATCGGCACCGCGAACGGTCTGGCCTTCTCGCCGGACGGGCGCACGCTCTACCACAGCGACAGCCTGCCCGACGTGCAGACCATCTGGGCCTGGGACCACGATCCCGAAAGCGGCGCCATCGCCAACCGCCGTGTCTTCGCTGCCACCCGCGACGAACCAGGCCGCCCGGACGGGGCGACGGTCGATACGGAAGGCCACTACTGGTCGGCCCATGTCGACGGCTGGGCCCTGCTGCGCTACGCCCCCGACGGCAGCGTCGTGCGGCGCCTGGCCATGCCGGTGCAGAAACCCTCCATGCCTGCCTTTGCGGGCGACGGCCTCGACATGCTCTACGTCACCTCCATCGGCCGGGGCGGCACGGCGCCCATGGCGGAGGGCCAGCCCCAAAAGGGCGGCCTCTTTGCCCTCACCCCCGGCGTGCGCGGCCTGCCCGAACCGCTGTTTCCCGGTTGAGCAGCGGCCTCGGGATCACCCGAAACAGCCCTGCACCGGGATCAGCCGGAAGGGGGCGTCGATGAAGTACGCATAGCTATCCCCGAGCCAGACGTAACAGCCCCTGCCGCTCCTGATGACCTTCCAGCCCCGCACCATGTGCGGCGTGACGTAAAACGTCCTGTCCCAGTCCCAGTGGTTCTCCAGGGGGGCGATCGAGGTCCACTGTTTGGGGAAGGGAAGGGAGGTGTCCGCCAGATCGGGCGACAGGATCGTGCTGCAGCCGGAGCGGTAGCAGAGCATGGTTACCGGCGGGTTCAGAAAAAACACCTCCTTGCGCCAGTCGCCGTTGAGGTCAATCGAGGCGAAGGCTATCTCGTCGGGATCGAGCCGCTCGAACTCGATCTTGCCATACGTTCGCTCGAGCACATTCCACAAGCTCTCGCGGCCGATCATGCCTCCGGAGATCAGCGCATCGCTCAAGGGACTCTCCAGAAACAGGAACTCCTCGCCGAAGAACACGATCGCCGTGGAGCCGAACACCTTGAGGGGCAGGTGCAGGACTTTGTCGATTCGCAGATCCTTGCGGTCGCCCTCCAGCAGGTACACATCGCAGCCCTCGCGGTCGCAGGCCTCGGGGTGCCCAACCGCCAGAATGTGTTCCTGCACACCGTCTTCATCGAGGTCGAGGGTCACGCCGTTCGGCAACTGGTAGAAGTCTTCCTCCGCCACGGGGTCATCGAGCCGAAGTAACGCCATGTTCTTGGTGGATTCGGGTTGATTGTCATGAAAGTACGCCTGAACAGCCTGCCACTCGTACTCCGACGGCGTGTCGCGGAAGACCACGAGCTCGTCGGCCAGGACCAGCGAACCGGCCGCGGCAATCGCCGCGGCCAGCATCAGCACCAGGCGATGCCTCACCGTCATCGAACCGGTATTTCGGTCACCAGCGCCGGGGCATAATGCCTGCTGCGCAGCGGCAGTTCAGAGAATGTCCGGAGCCGCGTTTCGATTGCCCTGTACTTTGCTTCAGTTTTCTGGTCGAGCCCGGAGAAATCCGAAACCCAGTCGTGCTCAGCCTGATGCTGAAGGTAGAGACTGAGAGCGCCCGCACCCTCGCGATGGGCGGCAGCCTGCATGCCTGCCTCGGTGACCGGAAAACGCGCCACGATGCCATCGATTTCCTGGCCAATATATTGCCGGAGTCCCTTGTCACGGATTTGTTGGTCGTGCGCCGCCAGGAGTCGGGCGAGCGCGGCATCCTGGGCAGCGGGATCGTTGAGGAAATCCTCTGCGGTGGGAAACCCGGGATGGATCCAGTTCCCGTCTTTGTCCATCAGCCCCACCTCCTGAAGACCGATGCGCGTGAACTGGTAGCGTCCCCAGGCTGTGGGCGTGTCGCCGTCGTAGTGCACGACGTCGTATCGCCCGTGAGACTTCTCCGCCTTGTCGATCGCATCCGCGAAATCGACGGAGACCGGAAGCAAAGCGTCCTGGCGCCACATCAGGCGAGGTGGGATGTCGCCCGGCAGTGGCGGACGTTCCTCTTCCGCGGCCGCCGGTATCCGCTCCGGGGCCGGTGGCTTCAGACCCGGCACCGGCGGCACATCGATTGCCTCTTCCGGGTCGTGACTATCGAGCGCCTTGCGCGCGGTGGCGGCGAGCGGGCTGCGGCCCGCGCCGGCGTGGCGCTTCAGCTGCTCGGTGAAGGCGTAGGCGATGCCCTCCGGGCTGCCCTGAGGGAATGGATTGCGCTCGCCCCGCCGCACGGCACGGACGATCTCCCGCGCCGAGGACCGGTCGGTCTGCTGTCGCGCCACAGGGCGGCGCGGGGAACGGGGGTCGTCGAACAGGTTCTTTGCCATGGCTCTCCTCCGAATCGAGGAGAACAATTGTGGAACAGATTGGTGTCAGATCAAGTGAAACCTGCATCGATACGTTGCCGAAGCAGGGCGATATGCTCGGGCATGGTGCCACAGCAGCCGCCGACGATGCGGGCGCCCTGATCGATCCAGTTGTCGACATGGGCGGCATAGGCGGCGGGATCGAGATCGTGGCGGTCGGCGACCGTCTTCTGCTCCGGGTCGATGGGCTCGAAAGTGTTGGCGTAACCGCCCGTCGGCTTGCCCAGAGCCTTGAGATCCGGCAGGGCGCGGGTCACGGCCTCGGGCGAGCAGCAGTTGGCGAGAAAGGCAAAGACCGGCTGGTCGGCGACCGCCTCCGCGGCCTCGGCGATGGTGGCCCCGCCCTTGAGCCGGCCATGGTCCTTTTCCAGCAGCGACCAGCCGATGCAGATCGGCTTGCCCTGGGCCGCGGCACCCCGCGCGGCCGCGCGGGTTTCCTCCACGGTGATCAGCGTCTCGACCATGAAGAAGTCGACATGGGGTGCAAGGATCGCGGCCTGTTCGGCGTAACGCTCCGTCATCTCCTCCTCGGGGCGGACCTCCGAGGGGATGTAGCTGTCCGAAAGCGGCGGCAGGGAACCGGCGATCAGCACGTTCCGGCCCACCGCGTCGCGCGCGCGCGCAGCCAGTTCGCAGGCCTTCAGGTTCATCTCCTCGTAGCGCTCCTCGATGCCGATCTCGGCCATGAAGGCACGCACCACGCCATAGGTGTTGGTCGTGATGACATCGGCGCCGGCCTCGATGAACTGGCGGTGCAGGCTCTCGACCAGGTCGGGGCGCTCGATCAGTGCGCGGCCCGACCAGAAGGGCGAGCCGGGCTGGCGCAGGCCGGCCTTGGAGATCGCCTGGCCCATGCCGCCGTCGAGCAGCAGGGGGCGGTCGGCGGGCAGGTCGAGGGTCGGCATGGCCATGGCGTTGTTCTCCGTTCTTGCCTGGGTGCGCAAGGTTAGCGCGCGTCATCGACGCAGGCGAGCGGGCGGACTAGCATGGCAGCCGGAATCGGGAGAAAACACATGGCAAAGGCAGCAGGAGCCGCCGCGCGCAAGGCGACCTACACCCTGTGGCTGAGCTCGGCCAACACGCCGGCCGTGGAGCTCGCCAGGCTGCTGGGTTACGACGGCATCACGCTCGACCTGGAGCACGGCGTCTTCAACCGCGAGAGCGCCGACCGGCTGATCCTGCTGGCGCGCCAGAGCGGCCTGAAGGCCTTCGCGCGGGTCGCCGCGCCGACGCGCATCGACATCCAGCACGTCCTGGATTCCGGTGCCGACGGCGTCATCATCCCCCATGTCGAGAACGCCGAGCACGCCCGCGAACTGGCCTCCTACGCCAAGTATCCGCCCTCGGGCGACCGCAGCGTCGGCGGCGGGCGGACCTGGAAATACGGCACGCCGCCCAAGGGCTGGACCGGGGCCGAGAACCGTCGCGTGCGCTGTTACCCGATGGTGGAGACCTCCGGCGCGCTGGCCGACGTCGAGGCGATCCTCAAGCTCAAGACCGTCGATGGCGTCTTCCTGGGGCCGTTCGATCTCAACATGGCGCGCGGCCGCAAGGGCGCCTTCGGCAAGGACGACGTGGCCGACCGCAAGACCGTGGCCGATGCCGCCGTCGCGGCGGGCAAGGACTGGGGCATGAACGTCTATTCCCAGGACGACATGAAGGCCTCGCGCCAGCTTGGCCTCACCTTCGCGGCGCTGACCGACGACATCACCGCCATGTCGGAAGCCCTGACCAGGACCATCGCCGACGCCCGGCGCATCATCGGGCGCTGATCATGTTCGACATGGCCCGTCACCTGCGCGTCATCGCGCTGCTCGACGAGATCAATGCGGTCGAGGATCGCCTGATCGCCAACGAGCGCGAGATGGTCGCCCACCTGCGCGAGAAATACGCCGATCCCGGCCACAGCGACGGCGACGATGCCGCCGTGCTGGAGATCATCCTGCGCAACGTCGAGATCCGGCGCGGCTTCGAGATCGATCCCAAGACCCATACGCCGCTGGCCTTCGAGGCCAAGACGACCACCTGAACCCTGGCTCCCGATGCACTGGACACCCGAGCGATGCGCAACCAGAACGTCACCTTCCGCACCCTGACCCCGGCGATCGGCGCCACGGTCTCGGGCGTCGACCTTTCGCAGGATCTCGACAACGGCACGGTGGACACGATCCGCGCCGGTCTTCTGGAGCACCAGCTCCTGATCTTCCGCGATCAGGACATCACGCCCGACCAGCAGGTTGCCTTCGCCGAGCGCTTCGGCGAGGTCGAGGATCCCCACCCGGTGTTCGACCGCCTCGACATCAACCCGAAGATCACGATCATCGAGTCCCAGGGCGACAAGGGTTACTACAACGACGCCTGGCACAGCGACGTCAGCTTCAAGCCGCGCCCTGCCCTGGGCAGCCTGCTCTACGCCCGCATCCTGCCCCCGGCCGGCGGCGACACCCTGTGGGCGAGCATGTATGCCGCCTACGAGGCACTGTCGGAGCCGATGAAGCAGTTCCTCTGCGGCCTGACCGCCACCCACGACTTCGCCTATGCCTTCGCCGATTCGGTGATCGCCCAGGCCGGGGCCGAGAAGCTGGAAGCCCAGCGCAGGAAAAACCCGCCGACCAGCCACCCGGTGATCCGCACCCATCCCGAGACCGGCCGGCCGCTGCTCTACGTCAGCGAAACCTTCACCAGCCGCATCAACGAGCTTTCGCCGGCCGAGAGCAAGGCGCTGCTCGCCATGCTGGTCGAGCACATCCGCCGCCCGGAGTTCCAGGTGCGCGTCACCTGGGAGCCGGGCACATTGGCCTTCTGGGACAACCGCGCCACCCAGCACTACGCCGCGCGCGACTACGTGCCCCACCACCGCGTCATGCACCGCGTCACCCTGCTGGGCGATGCGCCGTTCCATCGGGCGGCTTAGGCGCTTCTCCCACCAGGGATGTCATCCCGGCCGCAGGGCGTAGCCCGGAGAGCCGGGACCCATGCCGGAACGCGGCCACAGGCGCCGTCGGTGTGGCGAGGTTCCGGCATGGGTCCCGGATCGGCGGGCGCTGACGCGCCCTTGTCCGGGATGACAATGGTGATCTGGCTCAGCCGCCCTTGAGGGCCGGCATCAGGGCGAGGTCGTCGCCTTCCTGCAGCACGGTCGTGGGGCGTTGTGCCGTGGGCAGGGCCGTGCCGTTGAGGCTGACGAGATAGGCGCCTTCGGGAAAGCCGAGCTGGGCCATGACGTCGAGGGGGCTGGCCCCCTCAGGCACGTCGATCTCGGCCCGGTTGGTCTGCGAACCCTTTGGCAGATACTCGCCCAGCAGGCCCGCGGTGCGGACCTTGATCCTCATGCCGCGTTGCGGCGCGTGGCATCCTGCACGCAGGCCAGATATGCCGACATGATCTGGTGGGGATCGTCCTGCAGCACCTTCTTCCACTTGCCCAGGGGCACCTTGGTCTGGATCAGGCCGCGCAGCACGCCGACATGCTGGGTCAGGCCCAGGGCCAGGGCGCCGACCAGGACATCGCCCTTGAACGACAGGCGCAGGTAACGGGCATTCTCCTTGTCGACGGAGACGACCTCGTCCCCGCCCTCGGTGCCGTCCCACAAGCCGTAGGAGGTGGAGATGAGCCCCAGCGTGTTCAGCGTGTTCATCACCAGACTGCCGCGATAGGCGGTCTTGTGCCCGGCCATGTTGCGCGCGGCGGTGCGGCCGTGTTCGCTGGCCGTGGGCTGGATCGCATGGACGTCATGCTCGCCGGTGGAGAAATCCAGGCCCTGGGCGACGTCGCCCGCAGCATAGATGTCGGGCACGCTGGTCTGCATGAAGTTGTCGATCAGCACGCCCTGATCGGTCTTGATGCCGCTGCCTTCCAGAAAGCCGATGTTGGAGCGCACACCAGTGGCGCAGACCACCAGATCGGCCTCGATCGGGTCCTTGCCTTCCAGCGAGAGCGACAGGCTGCCGTCGACCTTTTCCTCGATCGCGGTGACCTTGGTCGCGGTCATCACATCGACGCCCTGGGCACGGCACCAGTCGCCGATCATGTCGCCGCCGGTCTTGTCCATCATGCGCGCGACCATGCGGTCGGCCATCTCGATGATGGTGAGCTTCACCTTCCGGGCAAACAGGGCCTCCAGAATGATGCAACCGATGAAGCCCGCGCCCATCAGCACCACGCGGTCGCCGGGCTTGGTGCCTTCGATGATCTGGCGCGCGTCGGCCAGCGTCCAGCAGGACTTCACCTTGGCGATATCCATGCCGGGAATCGGCGGGCGCACGGGCGATGCGCCCGTCGCCAGCAGCAGCTTGCCGTAGTTCCGGCTACCGCCACTCTCGAAGGCGAGGGTCTTGGAGGCCGGATCGATCCTGGCGATACGCTCGTGCACCACCTTGATGCCGCGCTGGTCGTAGTGGCCCGCGCTGTGGCGCAGATGGGTACCTTCCTCCTGGATGTCCTCGGCCAGCAGATAGGGGATCACCATGCGCGAATAGGGCGGCTCGGGTTCGCCCGAGATCAGGGTGATGTCGGCACCCGGCTCAAGCCCGGCCAGGGTTTCGGCAGCGATGACGCCGGCCGGGCCGGCTCCCACGATGACATATTCCATGGCGTTCGTTCCCCCTTGAGCGGGATGATCGTGAAGCGACGTGGCCGGTCAGCCCGGACCTCTGCGGTGGCGCTTGTCCCCGGCCCGTGGCGGCCACCGCCGGCCGGGGACAGCACCTGCCCCCCGCAATCGAACCGTTACA
>CALGGB010000307.1 GCA_937880925.1 uncultured Rhodospirillaceae bacterium | reverse complement strand
GCCTGATGGGCCTGGCCACGGAATGGGCCGCAACGCGCAAGCAGTTCGGCCAGGCGATCGGCAAGTTCCAGGGCACCTCGTTCAAGCTCGCCGACATGGCGGTCGAGATCGAGGCCGCCACGCTGCTTTGCCTGCGCGCGGCCGACAAGGAGACCCGCGGCGAGGCCCAGGACCAGGACTTCGCCATGGCCAAGGTCTTTGCCACCGAGATGCTGGGGCGTGTCACCGACCACGCCGTGCAGATCTTCGGCGGCATGGGCCTGATGAAGGAACTGCCGATCGAACGCTTCTGGCGCGACGCCCGCGTCGAGCGTATCTGGGACGGCACCAGCGAGATCCAGCGCCACATCATTTCGCGCTCCCTGCTGCGGCCGTACGAGAACTAGGCTGGGCAGCACCCGCGCCCTGCAGGTTGTCGTCGCGCTCCTGGCGCTGGTGCCGGTCGCGGCCGGCGGCGCGGGCGTGCTGCTGGGTCCGGTGGCCTTCGCCCCGGACGCTGACCTGACGGTCGATCTCGACAGTCACGTCCGTTACCTCTCGGGCATCTTCCTTGCCCTCGGCATTGCGTTCTGGACCACCGTGCCCGGCATCGCGCGCAAGACCGGGCGCTTCCGCCTGCTTGCGGCTCTCGTCGTCGCCGGCGGCCTCGCCCGCCTGCTCTCCCTGCTGCTCGCCGGCACCCCGTCGGCCGGGCACCTGGCCGGGCTCGGCCTGGAACTCGTCGTCGTCCCGCTCCTCGTCCTCTGGCAGTCCCGCATCGCCCGCTAGGTCCTGAACGCCCCCCCTTTTTCCTCATCCCTGCGGACGCAGGGACCCAGGGTCGCAGGCGCGACCGAAGTTGTGCCCGCCACCCTGGATTCCCTCCCAAAGCCATTGCCTTGGCAGCGCCTGCCTGCGCCTCTACGATCACGCGCAACGGACAACACGGCGCCGCGGCGACCGGCAGAACACAGGGAGAGACGCATGAGCGACATGGTGAAGGTGACCAAAAACGGCCCGATCTGGGAGATCGTCTTCGACCGGCCCAAGGCCAATGCGATTTCGGTGGCCGCCAGCAAGGCGCTTTCGGACACCTTCTGCGCCTTCCGCGACGATCCCTCGGCATCGGTCGCCATCATCACCGGCGGCGGTGAGAAGTTCTTCTCGGCCGGCTGGGACCTGAAGGCGGCCGCGGCGGGCGAGGAATCGACCGACAGCTCGTCGGGCGAGGCCGAGGGCGGTTTTGCCGGCCTCACCGAACTCTGGAGCCTGGACAAGCCCGTGATCGCCGCGGTCAACGGTTATGCCGCGGGCGGCGGCTTCGAGCTGGCGCTGGCCGCCGACATGATCGTGGCGGCCGAGAACGCCGCCTTCTGGCTGCCCGAGGCCCAGCTCGGCATCCTGCCCGACGGCGGCGGCGTCATCCGCCTGCAGCGCCGCCTGCCGAAGTCGGTCGCCGTCGAGATGATGATGACCGGCCGCCGCATGAGCCCGCAGGAGGGCGTCGAATGGGGTGTCGTCTCCCGCGTCGTGCCCCAGGCCGAGCTGATGGACGCCGCCCGGGAACTGGCCGCCAAGGTCGCCAAATCCGCGCCGCTGTCGCTGCGCGCGGTCAAGGCCATCGTCAACGCCACCGAGGGCATGACCGTGGAGGAAGCCTACGGCTACATGCGCTCGGGCAAGATCCCGCAGTACCGCGCCTGCCTCGATTCCGAGGACGCCAAGGAAGGCCCCGCGAGTTTCGCCGAAGGCCGAGCACCCGAGTGGAAGGGCCGCTGACCGCGGTCCAGTCCCGGCGCCGGTCCGCACCGGCGGGCGAAAAATTGTCCCTGGAACAACATCTCCCCTCCACCTGACCGGGGGAGGGGAGTAGGTTCGCGCGCGAATCGCCGCCGAAAGGACCCTTGCCATGTCGTTTCTTGCCAGCCGTCTCGATCGCATCCAGCCCTCGCCGACCATTGCGGTTGCCGCCAAGGCGCGTGAGCTGAAGGCCGCCGGGCGCGATGTCATCGGCCTGGGCGCGGGCGAGCCGGATTTCGATACGCCTGCCCACATCGTCGAAGCCGCCTACCAGGCGATGAAGGACGGCAAGACCCGCTACACCGATGTCGCGGGCGTGCTGGAACTGCGCGAGGCGATCTGCGCCAAGCTTAAGCGCGACAACAACCTGGACTATACCCCCGCCCAGATCACCGTGGGCTGCGGCGGCAAGCAGGTCATCTACAACGCCATGATGGCGACCATCGAGACGGGCGACGAGGTCATCGTGCCCGCACCCTACTGGGTGAGCTACACCGACATCGTGCTGCTTTGCGAAGGCACGCCCGTGGCGGTTCCCTGCTCGGCCGAGAACGGCTTCAAGCTGCAGGCCGCCGATCTGGAGGCCGCGATCACGCCGAAGACCAAGTGGCTGATGCTGAACTCGCCGTCCAACCCCACGGGCGCGGCCTACACCTGGGACGAGATGAAGGCGATCACCGACGTGCTGGTGCGCCATCCCCATGTCTGGGTGATGCCGGATGACATGTACGAGCACATCGTCTACGACGGCTTCAGGTTCTGCACTCCGGCCGAGGTCGAGCCTTCGCTGAAGGATCGCACGCTGACGACCAACGGCGTCTCCAAGGCCTATTGCATGACAGGCTGGCGCGTCGGTTATGCCGCGGGCCCAGAAAGCATCATCAAGGCGATGAACAAGGTGCAGTCGCAGTCGACGACGCACACCAGTTCGGTCAGCCAGTATGCCGCGATCGCCGCGCTCAACGGTCCGCAGGACTTCATCGCGACCCACAACAAGGTCTTCAAGGAACGGCGCGACCTGGTTGTCTCGATGCTGAACCAGGCGACCGGGCTGCATTGCCCCACGCCCGAAGGCGCGTTTTATGTCTATCCCTCCTGCGCCGGCATGATCGGCAGGAAGACGCCGGAAGGAAAGGTGCTGGAGAACGACACCGACGTCGTGGGTTACCTGCTGGAGGCCGAGGGGGTCGCCGTGGTCCAGGGCGCGGCCTTCGGCCAGTCGCCCCACTTCCGCATCAGCTACGCCACCTCGACCGCCGCGTTGGAAGCCGCCTGCGAGCGCATTCAGCGGGCCTGCGCCGCGCTGGTCTGAGGCGGAGCTCGCCGGATTGTCATCCCGGCGCTCGGCTGCGGAGCCTGCCCCGCACTTGATGCGGGGGCCGGGATGACGCAGTTGGATGCTGCCGATGACGCGCATGTCACGGCCCTTTGATTGGCCCGGATCGCCTTTGGGCGGCATCTAGGTTGCAAGCACAAGGGAGCGTTGCACCATGCCGATCCGTATTCCCCGGTCCTGGGAAATGTCCGAGAACCTCGTGACGTCGGAGTCGGTCTATCTCGACCGGCGCAGCCTGGGGCGTCTTGCCGCGGCCGGCCCGATCCTGGCGGCCGGGCTGACCATGCCGGGTGCCGCGCGTGCCGAGGAGGAGGTCCTGGAGCTGGCCATGGAGCAGGCCGCGGGCGATCCCACCGCCGATCTCTATCCCGCGCCGCTTAATCCGGCCTATGCCGACGCCGGCCGTGCGGTGACGGACGAGGCGACCAACGCCACCTACAACAACTACTACGAGTTCGGCAGCCACAAGCAGATCTGGCAGCGCGCCGCCGACCTGCCGCGCCGTCCCTGGGCCGTGACCTTCTCGGGTCTGGTGGAGGAGGAGCGCACGGTCGACATCGACACCCTGATCCGCGCCATGCCGCTGGAGGAGCGTATCTACCGCCACCGCTGCGTCGAGGCATGGTCGATGGTCGTGCCCTGGACCGGCTTCCCGCTGAAGGCGCTGGTCGAATACGCAAGACCCCTGGGTTCGGCCAAGTACGTCGTGCTGCAGACCTTCGAGGACTCCGATGTCGCTCCGGGTCAGAAGCAGAGCTGGTATCCCTGGCCCTATACCGACGGCGTGACCATTGCAGAGGCGACCAACGACCTGCCGTTCATGGTGACCGGCGCCTACGGCCGCCCCGCCGCCAACCAGTTCGGCGCTCCGCTGCGCCTGCACCTGCCCTGGAAGTACGGCTTCAAGTCGGTCAAGGCGATCACCCACGTCAGCTTCACCGAGGAGCGCCCGTCGAGCTTCTGGGAGGATCTGGTGCCGTCCGAGTACGGCTTCTGGGCCAACGTGAACCCGGAGGTCGACCACCCCCGCTGGAGCCAGGCGAGCGAGCGGGTGCTGGGCACGGACGAGCGCATCCCGACCGTGATCTACAACGGCTACGGCGAGCAGGTCGCCTCGCTTTATGCCGGCATGGAAGGCGAGAAGCTCTTCATGTAGTCATGGCCGCGTGCGCGGCATCGATCTCATCATCTTCGATTGCGACGGCGTCCTCGTCGATACCGAGGAGGTTTCCAGCCGGGCGATGGCGCAGGCGATCGCGCCGCTGGGCTGGACGCCGTCATGGCAGGAGGTCCACCGCCGCTTCACCGGCATGATGGTCGCCGACATCGTCGCCGCGATCGAGAACGAGATCGGCCGGCCCGCGCCGCCGGACTGGCCCGCGCGGTTCCGACGCATCGCCTCCGAGGCCTTCGCCGACGGCGTCGCGCCCGTCGCGGGCGTGGCGGAAATCCTGCCGGACCTTCGCATTCCCTTCTGCGTCGCCTCCAACGGGCCGCGCGAGAAGATGGCGATCACCCTGGGCGGATCGGGCCTTCTGGCGCATTTCGAGCAGCGCATGTTCAGCGCCTACGACGTCGGCCGGGGCAAACCCGCGCCCGACCTCTTCCTCCATGCCGCCGCGATCATGGGCGCCCGGCCTTCGCGCTGTCTGGTGATCGAGGACAGCCTTGCCGGTCTGCAGGCCGCCCATACCGCGGGCATGCAGGTCGCCTGCTATCGCCCCGACGGCGGCCTGCCCCCGGGTATTCCGCAAACCACCCACCGCCTGCGCGCCATGGCCGGGGTGCCCGGGCTTCTCGCCCGCCTGACTTCTGACGCGGCGGCAGGCGCATAAGGTTTGCTGGGCAGTGCAACAACCTTTACAAGTTCGGCGGGAGCCGCCGAAACTATGTGCAACCCCCCAGCAGACTGAGATGACGCCCTGATGTCGATGTTCTCCGAGCCCTGGCTCTCGGTGATGGTGGATGTGGTCTTTGAAGGGCTTATCGTTCACGACGGCGAACGCATCACCGATGCCAATGCGCGGGTTGCGCGCATGTTCGGCTTTGACGATGCGGCCGAGATGGTCGGGTTGCCCTGCCGGGCCCTGCTCAGTCCCGAAGGTTTCGCCGAGGCCGAGCGCCGCATCGCGAGCGGCGCGGACGGGCGTTACAGGGCGCTCTGCAGGCATCGCGACGGCAGCGACTTCACGCTCGACATCCAGGTCAAGGAAACGCGCTATGGCGAGCGGCGCGCGCGCATCGTCGCCTTCCGTTATCCCGACGACGAGCATCCCGTCGACAATCCTCTGGTCCAGCGCATGATGGCCCTGGACAACACGGTCCGTGCGCTGGCCGGCACGATCGAACAGCGCGACAGCTTCACGGCGGGCCATCATGACCGGGTGAGCGAGATCGCGGTCCGGATCGCCGACCGCATGGGTGTCGGTGCGCGTTCGCTGGCGACGATCCGGCTTGCCGGCAATGTCCACGACATCGGCAAGGTCGGCGTGCCCGCCGAGATCCTGATGAAACCCGGTCCCCTCACCGCCGACGAGTAGCAACTCATCAAGGGCCATGCCGCCGCGGGGCACCACATTCTCAAATGGATCGATTTCGACGGTCCCGTGGCCGAGGCGGTGCTGCAGCACCACGAACGGCTCGACGGTTCGGGTTATCCCGCGGGCCTGCGCGATCCGATTCCCGAGGCGCGCATCCTCATGGTTGCCGACGTCTACGACGCCCTCACCTCTGCACGCCCCTACCGCGCCGGCGCCACGCCCGATGAAGCGATCGCCACCATGCAGGAGACCGAAGCCGGCCGCCTCGATGCCGAGGTGCTGCGTCACCTGGCCGCAGTGGTCCAGTAGGGCGCCAGCGACGGAGGCACGAAAAAAGAGGAGGCCGGATCGGATGATCCGGCCTCCAGTCTCATTAGGGAGGCTTCACGTCTGGGAGACGTCGGGACCCGAAGGTCCCTTGCCCGGGCGAACCCGGACCGACACGATATCGATGGGGGGCATCCTTCGATGGCAACGCCGCGATATGTGGCGGCGCGTTGTGTCGAAAACAGAGATAGTCCTTCGGGCGGCCCTGCACCATGGCAGGTTCGGCAATCCTGCCATGCGCCGGGCGCAGCCGTCGGAACGCCGCAGGGCCGGGGCGCCGTTCTGATCGTGGCGGCAGGTAACGGGGAGCAGGATTCTTGGACAAAAGACCCCACGAACTGGAGAGTCATTCGGCCTGCATGGCCGCCGCCTTGCACAGGCGCGGCATGTCCTTCGGGGCGATCATGGCGCGGCGACGCCCGGATGTTCCTGCAGAGGTCTGGCTTGCGTTCGAGGCAGCTGGCCGCCACTGGTTCTTTCGTTACGGTCAGCTTTGGGTCGGCGCCAGCCCATCCATATCGGCAGCCCGCCACATCAATGCCGGCACGGCAGCGGTCACCACGAGCAAACGTGCGACCAAGGCGCTGCTGGAGGGCGCGGGCCTTCCTGTTGCGCCAGGCAAGGCCTTTGCCGCCGCGGACCGGGCCGGAGCGCTGGCCTGGTTCGAAGCGGCCGGCGGCGAGGTCTGCGTCAAACCCGACGGCGGCACGCAGGGCCAGGCGCTGACCACCCATGTCGGCGGGCGGCGGTCCTTCGAGACGGCGTTTGATCGTGTCGCAGCCGGTTTTTCCACGGTCATGGTCGAGCGGATGCTGGAGGGCGAGGTCATACGGGTGCTTTGCCTGGATGGTCGTTCGGTGGCGACGCGGCTGGATCGCAGACCCGGCGTGCTGGGCGACGGCAGCGCCTCAGTGAACGCCCTGGTGGCGGCCAAGAACGCGGTGCGTGCCCGCCGGGCACTGCCGGGCCATGTCCCGCTGAGCCTGGATGATACCGCGCTGTTCTACCTTGCGCGGCAGGGCCTGGATGCCGATGCCGTGCCGGGGCCCCAGCAGCGGGTCTGGCTGAGCGGCAGCTCTCATCCCAATCAGGGCGGGGATGTCGTCTCGGGTCCTCCCGGTCTGCACCCCAGCCATATCCGGCTGGCCGAGGAGGCCTGCCGCGCGCTTCCGGGACTGCGCGTTGCCGGTTACGACCTGCTCGTTGCCGACAGGCGAACCCCCGGCAATGCCTGGGTCCTGGAGGTCAACAGTTCACCCGGCCTCACCTTTTTCCACCATCCATGGCGGGGCCCGGCCCAGGACGTCGCGGGCGCTCTCCTCGACTGGATTCTTGCCGGAGAGTGAACAAGCGAAGATTGGCGCCCGGACAAAAAAAGAGGAGGCCGGATCGTTGATCCGGCCTCCAGTCTCATTAGGGAGGCTTCACGTCTGGGAGACGTTGGGACCCGAAGGTCCCTCCCGGGCGAACCCGGGGTGACACGCTGTCGATCGGGGGGCATCCGTCGAGGTAACTGCCGCAATATGTGGCGGCGCGTTTGTGTCAGGACCTATGTAGGATCGGGCAGCCCCGCGCACCATGACTTGTTTGACAACCCAGCCATGCAATCAGCGCATAGCTCCCAACATATTGTTGTCACACGGCTTTTGACCGAATCAGAAGTGGGTGTCTGCAACCTTTTCGAGAAGAAAGTCGCGAAACACAGCGATGCGCGCTGAATTGCGCTGCTCCTCGGCATAGACGAAATAGGCCTCCACCGTGGGCAGCGGAGCGTCGATGTTGAGCCGCACCTTGCGTTCGGTTCCTTCCAGCACATAGTCCGGCAGGATCGCGATGCCGAGCCCGCTTTCCACCGCGCGGCGCATCGCCAGCATGGAATTGACCGTCAGCGCGGGATGCCGCTGGGGCCGGTCGGAGCCGTAGGAGCGGGGCAGCCAGTCCGGGCTGACGATGCCCTTTAGCGGCCCGTGGTCATAGACGATCAGCCGGTGTTTCTCCAGATCGGGCAGCGAACGGGGCGTGCCCCAGGCCTTCAGGTAGTGGGGCGAGGCGTAGAAGTGGAAGTGGATCGACATCAGGTGGCGCTGGATCAGGTCCGGCTGTTGGGGCCGCATCATGCGGATCGCGACGTCGGCCTCGCGCATGGAGAGATCCAGTTCGCCGTCCTCGATACGCATGGTGATCGAGATCTCGGGGTAGCGGTCCATGAACTCGACGATGCGCGGCATCAGCCAGATGACCGAAAAGCCGGTAGTCGCGGTCACGGTCAGGTGGCCGTCGGGCCGGTCCTTGCTGTCGGTGAGCTGGGCCTCGGCCATGGCGATGCGGCCATAGACCTCGCGCGCCGTGCGGTAGAGCAGGTCGCCCTGCTCGGTGACCAGCAGGCCGCGGGCATGGCGGTGGAACAGGGTGACGTGGAGCTGTTCCTCCAGCGCGCTGATCTGGCGGCTGACCGCAGACTGGCTGAGGTTGAGCTGATCGCCCGCCTTGGTGAAGCTGCCGGCCTCGGCGACGTGATAGAAAACGCGCAGGCGGTCCCAGTCGATGGCCATGGTGCCCCGCCCCCGGTTGCGGCCTACTCGGCCGCCACCCTCTGGCCGCTTTCCAGCGCGGCGATGAACTTTTCGGCCTCCAGGGCGGCCATGCAGCCTGTCCCGGCCGCGGTCACGGCCTGACGGTAGATCTTGTCCTGGACATCGCCGCAGGCAAAGACACCGGGCACGTTGGTCGCGGTGACGTCCGGCTGGGTGATGAGGTAACCCTCGCCGTCCATGTCGAGCTTGCCCTTGAAGATCTCGGTATTGGGCACGTGACCGATGGCGACGAACAGGCCGTCGACGGGAATCGTGCTGTCCTTGCCCGTCTTCGTGTTGCGCACGCGCACGCCGGTCACGCCCGGGGGTGCGTCCTGGCCAAGCACCTCCTCGACGACGCTGTCCCAGACCAGTTCGATCTTGGGATGCTTGAACAGGCGCTCCTGCAGGATCTTCTCGGCGCGCAGCTCGTCGCGGCGGTGAATCAGCGTCACCTTGCTGGCGTGGTTGGTGAGGTAGAGCGCCTCCTCGACGGCGGTGTTGCCGCCGCCGACCACGGCCACGGCCTTGCCGCGGAAGAAGAAGCCGTCACAGGTGGCGCAGGCCGAGACGCCGAAACCCTGGTACTTCTTCTCGGTGTCGATGCCCAGCCACTTGGCCTGGGCGCCGGTCGAGACAATCAGGACGTCGCAGGTATAGGTGTCGCCGGAATCGCCGGTCAGGCGAAACGGCCGGTGGTCGAGATCGACCGCGGTGACGATGTCGTGGACCATGACCGTGCCGACATGTTCGGCCTGTTTCTGCATCTGCTCCATGAGCCAGGGGCCCTGGATGACGTCGGCGAAACCGGGATAGTTCTCGACATCCGTGGTGATCGTCATCTGGCCGCCGGGCTGGATGCCGTGAACCAGCATGGGCGCCAGGCCCGCGCGCGCGGTGTAGATGGCAGCCGTCAGGCCGGCCGGGCCGGAGCCCAGAACGAGAACCTTGGCATGATGGGTTGCAGGCATTGCCGGCGCACTCCGCAGCATCGGGTCATGATCGGGAACGGCCAATGTAGGCGCTCGCTGGGCCTTGTGAAAGTGCCGGACCGTCATAAAGCCGTGGACAGCGTGGTCCCTGCGGCTTGGTAACGCACCTTTGCTCTGATAACACTGTCGTCCAGGGGGAACGCAATCTTGTCACGGACGTGACCCGGAGTACGCGACGGCCATGCCCATCAGAAACGCCAAGTTCAGCATCGGTGACATCGTTCACCACCGCCTGCACCCCTTCCGCGGCGTCATCTACGACGTCGACCCGGTGTTCGCCAACACGGAGGAATGGTGGCTCTCCATTCCCGAGGAAGTGCGCCCGGTCAAGGAGCAGCCCTATTACCACCTGCTGGCCGAAAACGAGCAGACGACCTACGTCGCCTATGTCAGCGAGCAGAACCTGGTGCACGACGCCAGCGGCGAACCTGTGTTCCATCCCCAGGTTGGCGAGTTGTTTCTGGGCCCGGAAAACGGCCGCTACGTCCCCCGCATGATGCAGGCCAACTGAAGCCTGCGCGAAGCCGGAATCGATGTCCGTACCTCGGCAGGGCCGTTGCTGGCCTCCAACAATCCTTGTCGTCCTCCGGCCAAGCCGGACCATGACATAAAGAGGGGAGCAGCAGCGGCTCCCGAACCTCAGAACCCGAACATGTGGTCCAGGCTGAAGGCGCCGTTGCCGGCGATGAGGCCGTGGTAGCCGAACAGGCGGCAGGTGGTGTCGCGGATCAGGATGTAGGCGTTTTCGCCGGCCTGCGCGATCTCGCGTTCACCGAACACGGCCTTGGCGCGGAAGTGGTAGGAGCCCGAGAGCGGGATCGCCACGCTGGTGCGCGCGATCTCCGCGCCGTCGCCGCCGTGCAGGATCAGCTCGGTCGATGACGTGGCGTGCCAGGTGGTCGAGCAGGGATAGATCAGGTGGCAGTGGGCGTCGCGCTCGGCCCCGCCCAGGCGCAGGAACAGGCGCGTGGAAAGGCCCGGCGGCTTGCCCATGTAGGATTGCGGCTCGCTCTTCCAGGTGATCGGCATGTTGAAGAGATGGCTGCCGAAGCTTGTGTCGGCGGCATGCCCGTTTGCCTTGTCCTTGATGCGCACCAGGCCGTGCAGCCAGCCGTCGCCCGAACCTCCCTGGGCAAAATCGTAGATCAGCTCGCCGTGTCCGTGGGCGTCCGCCAGCGCGCCGTTCACCAGCGCGCCGATCTCGCGGGTCACGTCATGGCGGCGCGGCAGCACACCCAGGTTCTCGCGCGCGATCTCCTTGCCGCTGGCGTCATAGACCAGCAGGGCGAGCGGCAGGTTGTCCTGCCAGCTTGCCATGGGCGTGGGCAGGACATGGGTTTCGTGGCTGGCCGTCGGGAACACGGGGAAGGGCAGGATGTAACCCTTGCCGACCAGGTTTCCGAGTTCGGCCAGGCGCGGTTCGGCCTGCAGATCGGTACGCTCGACATTGACGTGGGCGATGCGGCGCGGGGCGTCCTTGCGCAGGATTTCGTAGCGCGGGCGCACAAAGTGACGCCCGGCCTGAACCTCGAGCTGCTGGGGCCAGCGCGCCTCGGGGAAGAGCTCGGCGACATCCAGTGCGGCGGTGCCGAACGGCGCGATGGTTTCGGGCCAGCTGCGGATGTCGTCGCTGCCCATCAGGTTGAGGCCCACCGCGCCCGCAGGCACCGGGCAGGGATGGCTGTTCTGAAGCCACAGCAGCACGGTTTCGCCGGGCTCGGGCGCGGGCAGACCGCCGAAGAGGTCGCTGGGGTAGGCGTTGGCGTCGTGGGTGCAGGAGAGTTCGGCCGCATCGTCGGCCCAGGTGTCGAGGGCATACTTGACGATCTCGTGGGTCGTGACGTTGACCGCGTGCATGAACAGGCTGCCGCAGAACTCGCCGAGCCCGAAGCGTTCGCGCACCGCCACGCTGTCGATGACAAAGCTCTCGGCCGCCGCGCCCAGCTTCTCGCTCCAGGTGGCCAGTTCGTGGCCCTTCTCATCATGGAGGCGCAGCCAGTACCAGGTATCGCGGGCGCCGTGGCCGTGCCAGTAGTTGGCGGTGACGACGCGGGTGTGGTGGCCGGCCTCGTCGCGCAGCAGGGCGAAGTTGGTCGCGAAGTTCAGCGGGTCGAGATAGCGGCGGGCATTGGTCAGCATCGCCTCGGGCAGGCGGGCTTCGTCGAGCGAAACGATCTCGGCGCCGGCCGGCACCAGATGGCGGATGTGGTCGATGGCGCGCCCGGCATCGAAGGCGGCAACGAACACGGTGGCCGCTCCGCTGCCGGGCAGCGCGGTCACCGGCTGGGCGGCCCGGCCCATCAGGCCGGTGTCGAGGTCTTCGATGCGCTGAACGAAGTAGCCGGCGAGATTCCAGGCAGAAAGGTCATAGAGGGCGGCGAGGCTCGATCCGTGGCCCTCGGGGTCGTAGAGCGCCACGGGGCCTGCCGCGGCGATACGCGCGATCATCGCCTGCATCGGCGCCACCGCCAGCGGGTGGCCCGCAGCCTTGAAGAAGGGCTGGGGGCCGCTGCGGTTGGAGAAGGTCTCGATTGCCAGTGCCATGACGCCTCAATGCTCGTTGCGTGACAGGCCAAGCAGGCGTGTCACGCTCTTGATCCGTGCCGACATGCGGTGGCGGGCCAGTTCGTGGCGCACGACGCCGGCATCGGTCACCCAGTTGAGCTGGAGTGAGCGGCGGCGGCCCACGAACGGCTTGTGGCCGTGCCAGGAATTCTCGCTGCGCCGGAAGGCGAGCAGCGTTCCGGCCTGGGGCGGGACCTCGGCGACCATGTCGTCGAGATCGTCCGGGCCGTTGAGCAGGCGCAGGCGTCCACCGTCGGCTTCCCAGCCGTCGTTCATGTAGATCAGCACGGTGATGATCTTGGTCGTGCTGTCGGTGTGGATGCGCCCGTCCTTGGCCTGACAGCGCCCGCGCACCGTCACCATGGTCGGGCGGCCGGAAAGATCGATCTCGAACTTCTCGGCCATGGCGGCGGTCATCTCAGACCCCTGAAGGGCGTCGAGCACCTCCTGGAAAGCCAGGCCATAATCCAGGGTCTGGGTCGGGAAGCTGCCCGGAGCGTCGATCTGGGGAAAGGAGCGGTCTACCGCCTCGATCCCCTCGGGCGTCAGGAAGCCCGGCACGATCAGATGATCGAAGGGCTGGCGCGCCAGAGGCGTGGCGGCGAGGAGATCGAGATCGAGCAGAGCCATGGATGGTTTGTGGCCCTTCGCCGGGCTCATTTCAAGGCGGCGCGGGCCACCAGACGCTCGCGCACCAGATCTGCGACACGTCCGGTCTCGTCCAGCGGTACCGGCGTCCAGTCGGGCAGGGAGCCCTCGAAGCGCCGGGTGTGGCCCTGGGCCGCCATCAGGTCGTGGAAGGCGGTGAACTTCTGCGAGCCGCCGGGCAGGTGGGCGATCAGCACGGGCTTGCCGGTGACACAGGCCTCCGTTGCCATGTTGACCGAATCGGAGGTGACGACGATGGCATCGGCCAGGCCCAGCCAGCCGCGATAGGGGTTCTCCCCCTGGCCGTCCCAGAGCACGGTGCGGGAAAGGTCGAGGCTCTCGGCGAGTGCTCGGGTCGCATCCGCCCCGGTGCGGCGCGAGACGGTGACCATCAGGCCTCCGGGCAGGCTGGCGAGGGAGTGGCCCAGGGAGCGGGCTTCCTCGACACCGAAGCGATAGGCCCGGTTGGCTCCGCCCACCAGCACCGCGATACGCGGTTCGGGGAGGTGGGCGACCGAGGCCTGCCATGCCGCTGCGTCGCGGTCCAGGTCATCGCGCGACAGGCCGTGGAGCGAACCTGTGGTGGCGATGACGTTGGCACCGGTCAGGCCGTCGTGGCGCGGCGCGATGACCATGTCGAAGCGCGCGGGATCGACGCCGGGGTTCTGGATCTGGACGCAGAAGCAGGCGCCGCCGGAAGCCTTGCGAATGGCCAGGGCCGGGGCGACCGACTTGCGCCCCGAGGCCACCAGCAGGTCCGGCCAGGGCGGGTTCAACCGATCGCCGCGCGCGGCCAGCCTGGAGAGCGGGCGGGGAATCAGCAGCGGCGGCACCCAGCGCCACGGCTTTTCCACCGCGATGCGCTTGACGGCAAAGGCCATGCCGATGCGCTCGACCAGGCCGACGCACTGGTTTTCCATGCCGATGACGCCGTCGGTGACGACCCAGGCGAAGGGGCGGTTCATGGTTGCCGGTTCTCTGACGGGTGCGGCATGGGAAGGCGGTGCTGATGTGGCATCGGTGTCACAGCATCGGTGCGAAACGTGCCGGATGGCGAAAACTTTGTTGGTCGGACCGCGCCGGGCTTCGCTGCTGCCGTTATGCACGTTAAGATTGTATCGGTGCGGCGCACAGCGCGCCGCGCGGCATGTTCCGAGGCAGCCTGGCGATGGCAGACAAGGCGTGGATGGTATCCACTCGGCGGGCACGATGGTGCCCCTGGCCTCTGTTGGTGGGCGTCGCTCTTGGATTCCTGTTGTGCCTTGGAGGAGGCAGCGGTGCGGGCGCCGTCGAGTTGCGCGTGGGCGAGCTTGCCGAACGCGACAGCGCCTTGTGTCCCGATTCGCCTGGCGGCGTGCCTCTGTTGCTGGTGGTGAGCGGCGGCTTCGAGGCGGGCGACGGGGCGCTGTTCGAACGCGGCCTGAGGGCCATCGAGCGGGCCAACGGCGAGGTCTTCGTCTGCGGCGTGCAGTTCGATTCCGGTGGCGGCGATCTTTACGAGGCGATGGCGATCGGGCGTGCCATCCGCGCACGCCAGCTCGCGACCCGTGTAACGAGAAGCGATCACTGTTTCAGCGCCTGCGTCTTTGCCTTCATTGGCGGCGTCGTGCGCCTGCCCGTGGGCATGATGGGCATTCATTCGTTTTATGCCCCCGAACTGCTGGGCAGCGGCAATTATGAACTGGCCGATGCGACCTACAATCAGACCAGCCAGGTGGTGGCGGCCTATCTGATGGAGATGCGCGTTTCCCAGCTTCTGCTCGACCGCATGATGCGCATCCAGCACTCC
>CALGGB010000306.1 GCA_937880925.1 uncultured Rhodospirillaceae bacterium | reverse complement strand
AGTCAAAGGATCTGCCCGTGCGGGCAGGATTGCTGGCGATCACCCTCTGTTGCGGATTGATCGCAGGCATCGCTGCGGCGCCCGCCATCGCGGACGATGTCATCGGCTCACCCAGTGGGACCATGACGATCGACGGTGAACAGCTGCCGGCTCCGCCGATGCCGTTCGGCGGCAAGATCGAGGACGGTGCGCTCCAGTCGACGCCGTGGTGGCCGCCGCGCATCGTTCCCCCGCAGGACGCCCCGAACATTCTTCTCATCATCACCGATGATGCCGGCTTCGCCGTGCCCAGCACCTTCGGCGGGGTGATCCCGACCGATGCGATGGACCGCCTTGCCGCCCAGGGCCTGAGCTATACGAACATCCACTCGACCGCACTGTGCTCTCCGACGCGCGCGGCACTGATCACCGGGCGCAACCATCACTCGGTGGGCTTCGGGGTGATTTCCGAGCAGTCGACCGGCTACCCCGGCTACAACAGCATCATCGCCGAGGACAAGGCGACGATCGGGCGGATCCTGCTCGACAACGGCTACAACACCTCGTGGTTCGGCAAGGACCACAACACGCCGGCGTTCGCGGCCAGCCGGTCCGGTCCGTTCGACCAGTGGCCGACCGGCATGGGCTTCGAATACTTCTACGGCTTCGTCGGCGGCGACGCGAACCAGTGGCAGCCGAACCTGTTCCGCAACACGACCCAGATCTATCCGTTCGAGGGGCAAGAGGGCGAATGGAACCTGGTGACCGCGATGGCCGACGACGCGATCGACTGGATCACCTCGATGCACCAGATCGATCCGTCCAAGCCCTTCTTCGTGAAGTACGCTCCGGGCGCCACCCATGCGCCGCACCATCCCACGCAGGAATGGGTCGACAAGATCGCGGCCATGCATCTCTTCGATGACGGCTACGAGGCACTGCGCCAGACCATCTTCGAGAACCAGAAGAAGATGGGCATCGTCCCCGAGGATGCGACGCTGACGCCCTGGCCCGCCGACTACGTCAAGCCGTGGGATCAGCTCACCGATACCGAGAAGAAGCTGTTCATCCGTCAGGTCGAGGTCTTCGCCGCCTATGCCGCCTATTCGGACTACGAGATCGGGCGGGTGATCGACGCGATCGATGAGATTGGCGAGCTCGAGAACACGCTGATCATCTACATCAACGGCGACAACGGCACGAGCGCCGAGGGCGGACCGCTCGGCACGCCCAACGAGGTCGCCTTCTTCAACGGGCTCAACGAGATTCCGGCCGAAACGCAGATGAAGTGGTACGACGTATGGGGCACCGAGGCGACTTATGCCCACATGTCGGCCGGCTGGTCCTGGGCCTTCAACACGCCCTTCGACTGGTACAAGCAGAATGCCTCGCGCCTGGGCGGCATCCGCCAGAACATGGTGATTTCCTGGCCCGCCAGGATCACCGATGCCGGTGGTCACCGCGACCAGTTCATGCACGTCATCGACGTGGTGCCGACGCTGCTCGAGGTCACCGGGATCCCTGCGCCGGATTCCGTCGACGGGATCGATCAGGCGCCGATCGAGGGCATCAGCTTTGCCTATACCTTCGACGAGGCGAACGCTGACGTGCCGTCCCGGCACACCACGCAGTACTTCGAGATGATGGGCCAGTGGGCGCTCTACCACGAGGGCTGGCTGCTCAGCACCAAGGTTGACCGCGCGCCGTGGCAGGCCTTCGGCCCCGCCAATCCCGACCCGCTGAACAACCAGGTGCTGGAGCTTTACGACCTGACGACCGACATGAACCAGACGCACGACATCGCCGCCGACCATCCCGATAAGGTCGCGGAACTGAAGGCGCTGTTCATCGAGGAAGCCAAGAAGTACCAGGTGTTCCCCATGGATGCGTCGGTCGCGGCCCGCGTTGCGGCGCCGCGCCCGAACATCACCTCGGGCCGGGACGAGTTCGTCTACACCCGTCCCATGGTCGGCCTGCCGCAGGGCGCCTCGCCCTTCCTGCTCAACAGCTCCTACACCATCACGGCGGAGATCGAGGTGCCGGAAGGCGGGGCCGAGGGCATGATCCTCACCTCGGGCGGACGCTTCGGCGGTTACGGCTTCTACCTGAAGGACGGCAAGCCCGTGTTCCTGTGGAACATGGTGGATCTCAATCGGATCCGTTGGGAGGGCAGCGAGGCGTTGAGCCCCGGCAAGCACACGGTCGAGTTCGACTTCAAGTACGACGGTCTTGGCCTCGGCACGCTGGCATACAACAGCTTCACCGGTGTCGGAAAGGGCGGCACGGGAACGCTGCGGGTCGACGGAAAGGACGTCGACACGCAGGAGATGAAGCAGACCCTGCCGATGATCCTGCAGTGGGACGAGAGCTTCGACATCGGCTCCGACACGTTGACCGGGGTCAACGATGCCGATTACATGCCGCCGTTCACCTTGACGGCGACTCTCGAGAAGCTGACGATCAAGGTTGACCGTCCCGAACTCAGCGATGCCGACAAGGCCTCGCTGGAGGCGGCGATGATCAAGGCCAGCGACTAGCGGCAGCGGCGGCCCGCGCCGCAGGCCGGCGCGGGCCGCACATCCTGGCGGGGATCAAGGGACACTTTGGCCCCCGCCGACCCGGTACGCCGGACATGGTTGGCGAGAGCCGCCGTCCGGCGTTCCTCGTTGTCGCAAGCGGAAGGCATCATGGCGAACAGCAGGGCCCCCGGTCGCCCACGCCGCCGGACAGGCGGGATCGTGATGCTCCTGCTGTCGCTGGGGATCATGGGTGCTGCCGCCGAGCCGCAGCCCGTCCGAGCCGACGACGGCACGGGCACGCTGCCCCGCCAACACGAAACCGTCGACGGTGACGGCATCGCCTATGTCACCTCTGAAGCCTGCCTGAGCTGCCATGCGCCGGAGTACGAGGCCTGGCAGGCCTCGCAGCACAGTCACGCGATGGCCCATGCCGATGCGCAGAGTGTCCTGGGCGACTTCGACGATGCCGAGCTTGTGCTGGAAGACGAGACCGCGGTCTTCGCGCGCGACGGCGAGCGTTATCTCGTGAACCGCACGGACGGTGAGGGTACCCAAACCCTGGAGGTTCTCTTCACCTTCGGCTGGGAACCGCTGCAGCAATACCTGGTGGCCGCGCCCGGTGGGCGCCTGCAGGCGCTCGACCTTGCCTGGGACGTCGGGGCCGGTGCCTGGATCGATCTCTTTCCGGAGGTCGGTTCCGCTGCCGATCCGCTGCACTGGAGCGGGCTGCAGCAGAACTGGAACTTCATGTACGCCGAATGCCATTCGACCGGCTTGCGGCGCAACTACGACGCATCGGACAACAGCTTTGCCACGACCTGGTCGGAGGTGACGATCGGGTGCGAGGCATGCCACGGCGCCGGTGGGGACCATGTCGCCTGGGCCCAGGACGGCGCGTCGGAGGGGGGCGCCTCCGGCCTCAGCGTACATTTCTCCGATCCCCAGGGCGGCTGGACCTTCGAGCCCGGAGCGCCGATCGCGCACTGGGAGGGCGAAGCGCGGGATGCCACCGAACTGGAGATCTGCGGATCCTGCCATGCCCGCAGGCGCTTGTTGTCCGAGCCGCTCTCGCCCGGCGGTCCGATGCTCGACACGATGATGCTCTCGCTGCTCGATGAGGGGCTTTATCGCCCCGACGGGCGCCAGCAGGACGAGGTCTTCATTCTCGGCTCCTTCCTGCAGAGCAAGATGGCCGCGGCCGGGGTGACCTGCAGCGACTGCCACGAGCCTCACAGCGGCATGCTGCGCGCAGAGGGCAATGCGCTGTGCGCCCAATGCCACGAGCCTGCCGTGTTCGATGTCGTCGAACATCATCACCATGAGGAAGGCAGCGTTGCCGCCCAGTGTGTCTCCTGCCACATGCCGGCCGACCTCTACATGGCGGTCGACTGGCGGCGTGACCACGGCTTCCGCGTACCCGACGCCCAGGTTGCCGCGGTTCCCGGCGTGGTCGATGCCTGTTCCGACTGCCACGATGCGGCCCAGGCCTGGAGCGATGCCGGTGCGGCGGACTGGTGGCAGGGCCGGGCGGGGGCCGATGCCTTCGCCGCTGCGATTGCCGCGGGTCGTGTGCAAGGCGTGGGAGCTGGGCCGGCACTGGCCGCGATCGCCGCCGAGCCGGCCCTGCCGGCGATCCAGCGCGCGACGGCGTTCGCCCTGCTGGGGGCGAACATCCAGCCATCGGTTCTGGCCGGTTTCCTGGAGGGGCTCCACGATCCCGATCCGCTGGTCCGTCTGGGAGCGGTGCGCGGCCTGATGGCCCTGCCGGTGCAGGACCGCTACGGCGTGCTCGCGCCGCTGATTGCCGATTCCTCGAAGTCGGTGCGCCTGGAGGTCGCCCAGGCGTTGTCGCAGGTGCGGCCTTCGAGCCTGCCGTCCGAGGAGGCCGCAGCACTGGAAGGCCTGTTCGAGGAGTGGCTGGCGTCCGAAAGCGCCTATCTCGACCGGCCCGAGAGCCACGCCAACATCGCGGGCCATCTGGCCAACCAGGGCGATCTGGCCGCGGCCGAACAGGCCTTTCGCGCCGGACTGGTGCGCGATCCCGCCTATATCCCGGCCTGGATCGGGCTGTCGGAGTTGCAGCGCGCGGGTGCCGGTGGCGACGCTGCTGCGATGGCCACCCTGCGCCAGGGCCTGGAGGCCGCGCCTCAATCGCCGGATCTTCTCTATGCTCTGGGCCTTGCCCTCTATCGCAGCGGCGATGCCGCGGGCACACGCGAGGCGCTGGAGGCGGCCTGGCGACTGGCAGGTGAAGGTGCGGACTTCGCCTATGGTTATGCCCTGGCGCTCGACGGCGGCGGCGATCGGGCAGGCGCCATCGCGGTGCTGCGCGCCGGTGTCAACGCTGCGCCCAATGACCGCGACATTCTCTATGGTCTGGCTACGCTTCTGGCGGGCGCCGGGGACCGGGTGGAGGCGCGCGCCTACGCCCGCCGCCTGGCCGAGCTGGAGCCTGAAAACCCGGATATCGCAAACCTGCTGCTCCAGCTTGGCGGCTGAGCGGGAAGAGCCGGATCAGGCCGCCTTGCGCGCGGCATCGACCAGCGGAGCCAGCGCGGGTTTGCCGGCGATGGCATCGGCGATCTTCTCGGCCATCATGATGACCGGGGCGTTGAGGTTGGCGGTGACGTTGGACGGCATGATCGAGGCATCGACCACCCGCAGTCCCTCGACCTCGTGTACGCGGCCCTCATCGTCGGTCACCGAGCGTTCGTCCGTGCCCATACGGCAGGTCGAGCAGGGATGGTATTCGGTGGAACCGATGCTGCGGATCCAGGCCAGGATCTCCTCGTCGGTCTGGGCCTGGGGCCCGGGCGTCAGTTCGGTGCCGCGCAGCTCGTCCCAGGCCCTCTGGTGGACCATCTCGCGGGTCTTGCGCACCCCGGCAATCATCTGGCGCCTGTCGCCTTCGTCTTCCAGATAGTTGAAACGAATGGCGGGGTGGTCGTCGGGGCTGGCGGTCGTGAGGCGTACCCGGCCCTGGCTCGACGGCCGCATGAGCCCCATGGAGAACATGAAACCCTCGGCGAAGTTGCTCTGGTCCGAACCCATGTTGGCGCACAGCGGATAGAACTCGTGCTGGATGTCGGCAAAGTCGATGTCGTCGGAGCTTTTGAAGAAGCAGCCGGTCTCGCAGAAGTTGGTCGTGCCCAGGCCCTTCTTGAACAGCAGCCATTCCAGCC
>CALGGB010000305.1 GCA_937880925.1 uncultured Rhodospirillaceae bacterium | reverse complement strand
GCGGAGGCGCGGCGCAGGTCCGCGTGGGTCCCGCCCTGTGCGATGCCGAACAGGGCGTAGCCCTCCCGCGGTTGGAACGCATCCTTGCAGCGCTGCGCCCAGCGCATGGAGCGCTCCATGGAGGACTTCGCGCGCTCGTGGGTCGCAGGGTGCTCGGTGCACTCGTCCAGCACCATGGTGATGGTGGCGTCCAGATCGTTCTGGATCGCCATGGCGCTTTCGGGGGTCAGGTCGTGGTAGCTACCGTCAACATGGCTGCGAAAGCGCACACCGTCCTCGGTGATCTTGCGCAGTTCCGATAGCGAGAAGACCTGATAACCGCCGCTATCGGTCAGGATCGGCCCGGACCAGCCCATGAAACGGTGCAGGCCGCCCTGGCCGGCAACCCGACCGGAGCCAGGCCGCAGCATCAGGTGGTAGGTGTTCGCCAGAACAATATCCGCGCCGGTCGCCTTGACCTGGCCGGGCAGCATGCCCTTGACGGTGGCAGCCGTGCCGACCGGCATGAAGGCCGGCGTGCGGATCGGGCCATGGGCGGTTGCGATCACGCCCAGGCGGGCGGCACCATCGGATGCCTGCAATGCATAGGAGAACTGCGTCATGGCCGGCGTTTTAGCAGAGCCACGGGCAATTGCACGGCTCAGTCTTTCTCCACCTCATCGCCGTTGCGCAACTCCGGCTCGGAGTCGAGATCGGCGACGCGACGGCGCTTGCGGCACCAGTCCCAGGTCACATAGGCCCCGCCCAGCATCACCAGCAGGATCGCGCCATACTTGACCCAGGGCATTTAGTCGAAGGCGCCCATGTCGCGGGAAGAAGCATTGGCGTCGATGATCCGGGCCGCAAAGGCGACCTGACGATCCACCGAGGCGCGGAACTGCTCTGCATCGCCGTAGGGCGCGACCGAGGTCACCGCAAGCGGGTAACCATCGACCAGGCTGTTGCCCAGAAGCAGCACACGCCAGTCCTTCTCGCTGCGCGAACCATCGGTGAGAACAAAGCCGAAGTGAACGGCCTGATCGTCCTGATGAACGATGCCAGCCGGCACCATGCCCTCGGTGACCTCGTTGTCGGGATCACCCAGCGCCGCCAGCAGGCTTTCCCAGTCGGCCGGACCATGACGTCGTGCGAGCCTGGCCAGATACTGGGCGCGCGTCACACCGAGTTGCCGGATCTCCCCATCCTCGGCCAGCAGGCCGACACTGACCGCACTGGACTGGGGCCAGGCGGAGTCGCCGCAGGGTTCGAAGGCGGCGAGCACAAGTTGAGGCCCCAGCACCAGATTGCGCAGGGCGGGATCAACCTCCGCACCTTCGATCACACCGTCAAAGGGGCACAGTCCCGCGGGAACGTCGATCTCCATGAGATCGGCCGGCATAGCGTCGTCATCGGCGCCTGTCTGCGTCGACCAACACAGCAGGATCACCACCACGAACGGCAGCCATGTCCGCATATCTGCCTCCCCCGCGCCCCGGCCCCGATGCCCCCACATCCCAGGCGACCCCGCAACTGTCCGTCAGCAAGCAGGCCATGGCAACAGGTTAGCGCTCGGGGCTGAGCAGGCAGGCGTCTCCGTAGCTGTAGAAGCGGTAGCCCCCGGTAACCGCAGCGGCATAGGCCTGCTGCATGGTCGCCGTGCCGGCAAAGGCGCTGACCAGCATGAACAGCGTTGATTTCGGAAGGTGAAAGTTCGTCACCATGCGATCGACGATGCGGAAACGGTAACCCGGCGTGATGAAGATCGCCGTCTCGCCCTCGAAGGGCATCAGCCGCCCGTCTGGGGTGGCGGCGCTCTCGAGCAACCGTACGCTTGTGGTGCCCACAGCAACGATACGGCCTCCGGCTTGGCGCGCGGCATTCACCGCCTCGGCCGTCTCGGGCGAAACCCTGCCCCATTCGGCATGCATGGCGTGATCGCGGGTGTCCTCTACCCGGATCGGCTGAAAGGTGCCCAGTCCGACATGGAGGGTCACCATTGCGCGGCCGATGCCGCGCGCCGCAAGACGATCCAGCAATTCAGGCGTGAAGTGCAGGCCCGCGGTCGGCGCGGCGACGGCGCCTGCCTCGCGGGCATAGACGGTCTGGTAGTCCTGGCGGTCCTGGGCCTGAGGGCCCTCCCGGCGCTTGATGTAGGGCGGCAGGGGCATGGCGCCGTGGCGGTCGAGCAGGGTGACCAGATCCTCAGCCCCGGTCTCGAAGGCGAGCACCACCTCCCCCATCGCGCCCTTGCTCGCCACGGTGGCGCTGAAGCCGTCAGCAAAGTCGATCCGTGTGCCTTGTGCCAGCTTGCGGCCCGGCCGCGCCAGAGCGCGCCAGAGCCCCTCACCGGCCGGCTGCACCAGGGTCACCTCGACCTTGCCTTCACCCTTGCGCCCCTGGAGGCGCGCCGGGATCACACGGGTGTCGTTGACGACCAGAAGGTCTCCCGGTTCCAGAAGATCGGGAAGATCGCGGAAAATGCGATGGTCCAGGGCCGCGTCCTGCTCCACCACCAGCAGGCGCGCGGCATCGCGCGGCTCCACCGGATGTTCGGCAATCAGTCCGTCGGGAAGCTCGAAATCGAAGAGATCGACACGCATGGCGTCCGGCCCGCGCCGGGCCCGATCAGCCGCCCGCGGCCTTGCGCGCCTGGCGCTCGGCAACCGCCTCGGCCAGCTTGAGGCCGACACGCCTGGGCACGAAGCTTTCGTAGTTGCCGCCCAGCAGCGCGACTTCCTTGACCAGCCGCGAGGCGATGAAGGTGTGACGCTCGCTCGCCATCAGGAACACCGTTTCTACCTCGTGTTCCATACGGGCGTTCATGCCGGCCATCTGGAACTCGTAGTCGAAGTCGCTGACGGCACGCAGTCCGCGGACGATCATGCTGGCCCCGCTACTCTTGGCGAAGCTGACGAGCAGACCGTCGATGGGCCGCACCTCGATCTCGGCCAGACCCGGTTCGTCGGGCAGGTCGCCGAGTTCCGTGCGCAACATGTCCATGCGTTCGTCGAAGGAGAACAGCGGGTCCTTGCCCGTGTTGATCGCCACGCCGACGATCAGCTTGTCCATCAGACGCCGCGAACGGGTGATGATGTCGATGTGGCCGGTGGTGATCGGGTCGAAGGAGCCGGGATAGACACCCACACGCTCGTTCATCATGGCGTCTCTCCCTCGCCGCCGCCGTCTGCAGGAGGCTCCGAACCCTCGACCGCCGGCCCTTCGCTGGCCTCGCCCTCGATTGCCTCCAGAGCGGCGGCCTCCTCCTCGTCCTCGCCTTCGTCGATGCGTGCGACCGAGACCACGCGCTCGCCCTCGGCGACCCGGAAGATGCTGACGCCGCGCGAACGACGCCCGGTGATACGGATATCGCCGACACCGCTGCGAATGAGCTGGCCGCCGTCGGAGACCAGCACCACCTGATGGGTCTCTTCCACGGGGAACGCCGCCACGACCTCGGCCCGGTCGCCCTTCTTGCCGCGCTCCAGATTGAGGTTCTCGATGCCCTTGCCGCCGCGTCCCGTGACCCGGTAGTCGTAGGCCGAGGTGCGCTTGCCCAGGCCGTCCGAGGCGATGGTCAGCAGGAATTGCTCCCGCGCCTTCATGTCCTCGAAGACCGCGTCATCCAGCACGATCTCCTCGGAGCCTTCCTCGTCCTCGTCCATGTCCTCGGCGCGCCGCTCCTGGCTGACGCGCTTGAAGAACGCGGCGCGGGTAGCGCTGTCGATTTCGACGTGGTCGAGCACGGTCATGCCGATGACCTCATCGCCACCCGCCAGGCGGATGCCACGCACGCCCGAGGAGGTGCGGCCCGAGAACAGGCGCACGTCGCCGACGCGGAAGCGGATGCAGCGGCCCAGACGCGTGAAGAGCAGAATGTCCTGATCATCGCGGCAGGTCTCGACGCCGATCAGGCGTTCGCCCTCCTCCAGCTTCATGGCGATCAGGCCGTTGGCGCGGATGTTGGCGAAGTCCGAAAGCTTGTTGCGCCGCACCGAGCCGTGGGCCGTGGCGAAGACGATCTGCAGGTCGTCCCAGCTTTCCTCGTCCAGCGGCATGGGCATGACCGTGGAGATCGACTCGCCCGCGTCCAGAGGCAGCAGGTTGACGAAGGCCTTGCCGCGCGACTGCGGCGTGGCCATCGGCAGGCGATAGGTCTTCAGGCGATAGGCCAGGCCCGTGGTCGAGAAGAACAGCACCCAGCCATGGGTGTTCACGATAAACACGCGGCTGACAAAATCCTCGTCGCGCGTCGCCATGCCGCTGCGCCCCTTGCCGCCGCGGCGCTGCGAGCGGTAGGCCGCCAGCGGTACGCGCTTGACGTAGCCGTTGTGGCTGACGGTGACGACCATGTCCTCGGGCTGGATCAGATCTTCCTCGTCCTGTTCGGCGACCAGATCCGACAGGACGGTACGGCGCGGATCGGCGAACTTCTCCTTGATCTCCAGCAGGTCGGTGCGGATCACGTCCATCAGCCGCTCGCGCGAACGCAGGATGTCGAGGTAATCGGCGATCCTGATGACCAGCTCGTTGAGTTCCTCGACGACCTTGTTGCGCTCCAGCCCGGTCAGGCGGTGCAGGCGAAGATCGAGGATGGCGCGGGCCTGCTCTTCGGAGAGGCGGTAGTGCCCCAGCTTGGCAACCACCTCGGCAGCCTCCTCGCCCTCGACCAGTTCGACCAGGGCGACGATGTCGCCGGTCGGCCATTCGCGGGCCATCAGCTTTTCGCGCGCATCGGTGGGATCGCTGGCGTGACGGATCAGGGCCACGACCTCGTCGATATTGGCGACGGCCACGGTGAGGCCGAGCAGCAGATGAGCGCGGTCGCGCGTCTTGTTGAGCAGGAAACGGGTGCGGCGCGTCACGACCTGTTCACGGAAGGCAATGAACCGGTCGATGACATCGCGCAGGGTCATCTGCACGGGGCGGCCGCTGTCGTCGAGCGCAAGCATGTTGACGCCGAAGGAACTCTGCAGCGGCGTGAACCGGTAGATCTGGTTCAGCACGATCTCGGCCATCGACTCGCGCTTGAGCTCGATGACGATACGCATGCCGTGGCGGTCGCTCTCGTCGCGGATATCGGAAATGCCCTCGACCCGCTTGTCGCGCACCAGTTCGGCGATACGCTCGATCAGTCGGGCCTTGTTCACCTGGTAAGGCAGTTCGGTGACGATCAGGGCCTCACGGTCCTTGCGGACCTCCTCGACCTCGACCTTGCCGCGCATGATGATCGAGCCGCGGCCGGTCATGTAGGCCTCGCGGATGCCGTGGCTGCCCATGATCAGGCCGCCGGTCGGGAAATCCGGGCCGGGGACATAGCGCATCAGGTCTTCTTCGGAGACCCCGGGATTGTCGATGAAGGCGCAGCAGGCGTCGATCACCTCGCCCAGGTTGTGCGGGGGAATGTTGGTCGCCATGCCCACGGCGATGCCGCCGGCGCCGTTGACCAGCAGGTTGGGAAAACGCGCAGGCAGAACAATCGGCTCGCTCTCGCTGCCGTCGTAGTTGTCGCGGAAGTTGACCGTGTCCTTGTCGATGTCGTCGAGCAGGGTCTCGGCGACCTTGGCAAGGCGCGCCTCGGTGTAACGCATGGCCGCGGGCGGATCACCGTCGACCGACCCGAAGTTGCCCTGGCCGTCGATCAGCAGCAGGCGCAGCGAGAACGGCTGGGCCATGCGCACCATGGCGTCGTAGATCGCCTGGTC
>CALGGB010000304.1 GCA_937880925.1 uncultured Rhodospirillaceae bacterium | reverse complement strand
GTAGCGGCGCTGGGCCTCGTCCAGCAGATCGAGCAGACGATCGCCGTCAAAACGCGGCAGGACATCGGTGTAGAGATGCAGCGCGTGTTCCTCGACCACGCCGTCGGGCTCGCGCGTGCCGGCCCGGCGCCGCACGATGCCGCCTGAGGGGTCCGCCGTGCCCGCATCGATACCGGCGCGTTTCAGGGCAAGGCTGTTGCCGCTGCCGAAGTGCGCAGAGACATGCCAGACGAAGATCGGCACCTCCGTCGAAACCGCATCGAGATCGTCGCGTGTGGGATGGCGGTGTTCGGCCAGCAGGGATTCATCGTACCCCGCACCGATCAGCCATCCTTCGTAGAGCCCGCCCGCCGCCATGTGGTCGCGCAGGGTCTGCTGCAGTTCGGCCATGGAATCGACCGGCCCGGCAGGCCGCGGCTGCAGATCGGCAAAGCCCAGGTAAAGCGCCGTGCTGGCGAGATGGCCGTGGCCATCGACCAGGCCGGGCAGCATGGCCTGGCCATCCAGGTCGGTGATCCGTGTGGCCGACCCCGCAAGGCCCATCACCGTCTCATCATCACCCACCGCCAGGATGCGCCCGCCCGACATGGCAAGGGCACTGGCGGCCGGCTGCGCCGGGTCCATCGTCATCAGGTTGCCGCCCCGCCAGATGCGCTCGGCGCCTCCGCCATCAGCGGCAAGCGCGAGCAAAGCGCCAAGCGGCAGGTCGCTTGCCCGACGCGGGGCTGCGCCTGCGGCATCGGCCACGGCATGGCCCTGGCCCCGGGCCGCCCCGCCGCCCAGTGTCAGGGCCGACCCGGCCAACGCCGCGGCCAGGACACTGCGCCGCGAGGTCAAGCCACCTTTGGGTCCGGTCAACGTCCACAGGTAAGGCGCGCAGCAGGCACAACCATAGGCGTGGCCGATGCCGCGGCAGGCGTTCATCCCGCCGGCACCGCCCCGGCGAGTGCAGCCGCCTTCTCGATGACGTCGTTCTGGTGGGCGTAGAGCTGGTGGCCGCCGGCGACATCGACAAAAGGAGCAAAGACATCGTCGATCTTCGACTTGGTGCCGGAAAGCTCCTCCATCACGGCCAGACCGCAGTAAGGCACATAGGCCGCCGAATAGCCGCCCTCGTGGGAGAGCACCAGACGGCCGCCGCAGAGTTCGTCGGCCAGTTCCAGCATGATCTGCGTCATCTTCCGGTAAGCGGTCGTCGTTACCATCATGCGGCCCAGCGGATCGTAGATGGAGCCGTCGAAACCCGATGCGATGACGATGATCTCCGGCTTGAAGCGGCGCAGCGCCGGGGCGACGACACGCTCGAAGGTGCCGACATAGGCATCGCGCCCCGAGCCGGGCGGCAGCGGGACATTCAGGTTGGCGCCCTTGCCGGCACCCTCGCCGGTCTGATCGATATGGCCGGAGTCGGTGGGATACCAGTTGTCCTGGTGGATCGAGATCGTCAGGACATTGGGGTCCTCGTAGAAGATGCGCTGGGTGCCGTTGCCATGATGGACATCCCAGTCGACGACCGCTGCGCGCTTGATGCCGTGGGCATGGCGGGCATGGTGCAGGGCAACACCGACGTTGCCGAAGATGCAGAAGCCGCGGCCGATGTCGGGTTCGGCATGATGGCCGGGCGGACGCACCAGGGCGTAGCCGTTGTCGACCTTCTTCTCCACCACAGCATCGACCATCGCCATCACGCCGCCGGCCGAAAGACGCGCGATGTCGTAGCTGCCATGACCGAAGGGTGTGGCCTCGCCCGCATCGCCGCCGCGGCCTTCCGAGAGCGCCTTGATCTTGTCGACGTACTCACGCGTGTGGACGCGCAGAATCTCTTCCTCGGTGGCGTAGCGCGCCTTGACGTCGGTGAGCGTGTCGAGCAGGCCGGCCACATCCATCAGGTTGCGCATGCGCCGCTTGGTCTCGGCATTCTCGCCGTGCTCGCCGGGCTGGACACGCAGGCCGGCCGGATACCACAGCGCGGCATGGCCGGTGTCGTGCCACATGTAGAGTTCGTTAAAGAGAAAACCTGTGCGGCGTGGCATGCGTCGCTCCCCGTTGTTGGATCGCCCGAGCCTCCGATGGGTGTGGCCCGTTGGCAAGTCCGGGTTTCAGGTGCGCCAGGGCACCAGATGTTGCGCCGAGGACGGGCGGGCCAGCCAGACCTCGGCCATGGCGCAGGTCTCATCGGCAAAGCCGCTGTGGGATTGGCGGGCGAGATCGGTCATCGGATGGGTTCCCATCCAGGCCAGGATCGCCATGCGGCGCATCATGATGAGCGTCGGGACCATCGCCAGGTGTTCGTCCGGCAACGCCCGCAGGGGCATGTAACCTTCCAGCCAGGCGGCGATCAGATCAGGCGTCTGCGGCAGGTTGTCGATGAGAGTGAGCGCGGTGGCAAGATCGTAGAGGTACCAGGAGAGCCCGCAGTCGTCGAAGTCGATCACGCGGGTGCTCTCGCCCACGATCAGCAGGTTGGCCAGACGCAGGTCGCAATGGGCAAGACCGAAGCGGTCGCCGCCGCGGCCGTGGGCCTGAAGTCGCGCAATGACCTCGTCCTCCACGCGCTGGAGCACGGGAAGGTGGCGCGCCGTGACGCCGGGCCCTTCGCGCCAGTCGCCCCAGTAGTTGTCCGGGCCGAAGACGTGCTCGGGCACCCACACGAGGCGCTCGAACCAGGACGGGCGCTGCCAGCGCTCCGCATGGCGATGCACCCGCGCGCTGACTTCGCCCAGACGGCGAAAGGGTTCGATCAGATCCTGACTTTCGTCAGGCTCCACACCCTCGATGAAATCGAACAGCACCATGTGGCGCGGCGTATCGAGGCCATCGATGGTGCCCTGCTGGATCAGCTCACCGTCGATCCCGGCATGGGCGCGCGGCGTGATGACCCCACCTTCGTCATGCAGGGCATCGAGCCAGGCCAGCTCGCTGGCGATACCGGCATGTGAATGGTAGCCGCCCCGGTGGATGCGCAGCACATGACGGACACCCCGGCCATGTTCGACCAGGAAGGTCGCATTCTCGGAAACATTCAGAAGCCTGACGCGTGCGCCCTCGCCCAGGGACCAGCGCGAAAGCGAGGCCCGGGCAAGGGCGCAGACGCGGTCAAGCATGGCGCCGCGATCCACGATGACGACTCTGCCGTGTCGAGGCGCGAAGGCCTTCTCAGGTCGCCTTTGCGGCGGCCTTGGGCTCAGGCATCTTCGCGGCGGCCTGCGTCATGTTGGTCGAAAGCGTCTCGAGAATCTCCCGGGTCACGGCGAAGCGCTGTGCGCCGTCCGGTGTAGTCAGTTCCAGCACCGCAAAGGCAGGATATTCCTCGCTGCGCAGAAGCTTGAAGGCGCGCAGCGGGCGGATGGTGGGCTCAGCGGCTTTTTCGGCCATGAGAGATTCTCCTGTAACAATACGTTGTGAACGCCCATTCAAGCCGACCAAGGCTCCCGATACAACAGCCAAGGACGCAGCCATCCACCGCCAGCGCTGCGCATGCGACGTCGCCTGGGTGTTGCGGACAAACCGGCCGCAGCAGCGCTATCCTGCGTTCAGACTTCAGCCCGCATTTCCCAAGTGACCGAACCATTTGATGCGGTTTGCATCTTATTCAGGT
>CALGGB010000303.1 GCA_937880925.1 uncultured Rhodospirillaceae bacterium | reverse complement strand
TAACGCTCAGATCGGGCATTCTGTCGGCTTCTGCCATCGCAACAGACTCACCAGATACAAGGAAATCGCTCTCGGCCACGCGCAGTCCTTCCGAATAGGTCCTCCTGGACCGGTGCCCCAACACCGTAATGCCGCAGGATTGCGCAATTTCAAGCAATCCTCGTGCCATCGACTGGCCAAGCGGCGCAGCGCGGCTGGGATGAATCCGCTGCTTGTCGCGCCCGCGCCCAGCCACCATGATGGCCGCCCTTTTTCGCCTGCCAGGAGCCGTAAATGTCCGAACCCGTTGTCGGGGTCATCATGGGCAGCCAGTCCGACTGGGAAACCATGCGTCATGCCGCAGAGACCCTGGAAGGTCTGGGCATTGCACACGAGGTCAAGATCGTCTCGGCCCACCGCACGCCCGACCGCATGTTCGCCTATGCCGAGGCTGCCCGTGGCCGCGGCCTCAAGGCGATCATCGCCGGCGCCGGCGGGGCCGCGCACCTGCCCGGCATGACCGCGGCCAAGACGCCCGTCCCGGTGCTTGGCGTGCCCGTCGAAAGCAAGGCCCTGTCGGGCCTCGACAGCCTGCTCTCCATTGTCCAGATGCCCTCGGGCTTTCCCGTGGGCACCCTGGCGATCGGCAAGGCCGGTGCGATCAATGCCGCCCTGCTGGCCGCCGCCATCGTCGCCCTTGGCGACGACAAGGTGGCAAAGGCGCTGGATGCCTGGCGCGCACGTATCACCGACAGCGTCGCCGACGCGCCCAGCGACGACGCCTGAGCCATGGCCGACGACCACAGGATCGTCGCACCCGGCGGCACCATCGGCATTGTCGGCGGCGGCCAGCTCGGCCGCATGACCGCGCTTGCGGCGGCAAACCTCGGCTACCGCTGCCACATCTTCTGCCCGGAAACCGACAGCCCGGCCTCCCAGGTAGCCGCAGAAACGACCGTGGCGCCCTATGAGGACGGGGAGGCGCTCGACCGCTTTGCAGCCGCCGTCGATGTCATCACCTACGAATTCGAGAACCTGCCGACCCGATCCTTCGCCCGCATGGGGGCGATCGTGCCCGTGCGCCCGCACTGGCGCTGCCTGGAGACGACCCAGGACCGGGTGACCGAGAAGGACTTCATCAACGCCCAGGGCATCCCGACCGCGCCTTACCGCGCCGTCGACAGCCCCGCAGCGCTTGAACGCGCACTGGAGGAACTGGGTCGCCCGGCCATCCTGAAAACCACGCGTCTAGGTTACGACGGCAAGGGCCAGGTCGCCATCGGCGAGGGTGACGATCCTGCAGAAGCCTGGGAGCGCATGGGTGGCGGGCAGGGCATCCTGGAGGGCTTTGTCGCCTTCGAGCGTGAGATTTCCGCCATCGTTGCCCGCGGCGGCGACGGCGCCACGGCGAACTTCGACATCGTCTGGAATGAGCATCGCGACCATATCCTGGCCGCGACCCATGCCCCCGCACCCATCGCGGCGAACATGGCCGAAGAAGCGATGGAAATTTCCCGCCAGTTGGCAAGGGCCCTGGATCTGGTCGGCCTGCTTGCGGTGGAAATGTTTGTTGCGCCCGACGGCCGATTGCTGGTCAACGAGCTTGCCGCGCGGCCGCACAATTCCGGCCACTGGACGATCGATGCCTGCATTTCCAGCCAGTTCGAGCAGTTCGTGCGGGCCGTGACCGGGCTTCCCCTGGGCGATCCCTCACGTCACAGCGATGCGGTGATGGAGAACCTGCTGGGCGACGCGATCGAGGCCTGGCCCGCCATGCTCGCCGAACCCAACGCCAAGCTGCATCTTTACGGCAAGGCGCAGGCGCGCCCCGGACGCAAGATGGGCCACGTCACCCGGCTGTTT
The DNA here is from genome assembly GCA_937880925.1 of uncultured Rhodospirillaceae bacterium. Taxonomy (GTDB): domain Bacteria; phylum Pseudomonadota; class Alphaproteobacteria; order SP197; family SP197; genus CALGGB01. The sequence goes on along the minus strand of CALGGB010000303.1, from coordinate 11,890 downwards.
GACCGGAACCCGCCGCGCGGCTCCCACGTCGCCTGAGTAAGGAGCCCAAAAGACGTTCGGTATCAGGCAGATAACGCTCGATCCTGCCCCGTGCCTTCTGGATTTTCATGACATCCTCGATGCGACGGTCGAGGAACGCCCAGGTCGCTTCGGAATCCTCGGAAGTATCACTCAACCAAAACATAAGAGTTGATACATAAACTCCTGATAGTAATAATCTTTTTGTGTAAAAGCTGAAGTCGGTCGAGGTGTCGCCTGCGGCGTGCCACATGGCATCGACCGTGCGGTAGAGGCTCCGCAACCCGCCCGGCCCATTCTGCGGCAACGCCTGCAGGGCAAGCGCCCGGCGGATCGCCTCCCGGTGCTGTGCATTCTGTTCCAGGCGCACGCGCACCGCGGTGGCGATGCGGTCACGGTGGCGCATGTTGCCCAGATTGCGCCGGTCCAGTTCCGCGATCATGGCCCGGTCGGCCTCGGCGACAAAAAAACCCACGGCCTCATCGGGGCCGCCCGGGAACAGACGCGCCACATCGGCCAGATCAAGGCCCAGATCCGCAGCGCCTGCGCGCATCGACGCCATGGTCCAGCCGTCGAAGGCGACATGGGAAAGGGTCGCCTCGAGCAGGCGGCGGCGCTCCTGTTCGCGTCCGCTGGTGGGATGTTTCCGCGTCATTGTGCGGCCTCCTCCAAGGCATCGTCGGGTTGTATGTCGCGGCGCGGCAGGAACCAGCGCATCTCGCTGTCGAAAATCAGCTTGCCCAGGTCATCCATGCGACGGGGATAAAGCACGCCGTCGAGATGGTCGAACTCGTGCTGCACGACGACCGCGTGAAAGCCCTCGACCGTGCGGTCGATCGGCGTGCCGTCTGGCGCCACACCGGTATAGCGCAGCCGGGTGTGGCGCGGCACCAGGCCGCGCAGGCCGGGAACCGACAGGCAGCCCTCCCAGCCTTCCGTCATCTCCTCGGTGAGGACGGTGATGACGGGGTTAACGATCGCGGTCACGCCGGGGTAAGCCGCATCCTCGGGCGTGATGAACACCACCACCCGCAGCGGGACATGCACCTGGGGCGCCGCCAGTCCCCTCCCCTGCGCATCGAACATGGTTTGCGTCATGTCCTCGACCAGCCGGGCGATCTCCGGCGCGGTGGGGTCGGCCACCTCCTGGGCGCGCTGCGCCAGCACCGGATGGCCCATGCGCGCAATCTTCAGAATGGCCATGGCGGGCGCGCCTAGCCGTGGACCATGTCGCAGCCCAGGTAGCGCATACCAAAGCCGCTGCCGCGGCTGAAGATATGGCCCACGGAGGGTGCGGGAAAGTGCTGGGTCATCATCAGGATATCGGTCTCGGCCATGGATTCCAGGAACCGCCGTCGGGTCCGGGCGCCCTCGAGCGGGTCACTGTCATAGATGGGGCTCCATTCGGGATGGGGCAACTGCAGGGGCGAATGGATGAGATCGCCCGACATCACCGCCCGCTGCCCGCGCGAGGCAAGGTGAATGGCGACATGACCGGGGGTGTGCCCGTGGGTCGGCTCGAACCAGCAGCCGTCATCGAGCGCGAAATCGGCCTCGACAATCTCGGCCAGCCCCGCTTCCAGCACCGGCTGCACGCTCTCGCGGTAGATCGAATCGCCCTTGGCCCCCTCGGCCTCGGCGAAGGCGACCTCCTTGCGCGAGAAGATATAGCGGGCATTGGGAAAGCTCGGCACCCAGCGGCCGTCGAGCAGGCGCGTGTTCCAGCCGGCATGATCGACGTGCAGGTGGCTGCACATGACGATGTCGATCTCCTGGGGCGCCACGCCCGCCTTGGTGAGGTCCTCGAGCAGCGTGTAGTCGGTGTGCTGGTGGTAGGAGAGCTCGTTGGGGTGGTTCTTGTGATTGCCGACGCAGGTGTCGAGCAGAATGTTCTGATGTTTGGTGCGCACCAGATAGGCCTGCACCGGCATCAGCATCTGGCCCGTGGCGGGGTCCAGGGCATGGGGCTCGGCCCAATGGCGCAGCGGTTCCACCATCTCGGGGGTGGCGTCGGGAAAGACCTCGTGCGGCAGGCCCGCCAGGCCAGAGGATTCGACCACGGTCGTGATCGCGATATCACCGATTGTAATGCTCATGTCTCGATCACCAGAAGGCCCTCCCTGACCAAACGGCGAACCAGCACGAGGCGCCCTGCCGCGTCCAGCCCGCCCTCCATCTGCGCGACCCTATAGGCTGGGGCGGTGAGCGCAAAGCGCACCGCGGCCTCCACGGCCAGGGGAAAGGCCAGCTCGCCGCGTTGGTGCATGACGGCGATCTCGTCCTCCCGGCGCTCGAAGCGCAAAATCGCGGTGGCGCGCGGCGCCACACGGCTTTCCTGGGTGAGGCCCGGCAAGGCCGCAAGCTGGGCAAACTGGCCGTCGAGCAGCGGCATGCGATCGTTGACGAAGCTCGCATCCAGGCTGCGCCAGGCTTGCGCCAGCGCGCCGGAGGCGCCCAGGCGGGCCAGCGCATCCTCCAGCATCGGCGCCAGTTCCGCGGGCTCCGGGCCCGGCGGCACCCTCGGCAGGGTGCGGCGCAGGGCCGGATCCCCCAGGGTGGCCAGGCGCACCGCCTCGGCCAGCAGGTCGCCCCATGTCGTCGCCTTGATACCCAGCGTGATGTGGAGCGAGGTCTCCTCGGTAGCATGCGCCTCATGGACCAGACCACGCGGCAGATAGAGCAGATCGCCCGGGCGGAGGGTGAATGTCTGGCGCACCGGCATCTGCGCAAACCGCTCGGGCACTGGTTCCTGAGCCTTCACCGGCAGTTCCACCGCGGTATCGAAGAGAGACCAGTGCTTGGTGCCGGCCAGCTGCAGCACGAAGACATCGTGGGTGTCGTAGTGGCGGCGCAGCCCCTGGGCGCTCTCGCCTTCCCGGCCATGGCTGCGCCCGCCGGTCAGATAGACATTGCATTGCGCGCCATGGCCCAGCGCCTGCTCTGTCGCCCGGCAGAGGCGGCGCAGCGGCGGCCAGCGCTGGTCGAGGCGCTCGAAGATGATGGTCGCCCCGCCGCGGAACAGCTCGAACAGGCGCGCCGGATCGACCAGATCCCCGAACATGTACTCGCCGCGGGCGACCTTGCGTTCACTATGGACGATGCGCAGGTCGGGCCGGCGGAAGGTCTGGCTGCCCAGCAGCGCTTCGATGTCGGTGAGGTTCAGCAGATCCGCGAAACGCTCGGGCCGGCCAGGCTGGATCAGCAGCGGCGCACGCTCCCAGTGCCGCGCAAGAAAGTCAGAAACGGCAATGGGCGCCAGGAGATCGTCCAATCCCATGGCGCCCATCGGTTTATCGGTCGGCAACGGATCAGCTATCCGAATCGCTCTCGGAATCGTCCCCGCCCAGCTCTTCGCCGTCGCCCAGGCCGTCCTCTGCACCCATATCGTCACCATCGCCCTCGTCGTCGTCACCCAGGACGTCGCCGTCGGTGATGTCGACGCCGTCCTCGTCTTCGCCTTCGGTGTCGATGCTCATGTCGTCGGCATGGGCGAAACGGCCGACAAACGCGCCGGCGCCGACCGCACCAACCGCCAGACCCAGCACGCGACGGCGGGTCACGATCTGCTCGTCCGTCAGGGCCAGCATGTCTTCGCGGGTTTCATCCGTCATCTTTCAGTCTCCTTGGGTGCGATTGTTGTATTTCGCCCTTGGCGGGGATGCTATTCCGGCGTGGCTGGTTCAGCAATGCGGCTTGCCGCAGTGCTTCACAAGGGCTTGTCCCTGTGTTATCAGCCGCGCCCCATCGGGAACGAATCGACACGACCCGGCGCCCTGAGGCGACCGGCACGACCAGAGGAGAAGTCCCATAGTCCAGGTCACCGTACGCGACAACAATGTCGACCAGGCCTTGCGCGCGCTGAAGAAGAAGCTGCAGCGCGAGGGCGTCTATCGCGAGATGAAGCTGCGTCGCCACTTCGAGAAGCCCTCGGAGAAGAAGAAGCGCGAGCGCGCGGAGGCGGTTCGCCGCGCCCGCAAGCTGGCCCGCAAGCGCGCGATTCGCGAAGGCAGCTCCGAGTAGCTTCGGCTGCCCTACCGGCACACGGAATTCCGGCGGATGCGTTCAGGCGCATCCGCCGTTTGTTTTGGACAATTGTCGACGGTTGGTCGTGCCAGCCGCGACCAGCGCGCGGCCCCTCGGGAGCCGGCGCGCAGGCCTTGCCTCAGCCCAGCGCCTTGACGATGTCCTCGACCATCTTCTTGGCGTCGGCGAACAGCATCATGGTGTTGTCGCGGTAGAACAGCGGGTTGTCGATGCCGGCATAACCCGGCGACAGCGAACGCTTGATCACCAGCACCGTGCCGGCCTTCTCCACATCCAGGATCGGCATGCCCGCGATCGGCGAGCTGGGATCGGTCTTGGCCAGCGAGTTGCAGACGTCGTTGGCGCCGATGACAAAGGCGACGTCGGCCGTGGCGAACTGGCTGTTGATCTCCTCCAGCTCGAAGACCTCGTCATAGGGCACGTTGGCCTCGGCCAGCAGCACGTTCATGTGGCCCGGCATGCGCCCGGCGACCGGATGGATGGCGTAGGAGACCTCGACCCCCTCCTCCTTCAGGAAATCGGCCATCTCGCGCAGGGCGTGCTGGGCCTGGGCGACGGCCATGCCGTAACCCGGCACGATGATGACCTTGCGCGCGTTCTGCATGATGAACGCGGCATCCTCGGCGCTGCCCTGCTTGACGTTGCGCTCGCCCATGTCGGCCGCCGGACCCGCGGCCGCGCCGAAACCGCCCAGGATGACGTTGACGAAGCTGCGGTTCATGCCCTTGCACATGATGTAGCTGAGGATCGCGCCGGAGCTGCCGACCAGGGCGCCGGTGATGATCAGCAGTTCGTTCTCCAGGGTGAAGCCGATGCCCGCCGCGGCCCAGCCCGAATAGCTGTTGAGCATGGAGACGACGACCGGCATGTCCGCCCCGCCGATGGGGATGATCAGCGTGACGCCGATGACGAAGGCGAGCGCACCCACGATCAGGAAGGCAAGCTGCGCCTCGGTCGTGACGAACCACGCCCCGACGCCGATCAGGATCAGGCCCAGCGCCAGGTTGACCCAGTGCTGACCGGGAAAGACCACGGGCGAACCCGAAACCAGGCCCTGGAGCTTGGCAAAGGCGATGACGCTGCCTGAGAAGGTGATCGCGCCGATCGCCATGCCCAGGATCATCTCGATCCGGCTGGTCATGTGGATGGTGCCGCTGGCATCAGCGATGCCATAGGATTCCGGCGCGAAATAGGCCGCCCCGGCGACCAGCACCGCGGCCATGCCGACAAGGCTGTGGAAGGCCGCGACAAGCTGGGGCATCGCCGTCATCTGGATCTTCAGGGCGATGACGACACCGATCGCTCCGCCCAGCACCAGGCCGCCAATGATCCAGCCGTAGGAGACGACCGAAGGATCGGCGATCGTGGTCGCCACGGCGATCGCCATGCCGGCGATACCGATCATGTTGCCCCGTCGCGAGGACGTCGGCGACGACAGGCCCTTCAAAGCCAGGATGAAACAGACTGCCGCTACGAGATAGGCAAGGGCCGAAAGGTTGGCGCTCATCGCTTGCCTCCCCCCGGACGTTCCTTCTTCTTGAACATCTGGAGCATGCGGTGGGTCACCGTGAAGCCGCCGAAGATGTTGACCGCCGCAAGGGTGACGGCGACGAAACCCAGGATCTTGGCGATGTTCATGTCGGCGGGCCCGACCGCGATCAGGGCGCCGACGATGATGACGCTGGAGATCGCGTTGGTGACCGCCATCAGCGGGGTATGCAGAGCGGGCGTCACCGACCAGACGACGTAATAGCCGACGAAAATCGCCAGCACGAAGATCGTCAGCCGGAAGACGAAGGGGTCAACCGCAGCTTCCATGGGTCAGCCTCCCTGCTGGGCGGTGAGCGTGGGGTGAACGAGGCGGCCGTCACGCATGGCGCAGCAGCCCTCGATCACGGCGTCCTCGAAATCCAGCGCCAGCGCGCCGCTTTCCTTGTCGATGAAGGGCTGGACAAGGTTGAGCAGGTTGCGTGCGTAGAGCTGCGAGGCATCCGTGGCGATGCGCGAAGCCATGTTGGTGAAGCCGACCAGGGTGCGGCCCTCCACGCTGACCACCTTGTCGGGCTGGGTCATCTCGCAGTTGCCACCGCCCTCGGCCGCCAGATCGACGATGACCGAGCCGGGTTTCATGTCCATCACCATCTGGGCCGTGATCAGCCGGGGCGACGGTTTGCCGGGGATCTGCGCCGTGGTGATGCAGATATCGGCCTTTTTCAGCGCCTCGTGGATCGCCACGCTCTGGCGGCGCTTGTAGTCCTCATCCATTTCCCTGGCGTAACCGGCCTTGGTCTCGGCGTCGGCGCTTGCGCCCTCGACCTCGACAAAGGTCGCGCCAAGGCTTTCGACCTGTTCCTTGACCGCCGGGCGCACGTCGAAGGCCGAAACCACCGCCCCCAGCCGGCGTGCCGTGGCGATTGCCTGCAGGCCGGCAACACCCGCACCCAGGATCAGCACACGCGCCGGGGCAAGCGTGCCTGCGGCCGTCATCATCAGCGGCATGGCGCGCTTGTAGTAGATGCAGGCGTCCAGCACCGCCTTGTAGCCGGCGAGGTTGGCCTGGGAGGAAAGCGCGTCCATCGACTGCGCCCGGCTGATGCGCGGCACCAGTTCCATCGCCAGCACTGTCAGGCCCTTGGGCGCATAGGCATCCCACTGGCCGGTCTCGACCAGCGGGTTGAGCAGGCCGACCAGGGTGGCGCCGTCGGGGATCATCGAGAGCTCGTCGACCTCACCTTCGCCAGCGCTCATCGGCCGACGCACCTTGAGCACCAGATCGGCCGCGTCCAGGGCGTCGGCGACATCGCTGGCAATCCGCGCGCCGGCTTCGGCAAAGGCGGTGTCGGGCACGCCGGCGGCAACGCCGGCCCCCTTCTCGACCGCGACGGCAACGCTCATCGCCACCAGCTTTTTCACCATGTCGGGCGAGGCGGCCACGCGCGTCTCTCCGGCGCGGCGCTCCTTGAGGATGGCAACATTCATGCGGGGTCCAAGCTCACAGGCGGGTTTTGGTGCGCTGCACCATGGCCGAACCATCCTGGTTTGTGAAGCATCGCATCGCGGACCATTGCCGCTGTGCGGACGGCCCGTTAGCGTGCGCTCCATGACAGCAGCAACCGCCCGCCCCCGCGCCCGCGATCTGGGTTTTCCCTTCTACGGCACGCCCGGCCCACGCAACGCCGTCACCGACGTCACCGGTGTCGAGGTTGGCCACACGACCCTGATCGAAGGCGAAGGCCCGCTTGTGGTGGGCCAGGGGCCGGTGCGGACCGGCGTCACCGTAATCCTGCCGCGCGGCAAGGCAGGTGCGCTGAAACCCTGCTTTGCGGGCTATCACGGCCTCAACCCCTGGGGCGAGCTGACCGGCACCCTGCGCCTGGAGGCCCAGGGCCTGATGGGGGGGCCGCTGGCGACGACCAACTCCATGTCGGTCGGTGTCGTGCGCGATGCCGTCGCCCGCTGGCTGACGCAGGGCTATGACAACGAACGCATGATGCTGCTGATGGGCCAGTCGATCCGCGTCGTCGGCGAGACCCACGACGGCTTCCTCAACGACATCGTCGGTCAGCACGTGAAGCCCGAGCATGTCTTTGCCGCCCTGGAGGGCGCCGCCGGCGGCCCGGTTGCCGAAGGCAGCGTCGGCGGCGGCACGGGCATGAGCGCCTATGAGTTCAAGGCCGGCATCGGCACCGCCAGCCGTGTCGTCGAGAGCGGCCCCGGCACCTGGACCATGGGCGTCATCCTGCAGGCCAACCACGGCCTGCGCCACGACCTGACCATCGCCGGGGTGCCGGTGGGCCGCGAGTTGGGCGGCGGTTACAAGAAGCGCGAGTCGGGCTCGATCATCGCCACGGCGATCACCGATGCCCCTCTGCTATCGACCCATCTCAAGCGCATCGCCCAGCGCGTCGGCCTGGGCATTGCGCGCACCGGGGCCATCGGACGCAACAATTCCGGTGACATGTTCGTTGCACTCTCGACGGCCAACGAGGAAACCTGGGCCGACACGGAAGGCCTGCGCCATGCCGAGTTCCTGCACGATGCCCATATCGACCCGCTGTTCGAAGCCGCCGTCGAGGCAGCAGAGGAGGCCGTGATCAATGCCCTGGTCGCAGCCGATACCATGGTCGGCATCGACGGCAACACCGCACCGGGACTGCCGCACGAGGAGGTGCGCGCGGTGATGGCCCGTTTCAACCGCCTGCATGACTGACTTGTTGCCCCCGCCCCGCCGCTTTTCGGGTCATAATGGCGCAATGAATCGTTTCTCGCTGACCCGCCGGAGCCTGCTGGCCGGCACCGCCACCCTGACCTGTCTGCCCTGGCGGGTGCGCGCCGAATATGGGCTGCCGCCCCTTGCCACCCCGCGCGGCCTGCGCCTGCTCTACGATCTGTCCTGGATCGGCCTACCGGTGGGCGAGCACGAGATTCTGGTCGAGCCCCATGGCCCCGTCGGCGACTTCACCGTCACCAACCGGGTCGAGATCTCCATCGAATTGCTGTTCATCGACATCATCCGCTTCGAGCACACCAGCACGGAAAACTGGCGCGGCGGTTTTCTCCAGCAGTTCGAAAGCCGCACCGAGGACGACGGCGAGTTCTACGAGGTCGAAGGCCATGCCGCGTCAGAGGGTTTTGTCGTATCGGGCAACCACGGCACGGTTGTCGCCCCGACCGATGTCCTGACCAGCAACGATGTCTGGATTCCCCCGGTGCCGGGCACACGCCCCTTCATCAATGCCAAGAACGGCGATGTCGTACCTGTAACCGTTTCGCCGCCGCGCAACTCCAGTGTCCGTATTGACGGCAAGCAGAGCCCGGCAAGACGCTTCGATGTTTCCAGTGCGGTTGCCGATGGCACCCTGTTCTACGATGGGGATCTGTTCGTTTCGGGCTGGTTCACCCGGCGCGACCGAACGGTCGATTACCGCCTGAAGGAAAGCTAGAGCGGATCACGATTCCGCTGAAGGATGATTTGCTCTAGAGCCGATCCGGGCTCGCCTGCTCGCCCAGGTCGAGCGGAACGCCCTCGCGCGCGCGCTCGGCTGCCCTGTTCCGGCGCAGCCATGCCAGGATCGGCATCGGCAGGAACGCCAGGTAGAAGAGCGCGATCGCGGCAGGCAAACCGTGGGGGTCCCACAGGTCTATGGCCACGCCCGCGATCGACGGGCCGATCAGCGAGCCGCATCCGAACATGAAGCCGAAAACCGCCGTCGCCGAAGGCAGGTCGGCGCCGCGGAAACGCTCGCCCAGCAGCATGACATTGAGGCCGTAATGCCCGGAACGCAGGCCGCCGAAGATCATCAGGTAGGCAACACCCCAGCCGCCCATCAGCGCCAGCCACGGCATGGCTGCGCAGGCAAGCGCACCCAGTGCCACGAACATGGCCAGCAGGGCGCGCCGGTCGACCTTGTCGGCGAGATAACCGATCAGCAGCGGCATCACGACGCCGCCCCATCCCATCCAGCCGATCGCCTGCACCGCACTCGAACCGTCCATGCCCAGACGCAGTCCATAAACCGAAAGCAGCGCCATCATGGAACTGGCGATGCAGGCAAAGACCAGGTTGGAGATCATCGGCAACGGCGCCAGGCGGAAGTACTGGTGCAGGCGCACCGAGGGGCGCCCTTCCGCATCGATCCGGCTGTTGAAGGAGACCGCCAGGGGCAACAGGCAGCCAAGGATCAGGATGCCGCCAACGATGAAGGGCAGATGGCCTTCCATGCCGGTCCAGGCCTGCAGGAACGGTCCCATGGCAAAGCCCGTCGCAATGGCGGTCATGAAGATGGAGACCGTGCGGCCGCGCGTCTTGTCGTCGCTGACGTGGTTGATCCAGGTTTCGCCCGTCGTCCACATCATGGATTGCGTCCCGCCCATCAGGAAGCGCAGGGGAAACCAGATCCATACGTCGATGAAGAGGCCCATCATGGCCAGCGCAAACAGCGCGACCCCGGCGCCCATCAGCATCACGCGGGCAGGCCCGAAGCGGCGGATGAGCCAGGGTGTCAGCGGCAGGATGATGAAGACCGCGGCCATCTGGACCGCGGCATTGGCGCCGATCAGGCTGCCCGAGACACCGTGAGCCTCCAGCACGATGGAAAGCAACGGCCCGGTATAGCCATAGAACATGGCCATCATGGTCATCGCGCCGATCACGGCGACCAGACCGCGCCAGCGCACGCCCGGCAGCGCAGGCGTCGGTGGAGTCGCGGCGTGGTCCTCGACGCTCATGGAGGGCTCGATCCGGGCTGACATGACGCCGGCCCGCACCCATGCGACCCCGGCGGGGCGCGATCCTGCCCCTTCAACGCCTTTCGCACCTTGTCAGGACAGCCGTCAAGTCAGCCCTTGGCCGAACGGCCCAGACCGTTGATCAGGCTGTCGACGATGGCATCGGCGTAGCCCTTCCCCAGGCCGCCGTGCCCCATCAGAAGGCGGTAGAAAAACGGCCCGTAGATCAGATCCAGCGCGATTTCGATATCAAAGGCGCCACGCAGGTCGCCGACCAGGACCGCAGCATCGAGCAATGCCCGCCCTTCGTCGCGGCGTGCGTTGATGAAACGGTTGCGGAAGGCACGCGCGACCTCGCTTTCGCCATCGGCGGCCGTCAGCATGGTCGCCACGCTGCGTCCCAGAGCGCTGTCAAACAGCGCGGCCATCTGGCGAAGCTGATGGCGCAGCGCCTCCAGCGGTCCCGCCCTGGCCCGCGAAGCCGTCGTCTTGGGCGCGGCATCGACCAGCGCCGCCATGGCGACCTCGTAGCGGTTGGCCCAGGAGCGGTAGATCGTGGGTTTGCCGACGCCGGCCCGCAGGGCGATCGCCTCCATGGTCACGGCCGCCAGGCCGCCTTCCTGCAGCAGTTCGCGCGCTGCCTTCAGGATCGCGACACGCGCCTTGGTGCTGCGCGGGCGGCCCGGCTTTCGTTTGGTGGACGAATCCATGTCGGCGCCTCTCGATCAATTGCGTAACGCTACGTAACGTAATTAAATCGAAGTCACAAACCATGTTCACATCTGTCAGGACCAACTCCGTTGGAGTCCACAGCGCGGCGATGTCTCCGCTGCTGACCGTCAAGCACAGTGGCGCAGAATTTCCATTTTATATCAAGAGCTTAGGAGCGCGTGGACACTTCCACCGGAACAGCCAGGACGATGCCAAAGTCGACCACGCCGGCCGAGGACGTCAGCCCGGCCGAGATGCAGCGACACTGGCAGGTCGCCCTTGAAGGTACAGGCATGAGCGTGGAACGCCGGGCCACATCGTCAGCCGTAGCGCCGGTCTGTCCGCGATCGTCGCCTGGTCCCGCAAGAACACCTTAAGGAGTGTTCAACCGATGGCGAAGAGCTCCATGGGCGTCTTCGAAAGGATCTTCGTCCCCTCCCTGCCGTAGATGCAGGTGTCGATGAGCTGGGTGTCGAAGAGGCTCTCGAAGTTCGTCACCATGTTTTCCTCGAACACCCGGTCGAGGTACTTGTCGTCGCCAAGATGGAAATAGAAATCGCCGACCCAGTCGGGCGGCAGCGACCAGCCCAGCTCGTAGCCCAGCCCCCAGCCATCGGTTTCGGTCCAGATGCCGACTTCCTGGTAATAGGCGCGCAGCAGGCGCTTGACCTCGCGCACGGTCATGCCGGCCTTGACCTCCGATGCGATGACCTCGAAGACCCCTGCGCTCTTCCTGTACTGCTCGATCAGGCTCTGGGGCGGCTTGTCGCCCACGAAATAACCGCGCAGGGCGTTCGCATGGTAACGGTTGAAGACGCCGCAGAGATCGGCGGTGAGGATTTCGCCCGCCTGGATGACACGGCGCGAGACCATGTTGTGGCCGCTCGAA
>CALGGB010000302.1 GCA_937880925.1 uncultured Rhodospirillaceae bacterium | reverse complement strand
CCTCGATGTTGGGGAAGGCATAGAAGGCGCCACCGGGCGTGGTGCAGCGGAAACCCGGCAGCTCGTTCAGCAGCTTGTGGATGACATGGCGGCGCTCGTCGAAGGCCGTGCGCATCATCTCGACGCTGTCCTGGGGACCTTCCAGGGCGGCGATGCAGGCAAACTGCGTCGCGGCATTGGTGCAGGAGTTGGCGTTGACGATCAGCTTGTCGATGTGCGGCACCAGCTCCTTGGGCCACACGCCGTAGCCTGCGCGCCAGCCGGTCATGGCATAGGTCTTGGACCAGCCGTCGAGCAGGATCACGCGGTCGCGGATCGATTCGTAGGTCAGCAGGCTCTTGTGGCGGCGGTTGTCGAACAGAAGGCGGCAGTAGATCTCGTCCGAGAGGATCGCGATGTTGGGGAACTTCTCCAGGCCCGCGACCAGCTTGTCGAGTTCGTCATCGTCGATCGTGCCGCCCGTCGGGTTGGCCGGGCTGTTGATGATGATGAGACGGGTGTTCTCGTTGAAGTTGGCGATCACCTCGTCGGCGCTGAAGGAGAAACCCTTGTCCTCGTGCAACTCGATCGGCACCGCCTTGGCGCCGGTGTACTTGATCATCGACTCGTAGATCGGGAAGCCGGGGTTGGGGTAGAGGATCTCCGCGCCGGGCTCGCCGAACATCATGATGGCAAAGAACATCGTCATCTTGCCGCCGGGCACCACCATGACCTGCTCGGGCGAAACCTCGACGCCGCGGTACTTCAGCACGTCGGCGGCCACGGCCTCGCGCAGGGGCATGATGCCGGGAGCGGGGGTATAGCCGTGATGACCGTCGTGCAGCGCCTTTACGGCGGCTTCCACGATGTGCTGCGGGGTCTTGAAGTCGGGCTGGCCGATGCCGAGATTGATGACATCCTTGCCTTCGCGCATCAGCTGCGTGGCGCGGGCAAGGATGGCGAATGCGGTTTCCGAACCCAGGTTGGCCATGTTGGCGGCAAGCTGCATGGGATGCGCTCCGTGAAAGCTAGGGTGGCGATGGCCGGGCTCGTGTGATCTGTTGACCCGGAGGGCGGCTTCATCGTACAGACGCGCCGTCGATGCAAGTCCGATGGTGGCTATAGCTCAGCTGGTTAGAGCGCCTGGTTGTGGTCCAGGAGGTCGTCGGTTCGAACCCGACTAGCCACCCCACTTGCCCGAGATGACCCGCCACCCCGCATCACCATCCCTCATCCTCATGGTTCTGGCCGCGATGTGCGCCATGCCGGACCGCGCGCTGGCGTTCTGGGATCCGGTCACGGCACAGTGCGAAGGCGCCCCCTTGGAGGGCACGGCCGTTGCCATCGACGGCGACAGCCTGGAGATGACCGCCGATGACGGGGCGCGTTTGGTCATCCACCTCTTCACCCTCTCGGCACCCGAGTTGTTTCAGGATTGCCGTGATGCCGATGGTTTCTGGTCCTGCGGGCGTGACGCAAAACGTAATCTCGACGGGCTGCTGGAAGGCCGCAAGCTGAGCTGCACGCCATGCAGGCGCGACCCGCATGGCGGCATCGAGGCTCTGTGCCGCGATGGCGATCGCGACATCAATGCCGAGGTCCTGCGCGGCGGCTTTGCCACCACCCACGCCTATTTCAGCAACGCCATGCACTCGGCCGAAGTCCAGGCGCGGCGCCAGCGCCGCGGCCTGTGGCGTGGCGATTGGGTGCACCCCGACGCCTGGCGCCAGGGCGTGCGTCTGGGGACGCAGTCCTGCCAGGGCTGTTTTTTGCCGCAGTGAAGCAGCTTGCCTATGACGTTGCACGATGCGGTAATGGCGCCATGACGATCCGTTTGATTTCCGCTGCCCTGTTCCTGGCCCTCTTTGCCCTTGGAGGGCGCCCGGCGCTGGCCGACTGCAACGATCTGCCCCGCGCGGGCGTCGACTGGCGAAGTTGCAACCTATCGGGGCTCTCTTTTGCCGGGGCGGAGCTTCCCGGCGCCAATCTGCGCAACGCCTCACTCAGCAACAGCGATCTCAGCGCCGGGGATTTCTCCGGCGCCGACGGCTATCGCGTGCGTTTTGTGGAGGCCACGCTGTTCGGGGCGACCTTCGACGGCGCATCGCTGATCGATGCCCGGCTCGACCGCGCCGATCTCACCGGCGCCTCCATGCGCGGCGTCGAGGCGCGCAATGCCAGCTTTCTGTTTGCCACGCTGATCGACGTCGATTTCACCGGCGCCAACCTCAGCCGGGCCGACTTCACCGGGGCCGATCTTTCCGGGGCAACCTGGACTGACGGTGTCAAGGTCTGCGCCCAGGGTTCGGTCGGCCTCTGCCGCTAGCGGGTCGCTCGTCGCCGGGCAAAGGCGCCCGCGGCAAAGGCCATGCCGGGCAGCACCAGGATCATGCCGGCCACGGTCAGCGGGCCGGGTGCCTCATCCAGCAGCAGCCATGCCATCAGGGTCGCCAGCACCGGCACCATGACCATCACCAGCGCGGCGCGCTGCGGCCCGATGGTCTGGATCGCCCGGGTGTACATGATCGGCGCCACGACGCCGGCCATCAGGCCCTGGTACCAGAGCTGCAACGCGGTTTCCTGCCAGGGTGCGGTGAAGATCGCGGTGGGCTCGAAGAGGAGCACCATGGGGATGTACCAGGCGAGCGAGGTCACCGACATGACCGCCACATTGGTCAGCGGCCGCAGCCCCCAGAACCGCGTGCCCACGGTGAACGCCGCCCACATGACCGCGGCAAGAACGAACAGGGCGTAACCCTGCCAGGTGCCGGTATGGGCGCCCTCGATGCCGATGAGGGCCAGCGCCACGGCGACCATGGCAAGGCCGATCCAGCGGTCGCGCGTCGGGCGCTCCTTCAGCCATGCCCAGGCGATCAGAGTGGCAAACAGCGCCAGCCCGCCGGGGATCACCACCGCGCCCTGGGCCGTGGGCGCAAAGACCATGCCGCCCACCGAGACGACGCTGTAGGGCGCGCCGCCCATCATCGATAGCACGAGCACCGGCCGCCAGCCCGCCTGGCGGATTTCACTCCAGCGCAGGATGAACAGAGGCAGGGTGATGAGGCCCGCGCCGGCAAAGCGCAGGAAGGCGACATCGGAAACCAGCAGGTGCGAGGTCGCCCCGACCCGCGAGACCACCATCCAGCCGCTCCAGAGCAGAACGACAAGACCGGCCAGACCGAATCCGATGACGATCTGGCGGGGCGAAGCGATGGGGGCGGGGCGGGGAGGAGAAGCCATGGAGGTGGCTTCGATAGAACCTAACGCCCCCTCCGTCCATCGGATTGGCGGGCGGCAGGTGCGACGAGCGAGGTTGGTGCGCCTCAGGCTTGCGCCAGCGCCCGGTCCAGGTCGCGGATGATGTCGCCCACGGTCTCGATGCCGATGGAGAGGCGGATGGTGTCGTCGCCGGCGCCCGATGCGGCGCGCTGCTCGGGGCTGAGCTGGCGGTGGGTCGTGCTGGCGGGGTGGATGATCAGGCTGCGGGTGTCGCCGATGTTGGCGAGGTGGCTGAACAGGTTGCAGGCCTCCACGACACGGGTGCCTGCTTCGTACCCGCCCTTGACGCCGAAGGTGAAGACGCTGCCGAAGCCGTTCCTCAGGTATTTCTTGGCGAGGTCGTGATAGGGGCTGCTCTCCAATCCGGCGTAGGAAACCCAGGCGACCTTGGGATGATGCTCCAGAAAGCGCGCCACGGTCATGGCGTTGTCGCAGTGGCGCTGCATGCGCAGGGGCAGGGTCTCGCAGCCGGTGATCAGGTTGAAGGCGTTGGTCGGCGACAGGGCCGGGCCGAAGTCGCGCAGGGCTACGGCGCGGGTCTTCATGGTGAAGCCGAAATCGCCGAAGGATTCGGCAAAACAAAGGCCATGATAGGCCGGTTCCGGCTCCGTCATGCCGGGAAACTTGCCGCTGGCGAACCAGTCGAACTTGCCGCTTTCCACCACCACGCCGCCCATGGAATTGCCGTGGCCGCCGATGAACTTGGTCGCCGAATGGATGACGATATCGGCGCCCCAGTGGATCGGCTGGCACAGCCAGGGGGTCGCCATGGTGTTGTCGATGACCAGTGGAATCTTGTTGGCGCGCGCGATGCCCGACAGCATCTCCAGGTCGACCACGACGCCGCCGGGGTTGGCCAGGGCCTCGGCAAAGATCGCCTTGGTGTTGGGCTGGATGGCCGCTTCGACCGCATCGGGATCGCCCGGCTCCACCAGCGTCGCGTTCCAGCCCAGCTTGGCGAAGGACTTGGTGAACTGCGTCACCGAGCCGCCGTAGAGGTATCGCGAGGCGACGATGTGGTCGCCCGGTTCCAGCAGCGTGAAGAAGGCGAGGAACTGCGCGGCATGGCCGCTGGCGCAGGCCACGGCCGCACGGCCGTCCTCCAGGTTGGCGATGCGCTCTTCCAGCACCGCGACCGTGGGATTGGTCAGGCGTGAATAGATGTAGCCGAAGGTCTGCAGGTTGAAGAGCGAGGCTGCATGGTCGGCGTCGTCAAAGACGTAGCTGGTGGTCTGGTAGATCGGTGTCGCGCGCGCGCCGGTGGTGGCGTCGGGCCGGGCGCCGGCATGCACCGCGCGCGTCTCCAGGCCGTAATCGTCGCTGTTCTCTGTCATGCTCTCACCAGCGGGTATAGGGGTCGCCATCGGCGTCGTAGCTGCACTGGCTGACGCCGTCGCAGAGCGCGCCCAGCCAGAGCTGGCCGGTGCGCTCCCAGTCGATCTCGACGCAAGCCGACAGCAGCACGGCGACGGCCAGCAGGGTCGCGGCCCGGACGGTGCCGGGCAGCATCATACCTTCAGAGCCTTTGAGGATATGATGCCTGAATTGATGCCGCCCCAGGAGAGTTCGCCCGACAGCCGGCCGTATTCGATCTTGGGGCAGCGATCCATGACGACCTGAAGGCCCGCCGCCTCGGCGCGCGCGGCTGCCTCCGGATTGATCACGCCAAGCTGCATCCAGATCACCTCGATGCCCTTGTCGTCCTTGAGCGCGATGGCCTCGTCGACGATGGCGCCGGCGGCCTCGGAATTGCGGAAGATGTCGACCATGGGGAAGGGACCGGGCGTGTCGGCAAGGCCCGCATACACCGTCTCGCCCAGGATCTCCTGTCCTGCCGCCACCGGATTGACGGGGATGACGCGGTAGCCCTTGCCGATCAGGTACTTCATGGCGAAGTAGCTGGGCCGCACCCAGTTGGGGCTGGCCCCGACCATGGCGATGGTGCGGCTGGCGCGCAGGATGTCGCGGATATAGGTGTCGTCGTAACGGCTGTGATCCACGTCCTAGTCCCCGCGCCAGACCGGCGTGCGTTTCTCGATGAAGGCGTCGATGCCTTCCTCGGCGTCGCGCGCCTCCATGTTTTCGGCCATGACGCGGCTGGCGTAGGCATAGGCCTCGTGCAGGCCCATCTCGCGCTGTCGGTAGAAGGCCTGCTTGCCGATCTTCAGGGTCAGCGGCGACTTCGCGGCGATCTTGCGCGCCAGGTCCATCACCGCATCGTCCAGCCCGGATTCGGGCGCCACCGCATTGACGAGGCCAATGCGCTGCGCATGCGCGGCGTCGATCATATCGCCGGTCAGCAGCATCTCCATGGCGTGTTTGTTCGCCACGTTGCGCGACAGCGCCACCATGGGCGTCGAGCAGAACAGGCCGATGTTGACCCCGGGGGTGGAGAATCGGGCGGTCTCGGCGGCAATCGCCAGATCGCAGGTGGCGACAAGCTGGCAGCCCGCGGCGGTGGCGATGCCGTGGACTCGCGCGATCACCGGTTTGGGCAGATCGACGATGGCGGCCATCAGGGCGCTGCAGCGCTCGAACAGGACGTCGTATTGTTCCCTGCCCGGATTGGCCCGGATTTCCTTGAGGTCGTGACCGGCGCAGAAGCCGGGACCGGCACCTGCGATCACCACGACATGGACGGAATCATCGACCGCAAGCCCGTCGAGCTCCTTGTGCAGGGCGTCCATCAGGCCGAGCGACAGGGCGTTGCGCTGGGCCGGGCGGTTCAGGGTGAGATGCGCGACCTGGTCGCGGTCGCTACGCAGAAGGATGTCTTGGCTCATATGGGGAAGGTGGCCCCTCTGCTGTCAGAGGGCAAGGCGTGCGGTGATTGCGGCACGGTCGTCTCCGAGCGCGCGTGCGATCCCGTCGAGCAGGGTGTGGGTGGTCGGATCGACGATGCCGTTGACGGGCTGCCTGGCCGCGTGCAGCGCGGAAATGAGGGTGTCCAGGGTTGCACCGGCCGCCTCATCGGCGCCACTTGGACCCTTGCCGATCGTCAGGTTGCCATGGCCGCGGCCCTCGGGGGTGCCTCCCAGGTCGAGAAGCCGTTCCAGCAGGGGCCTCGCTCCGGTACATCATGACGAGCGCCTGCTCGAGTTCGCGCTCTGCCAGGGCGGCTTGGCCGAGATGCCTGAAGATCAGGCTGTGATGAAAGATCTGGCTGACGCAGGACGCCATCGCGGGTAGCACGGCGTTGATGGCCGCGATGGCGACTTCGGTGCCGCCCGGTTTGGGCAACAGGAACTTGGCGTTGCGCGGCCGTTCGCTCGCCTCGGGGCCCGATGACCAGCGCGCAAGCCGGTCCAGATCGTCGCGTTCGGCTGCCGCAATCGCGCTCAGAAGCGCCTGATCGTCTCCTCTGCAATCGGCTGCGGCGTCCTCGACGACGGAAACGAACCACCGCGTCTGGCTGGCATCGGCGGCAAATATGGATGCCGCGTCGTGGCCGATGGCGAGGTCGCGGGCATTGCGGCTAGCCGGGCGGGCGCCGTGCCGGTGCAGCGCGACCGCAAGCTCTTCGGTGCGCCGCATCTTGGCGATCCACTCCATGTTGCGTTCCATGCCCAGGCTGTGGCCCCAGGCGCGCAACATGCGGGAATGGAGGAAGAGCTGGTTGATGGGGTCGATCATGGCGCTCAGCACGGACTGGAGTGCGGCCACGGTTTTGTCGTTGCTCTGGTTCGGGTGCATCGGCACAGTCTGCCCTTCCTCGGCGTGCCGGCAAAAGCCGATTCCGCAGTGTTTGCGGCCCTGCCGGGCAATGTCCTGCGCGCCCGTTTGTC
>CALGGB010000301.1 GCA_937880925.1 uncultured Rhodospirillaceae bacterium | reverse complement strand
CACTGCCTTCACACGGCAGGGGTCACAGGTTCAATCCCTGTCGCGCCCACCACTTTCCCCTCTTCCCATGTCTGCGACGCGGCTCCAGGTTTCTCCCGGCGATCGCCAGTAGCTCTGCGGGGCACCGATACGCAGACCGGCGAATCTGCGGTCTGGAATGCGGGCCAGCCTGGCGTGATTGCCCGACCCGCGCCGACGCATTACCTTCGGTTGCGGGAGCGCGCAAAAGCCATGGTACAGCAGCAAGGGCATCCTGTTGCGCTGCAATGGCCCACCAGGTTCGAAACGCCCGGTGAGGCGGCAAAAGCCATTGTCGCGGCCAATCCAACGCAGGCCACGGCCTGCGTCGTCTTCACCGCCTTCAACAGCGCCATGCTGGATGGGCCGGGCAAGATGCAGCCCGCGGTCTTCCTGCCGCCGTTCTGCGCCTGGCTGGCCTCCCGTGGCATCGCCAGCCACTTTGCGGTGACGCCCCAGACCCTGGCCCGCCTTGCGGGGCCGCGAACCATCGTCATCCACATCTACCGTGAGGTGGGCTGCGATATCGTCACGCCCGAGATCGAGGATGCCCAGAAGGACAGTCTCGTCTTCAATGCCCCGCGGACCGGGCGGACCATCGCCGACAAGATGGCCACCCATCGCCTGTTCACACAGCACGGCCTGCCCATGCCGGACCTGGCAGACGGCGGTGAGGGCATTGTGTTCAGCAATTCGGCAAAGGACAGCGGTGCCGCCGTCCAACTCATGCCTGGCGGAACGGCGCTGGATCCCAGCCGCTACAACACCAGATTCATCGACACCCGTGTCGTCCTCCGGGGCAAGTCCTACTTCACGACCGTGCGTCTGCTTTGCATCGGCCGCCATATCGCGCACGCCTATGTCAGGGCCGGTGGAGCCTCCACCGATTCCAGCCCATCGGTTCACGCGGCCGACACCCCGCTTGAGCCCGAGCTGATCGAGCGCCTGCAGCAGGCGCTGGTTGCGCCCAGAGCCGAAGCGCTGAGCGCGCTGGCGAGCCGCTTGGGGTTGCTTCTGGGGCCGGGCTTTTACGCTCACGACCTGCTTATCGAGCGCGGCACCGGCAACATCTACATCTGCGAAAGCGGGTTCAAGTTTCATGACTGGTCCTACGGCAACCGGATCCATCCGATCGCACAGGATCTGCCCTCCCACCGCTTCATGCTGACGCCCGATTATGCGGTCCGGGCCGCCCGGTTGTTTCTGGCGGCATGCCGCGACAGCGGCTTCAGTTTCTGAGCAGGCCCGGGTTGCCTTGTTCTAGCGGGCGATGGTCGCCGCGGAGGTCGAGGTCATGTCGAAAGCCTCCAGCGGCACAAGGCCGGTCATGTAGTCGAAGGCGTAGCTTGCCCGGATGGTGACGACGCTGCCGGGCTCGTTATCGGGCGCAAAGCTCACGTCCACGGTCAGCAGATCACCATCCAGCATGCCGGCCTTTTCCAGGATCACGGCCTCGATCGCATCGGCATCGGCGGGCGAAGAGCTGGATGCGCCATGGACGATGGCATAACGCTGTGCCTCGTAAACCGCGTGACCCAGGCTGTTCTGGATAAAGAGCGCCCGGCCGATTTCCATGAAGCCATAGGTCATGAGCATGAAGATCGGAATGATCAGGGCGAACTCGACCGCGACCACGCCACGCCGGTCGTCGCCGAAGCCATTGAGACCTGCGGCCATACCGCCAGGCCCCCTCACTGCGGAACCCGCACGACGGCGTGGGATTGCAGGGAGTCCACGGTCTCGATCCCCGGGTAGTCGAAAATCATGGCATAGGGGCAGTTGACCACCACCTCGAGATAGCGGCCCGGCACGATCTCGCCGCTGCATTCGCTGTCGCAAGCGACCGCGCCGCCGGTCGGGCAGCGGCACTGGCGTATCACGGTCACGGTGGCGTTGATGCTGTCGGAGAGCGATGAGAGCGCGGCAGCCCGGATGCCGGCATCATCGTCCTGGTTGCCTTCGGTCATGGCAAACCGCGCACCTGCGCTGGCCGCCTCGGAAAGCTCCGTATTCTGGTAAACCATCAGACCGTAATCGGCGAGCGCGACCAGCGCCATCATCATGACCGGCGTGATCAGGGCGAACTCGACGACCACCGCGCCCCGCCGGCAACGGCGAAAGCGCAGGAAAAGACCACGCAGCCTGGCGTTTATCATGGCGCCCTCACCCCGCCAGCGTGACATTGCCCGGCGCCTTGGGCGTCGTGACGCCAGCATCGTCGCATTCGATCTGCAGATCGGAATTGCCACTGAAGCTG
>CALGGB010000300.1 GCA_937880925.1 uncultured Rhodospirillaceae bacterium | reverse complement strand
CGCAACCAGACTTTCTGGCCGCTTCACTGAGGGATTTTGTCTCCGGCGCTTACACATCACCACGGTCAGCGTGGCCCCCAGAGCCGCGGCATAACGCGACCAGCTCGCAAGCACGTTCCGGATCGTGCGGCGCAGCGCGGCGCGTTCGAGTTCAGAGCGTTCAGGCGTGTGGGTCAGCGGCAGGAAGGCCCGGTTGTCATCGCCATAGAGCGCGTGGCCGAGCTTGCCCTTGAGGTCGGTGTTCGTCGCGACCATGAACTGCTCACTGTCGGGATACAGGCCGAACTGCCGGTGGATGCTGGCGCAGGCGTGAAAAAAGAAAAGCTCGCCGAATCCAGCGATCACGATGTTGCGAATCGCCTTGAACCGGCCCGTGAAGAACATGAACTGGGCGAAACTCTGGGCCAGTCCGTGTTGATGACCAGACAGCAACACGGTCGCTCGACCGGTTGCCTGCGCCAGCTGGGACGAAAGCGTTGTCGCATCCGAGCTTGCCCCCACGCCAAAGGCAAAGGACGAGCCGGTCACGATGTCGACCGGCGCATCAGCATTCACGCTATCGACCGTCATGACCTGCCCATCGCGTCCGATCGTGCGGCGCAGGCCCCACTGGTCGGTATGCAGCGCATCGCGGTTGATGTTGGGCAGGCAGCCCCGCATGACAAACGGCACCGAGACCTGGGCATGAAGCAGCCGGTGGTAGAGCCGCATCTGCGGCACAAGCTCGTAGATGCGGCCCCGGTTCTGCCGCATCTCCTCGGATATCAGGCGTGACGACTCATCCACCCACCCGATCTCCCTACAGTGCCTGAAGCCGCGCCAGTGCCTCGTTCAGCCGGTCGCGGGACTGCACGGCACCGGCAAGGCGCTCACGGTTTTCCTCGACCACTTCCTCTGGCGCGTTGGCGATGAACTTCTCGTTGGCGAGCTTCTTCTCCAGGCCGCCGATCTCGCCCTCCAGCTTGCCGATTTCCTTCTTCAGGCGCTGGGTCTCCGCGGCGATGTCGATGACATCGGCGAGCGGCAGGACGAGCGTGGCGCCATCGATGACGTCCTGGATCGATCCCCTGGGGATTTCGGTGGTCGCGTCGATGCTCTCCAGCCGCGCCAGGCGCATGATGAGATCGCGATGGCGATCCAGCCGCGCGCTTGCCGCCGCGTCCAGATCCTTGAGCAGGACGACGATCTTGGCGCCGGCAGGCACGTTGACCTCGGAGCGGGTGCCGCGGATAAGCGAGATCAGGCGCACCACCCAGTCCATCTCTGCGGAGGCGGCTGCATCGACCGCTTCCTCACCGTAGCCGGGCCAGCCGGCAAGGATGAGCGGGCTTTCGCGGCCTTCCGGGGCGAGCTGCTGCCAGAGCTCTTCCGTGACGAAGGGCATGAAGGGATGGAGCATCAGCAGAAGCTGGTCGAGCGCCCATCCGGTTGCCTTGCGTGTTTCGTCAATCGCGGCCTGATCCTCACCCGACAGGATCGGCTTGGTAAATTCCAGGTACCAGTCGCAAAAGGTGTTCCAGGCTGTCTGATAGGCGGCCTGGGCGGCCTCGTTGAAGCGATAGGTGTCGAGCGCCCCGTCCAAGCGCAGGCGCAGGCGCGCCATTTCGCCCACCATCCAGCGGTTGACCGTCTGCTTGCAGGTCGCGGGATCGAAGGCCGGATCGGAAACGCAGCCGTTCATCTGGCAGTAGCGCGCGGCGTTCCAAAGCTTGGTCGTGAAGTTGCGGTAGCCCTCCACGCGCTGGGGCGACAGCTTGATGTCGCGTCCGGGGGCCGCGAGCGCTGCCAGGGTGAAGCGCAGGGCGTCGGCGCCATACTCGCCGATCAGTTCCAGCGGATCGATGATGTTGCCCTTCGACTTCGACATCTTCTGGCCCTTCTCGTCGCGGACCAGGGCGTGGATGTAGACCGTGTGAAAGGGCACCTCGCACATGAAGTGCAGACCCATCATCATCATCCGGGCGACCCAGAAGAAGATGATGTCGAAGCCGGTGACCAGCACGTCTGTGGGGTAATACCGCTCCAGTTCCGGGGTCTTTTCGGGCCATCCCAGGGTCGAGAACGGCCACAGTGCGGAGCTGAACCAGGTGTCGAGCACGTCGGGATCGCGGCGCAGTTCGACATCCTTGCCATAGTGGGCACGCGCCTTTTCGGCCGCCGCGGCCTCGTCATGGGCAACGAAGATGGTTTCGTCCGGGCCGTACCATGCAGGAATTTGATGGCCCCACCAGAGCTGGCGCGAGATGCACCAGGGCTGGATGTTGCGCATCCACTCGTAATAGGTCTTGGTCCAGTTCTCCGGCACGAAACGGGTCTTGCCCTGCTCCACCGCCTCGATGGCGGGCTTGGCGAGCGTTGCGGCGTCCGCA
>CALGGB010000299.1 GCA_937880925.1 uncultured Rhodospirillaceae bacterium | reverse complement strand
GGCCGTGGTCGAATCAAACAGCAGCGTGCCCTGGCCCCCATCGACCCGGTAACCGCGCAACCCGGAGACAAGCTGCAGATCGCCAAGTTCCGCCGCGACCCGGAACTGCACATCGTTGCGTGACAGGCCCAGCAGGAAGGGCAGGACGATCTCCAGGCGGCCATCGATTTCCCCCTGGACCGCCGTGGGATCAAGCTCGATCACCGAAGAAAAATCCAGGTTCGGATTGGTCAGCAGCTCCAGCGCACGCTGCAGGTCGCCCGACGCTTCGGCGCCAATGAGCATGCCCTTGTCGCCACTCAGCGTATCCATGGTGATGACACCGCGCTGGCCGACAAGGCCGTTGAGCATGCCGGTCGTGGCATCGATGCGCATGGTGTCGTCCACGATACGCACGGCAGCATCGATACCGGTGACCGGCGGCATGCCATTCAGGTAGATGATCGAACCGCCGGTGACATCAAGATCGATCGTCAGGTTGGCAAGCGGCAACGCGCTTTCGGCGAGATCTGCCACGGTCGCGCTGAAGGCAAGGGAACCCTGGGTGATGATGCCATCGGAAATGTGGTCGACAATCCACTCCCGCGCACGGGTAACCAGGGGCACCGGCCAGTAGGCCGAAACGTCATCGACCGGCAGGGCCGCGATATCGAGCCGTGCCTCGATGACATCACCGGGACCATAACCGCCGATAACGACCTGCCCGTTGGCGGTGCCAGCAGGCAGGCCAAGCTCCAGTTCGGCGATTTCTATCCCTGAGAAACCTGGGCGGATGTGGCCGGATGCCCGGGTCGGCCCCAGTGTGATAGGCGCCTCGAAGACCTCGGGAAGATCGATCTGCCCACCCTGCGCGGCGACCGCAAAGCTGCCGCTGCGGACATGCAGGTCGGTGTCGAGCGCCAGGGTCAGTTCACCGTCGACCGACAGATCGAGACCATCGAGCGGCGGCATCACCGGCATCAAGAACGAGAGATCGGCAAGAGCGAAGTCGATGAGATGGGCTGACATCAGCACGGTGCCCGCCACCGGCTCATAGACTGCCACCATGTCCAGATCGAGCTTGTGGGTGCCCGAACGCAGGGTCGCCCGTGTACTCAGGTCCAGTCCCTCGCCGCGGCGGCGCAGCACCAGTTCGGCCGCAGGCGCATCCCATTTGACCCCAAGGAGCCTGTCATCGACATGCAGGCGGGCGCCCAGCAGGGAGACGCGTTCGAGGCGTTCGAAGGGCGCCTGGTCACGCACCGCAAGAAAGGCGCTCAACAGGTCGTCGCCGGTCTCGGCGGCCGGCGCGGGCGTCTCCTCGGCAGGGACACCCTGGACCGGACGATTGAGCAAGGCCAGGGTGACGCTGCCGTCCCGATCGCGCAGGACATCGACCGAGGGGCCGATCACCGTGATGGCGCGGGGCCGCAACTCGCCGCGCATCAGCGGCGGCAGCGCCATTTCCAGCAGGACTTCGCCCGCGCCGAAGGCGGGCGAGCCGTCGTCGTGCAGGACCATGACATCCAGGATGCGCAGGTCGAAGGCGCGCTGCCAGTCGCCCCAGGCCAGTTGCGCAGAACCGATTTCGAACCGGTAGCCGGTCTCCTCGGCGTTCAGCGCGGCTTCGATGTAGGGTGTCATGCTGTCGAGCGTGACCGGGCCCTGGGCCAGGCGCCATGCCGCGCCGGCCAGCAGCACGCTCGCAACGCCAACCAGCGTCCCGAGCACATGAACCATGAATTTGGCGCCGCGTCGTGTCACGCTCTGGGCCTATCCTGCCACTTCCGGCCCAAGCTAGACGCTTTGGCCACCCATCGGCCAGCCTTGCAGAGGCAAGCATGCTTTTTCCAACCCTTGAGGGGATCGTCGAGCTTCCCCGACCCTTCGACCGCGATCGTGCCCGTGTCGGGCGCGAGCGATGGCTGGCGGCGGCCGGCAATGACGAGGCAGCCCGGGCTCTGGCGGACGATCCGGTGGGCGGCGCGCTGCTGGATGCGGTGTTCGGCAACAGCCCCTTTCTCTCCCACTGCATGGTGCGCCGTCCGGAACGGGCGCTGACCTGGGCGCAACAGGGTCCGGAGGCCGCGATCGCGGCGGCCCACGCCCTGATCGAAAACGCAGCCGACAACGAAAAGGCGCTGATGGCCGCGCTCCGGGAAGCCCGCAACGGCGTCGCCCTGGCCGTCGCCCTGGCCGATATCGCCGGCATCTGGCCCCTGGAGCGGATCACGGGCGCGCTCAGCTCCTTTGCCGAACGGGCGGTAGATGCGGCGCTTGGCCACCTGCTGGCCCGCGCGGCCGCCGCGGGCCAGATCACAAGCAGTGCACAGACGCGCGACAGCGGCATCATCGTGCTCGGCCTGGGCAAGCTGGGCGGGGGCGAACTGAACTACTCCAGCGACATCGACATCATGGTGCTCTGGGACGAGGAGCGCTTCCAGGCGGATGCCCCACTGGCTGTGTGCGTGCGCCTGGTGCGCGGCCTGGTCCGTTTGCTGGAGGAGCGCACCGCCGAGGGCTACGCCCTGCGCACCGACCTGCGCCTGCGGCCTGACCCCGGAGCGACGCCGCTGGCGCTCTCGGTCGATGCCGCCGAGCTCTACTACGAAAGCCTGGGCCAGAACTGGGAGCGCGCCGCGCTGATCAAGGCGCGTGCCGTGGCCGGCGACATCGAGGCGGGCGAAGCCTTCCTTGCCCGCCTGACACCGTTCATCTGGCGCCGCCACCTCGACTTCGCGGCGATCCAGGATATCCACTCGATCAAGCGTCAGATCCATGCCCACAAGGGCGGCGCGCAGATTGCCGTGGCCGGCCACAACGTGAAGCTGGGCCGCGGCGGCATCCGCGAGATCGAGTTCTTCGCCCAGACCCAGCAGCTCATCTTCGGCGGTCGCGAGGCCTCCCTGCGTACCCGGGCGACCTGCAGGGCGCTCTCGGCGCTGGCCGAGGCCCAGCGCATCGCACCGTTCATCGCGCTCGACCTCACCGATGCCTATGGCGAGCTGCGCCGCATCGAGCATCGCCTGCAGATGATCGACGACGCCCAGACACACAGCGTTCCCGAAAGCGAAGAAGGTCTGGCGCACATCGCCTGTTTTCTGGGCCATCCCGACGTACCTGCCTTCGCCGCCCACCTGACTGGCATCCTTCAGAGGGTGGAGGCGCATTACGCCGACCTGTTCGAGGAATCCGATCCGCTTTCGGGCGAAGCGGGCGGTGCATTCGGCAATCTGGTCTTCACCGGCACCGAGGATGACCCCGACACCCTGGCAACGCTGGCGCGCCTGGGCTTTGCCGATCCCTCCGCGGTGGCAGCCATCATTCGCGGCTGGCATCACGGTCGCGTACGCGCCATGCGCAGTCCTCGTGCACGCCAGATCCTCACTGAGCTTATGCCTCGGCTGCTCACGGCCTTTGGTGCCACCAGCCACCCGGACGGCGCGTTGCTGCGCCTGCAGGAGTTTATCAGCCGCCTGCCGGCCGGCGTGCAGCTCTTCTCGCTGTTCCAGAGCAACGCCGACCTTCTGGATCTGGTTGCCGAGATCATGGGCACGACGCCGCGCCTGGCCGAGCATCTGGCCCGCACGCCCACCCTGCTCGACCATGTGCTCGATACGGATTTCTACGACGATCTCGGCAGCGCCCGGCAGGTCGAGGCCGATCTCGAACGCCATCTGGTCGACCTGCGCGATGCCGAAGACCTCTACGACCGCGTGCGCCGCTGGACCCATGACCGCGAATTCCAGCTTGGCGTTCACTTGCTGCGCGGCATGATCTCTCCGGGCGCTGCGGCCGCAGGCCTGACCGCACTCACCGATGCCGTGCTGCAGGCGCTGCT
This sequence comes from uncultured Rhodospirillaceae bacterium, assembly GCA_937880925.1. Taxonomy (GTDB): domain Bacteria; phylum Pseudomonadota; class Alphaproteobacteria; order SP197; family SP197; genus CALGGB01. Next base: position 3,147 of record CALGGB010000299.1, on the reverse strand, counting down.
GCCCAGGGTCACCGACGAGTTCGCCCTGCAGCACGGCAGCATTCCGGGGAGCGACATCGCGGTGCTGGCGCTCGGCAAGTACGGTGCCCGGGAGCTGAACTTCGGCTCCGACCTCGACCTCGTCTTCGTCTATCGCCACGAGGGCGGGGAGAGCGCATCCGACGGCAGGCGCCCCCTGCCGCCCAGCCTCTACTACACGAGGCTGTGCCAGCGCTTCGTCAACGCCCTGACGACCATGACCAACGCCGGGCGCCTGTTCGAGATCGACATGCGCCTGCGGCCCTCCGGCAATGCCGGACCCCTTGCCTCCGAACTTACCGGCTTCCTGCGCTATCAGGCCGAGGAGGCCTGGACCTGGGAGCATCTGGCGCTGACCAAACTGCGGGTGGTTTATGGCGAACCCGATCTGGCAGCAGCCGTCGAGACGGGCGTCAGAGCGGTGCTGGAGCGTCCGCGCGATGCCGGCGAAGTTGCGACCGCTGTGCGCGACATGCGCCAGCGCATCGGACGCGAGCACCCTCCCCTCGACCGCCTGGATGTGAAATATGCCCACGGCGGGTTGATCGAGCTCGATTTCCTGGCGCAGGGACTCCAGCTCATCCACGGCGCACAGCATCCCGAGGTGCTGGCCACCAGCTCAACTGATTCGCTGCAGGCCTGCGCCCGCGTCGGTCTGCTGGGCGATCACGAGGCGGAGGAACTGATCGCCGCGGGCAGGCTGATGCAGGATGTTCAGGGCGTAATCCGCCTGGCCATGGCGCGGCCGGCGCGCGAAAGGGACATGCCCCGCCCCCTGCGCGACCTGATGGCCCGGATCACCGGCCTGGGCAGCTTCGAAACCCTGGCAAGCGTGCTTGATGCCGCCCAGGGGGTGGTACGCGCAGCCTTCGTGCGCCATATCGAGGATCAGGCCACGGCAAGCAACGACAAGGAGACCTGACATGAGCGGACCCCAAGGCGGCGACAAGGCCCCGGATTTCACTGCTGCCACCGATGGCGGCGGCAGCCTCAAGCTGTCCTCGCTCAAGGGCAGGAAGGTGGTGCTCTACTTCTATCCCAAGGACGATACCCCCGGCTGCACCAAGGAGGCCTGCGGCTTCCGCGACAGCCTGGCGAGCCTGGCCGATGCCAACACCGTGGTCGTCGGCGTCTCGCGCGACAGCGTCAAGCGCCACGACAACTTCAAGGCCAAGTACGAACTGCCGTTTCAGCTTGTGTCCGACGAGGATGGCGCGATCTGCGAGGCCTATGGCGTCTGGGTCGAGAAGAAGAACTACGGGCGCACCTACATGGGGATCGAGCGCGCCACCTTCCTGATCGATGCCAAGGGCGTGGTCCGCGAGGTCTGGCGCAAGGTGAAGGTCAACGGCCATGTCGAGGCGGTGACCCAGGCCGCCACCGAACTGGGGTGAGCCTGCCACCGGACCTTTCGGAACTGGCGCTGGCCGTACTTGCCGCGGGCGATCCCCGGGCCAAGGCCGCGGCATCCCTGGAAGGCGCGCGGATCTGGGCACTCGGCGGAGGCGCCCTCAACCATCGTCCGATGCAAGATCGCCCGGCCCGGCCCGAGAGGCCGGAGCTTTGCCACCCCTCGGCCATGCCGCGGCGGCGGGCGCTGACCACCCACGCCGGGCGCATCGCCCTGCTCCACGCCCTGGCCCATATCGAGTTCAACGCCATCGATCTGGCCTGGGACATCGCTGCGCGTTTTCCCGGCATGCCCGGCGCATTCTATGACGATTGGCTGAGCGTGGGCGCCGACGAGGCCCGCCATTTCCTGATGCTCAGCGAACGTCTGGCAGAACTGGGAGCCGCCTATGGCGACCTGCCGGCCCATGACGGTCTGTGGCAGGCAGCCATGGACACCAGCGACGATCTGCTGGCGCGTCTGGCCGTTGTTCCCCTGGTCCTGGAAGCCCGTGGACTGGACGTTACCCCAGGCATGATCGAACGCCTCAACCGCGCCGGCGACAGCGCCAGCGCGGCCATCCTGGAGGTGATCTATGCTGAGGAGGTCGGCCATGTCGCCACCGGCATGCGCTGGTACCGGCACGTCTGCGCCGAGCGTGGCCTGGAGCCCGAAGCGACGTGGAAGGTGATTGTCGCCGAGCGTTTCCGCGGACGCGTAAAGCCGCCTTTCAACGAGGAAGCGCGCGACCGTGCCGGCCTGCCGGCAGCTTACTACGCGGGGGAAACCCTGTAGGCACAGCGGCGCGCGCCCTCGAGCAGATGCTCGAAACGCTCGACGCGCCAGTCCGCACCCAGGGCCTGCTGGAAAACTTCCAGCTCGGAACGGCAAAGGCCCTGGCACATTTGCGCGGCTGCACAGACCGGGCAGTGATTCTCGATGAAGACATAGCTGCCGTCATCGCTGCTGCGCCATTCGGCCATGTAGCCTTCGGCGCTACGCAGTTCAGCCAGCGTTGCCAGGCGTTTCTCGATGCCGGTCTTTCCTTCGAGGCGCTCGCGGTAATGCTTGGCGGTCTCGCGGGTGCGCGCATCGATCAGCTTGTCGAGCCCCTTGGCGCCAAAGACGCGGCGTACGCTGTCGAGCAGGGCGACGGTGAGTTCGCCGTGGCTGTCGGGGAAACGAGCATGACCCTGCGAGGTGAGCGACCAGTGCCGCGCCGGGCGGCCGACACCGGCACGCTCGTCGTGATGATCGACAAGGCCTTCTTCGGTCAGCCGCTTGAGGTGCTGGCGCACGCCCATGGCGGTGATCTCCAGCTTCTGCGCCAGGACCTGGGCCGTCAGAGGACCCTTGGTCTTCAGCAGATAGAGAATGCGTTCCTGGGAATCGCGGCGGTCGTTGCTCATGGCCGGACTTTGGCCTTTGCGACCTGCGCGTTCAAGATGGGGAACGCCGGGCCGAAAGCAGGGAGACAAAGGAGATGGCGGCGGCACCCGTCAGCAGGTAGGCAGGCGAGAGGTTTCCCGCGCCGCGCTCGATCAGGTAACTCGCCAGCATCGGCGCCGTACCGCCGAACACGGCAAGGCCGATGTTGTAGCTCACCGAAAACGCGCTCATGCGGATATCGCGTGGGAACAGCAGGGCCATGCGTGTGCCAAATCCCGCGATGAAGGGCGCAAGCAGCAGCGCGAAACAGAGCTCCCCGACGAGCGAAAGGGCCGGGTCCCCGTGATCCA
>CALGGB010000298.1 GCA_937880925.1 uncultured Rhodospirillaceae bacterium | reverse complement strand
TGATGTCCATGCACAGTTCGACGCATTCATCACAGATGAACACGGTGGGGCCCGCAATCAGCTTGCGGACCTCGTGCTGGCTCTTTCCGCAGAAGGAGCAGTAAAGCGTGTTTTTCGAGTCGCCGCTCTTGCTCATCAGGCAGGGTCCTTCAAGGGCCTGTCACAACATCATGTTAGACAGAGAGGGTACGGCAACACAACCTGTGCCGTTCACCCCTGTGTGACAGGCCGTTCAACAGTGTGGACATCTTGCAACAGATGGCGACGCCAGGCAGGGATTTCTATGCCTTACCGGCGCCGTCGTCGGCCACAATCTCGGAACGCGACGCCACGACCTCGTCGATCAGGCCAAAGTTCTTGGCCTGCTCGGGGGTCATGAAGGTGTCGCGCTCCATGTTTTCCTCGATCACGGCGATATCCTGGCCCGAGTGTTTGGCGAAGATTTCGTTCAGGCGCTGACGCACGAACAGGATCTCGCGGGCGTGGATTTCGATATCGGCCGCCTGCCCCCGGGCCCCGCCCGATGGCTGGTGGACCATGATGCGCGACTGCGGCAGGGCAAAACGCGCGCCCTCCGCGCCGGCGCACAGCAGCAGCGCACCCATCGAGGCGGCCTGACCGATACACAGGGTCGAGACCTTGGGGCGGATGTACTGCATGGTGTCGTACATCGCGAGGCCCGCAGTCACCGCGCCGCCGGGAGAGTTGATGTAGAGGGAGATATCCTTGGTCGGATTCTCCGCCTCCAGGAACAGGAACTGGGCGCAGATCAGGCTGGCGACGTGGTCGTTGACCCCGCCGGTCAGGAAGATGATGCGCTCCTTCAGGAGGCGGGAATAGATGTCATAGGCGCGCTCGCCCCGGGCGGTCTGCTCGACCACCATGGGCACCAGCGTGTTGGCGTAGATTTCAAAGGGGTCGCGATCCTGCATGGTCAGTCGGCCGCCGCCGTCGCGTTGCCGCGGGGGCTTCAGGCCTCATCCTCCGTCTTCTTTTTCTTCGATGCCTTGGGCTTCTTGGGCGCCTCGTCGGAGGCGTCCTCCGTCTTGGCGGCCGCCTTCTTGGCCGGCTTCTTCTCGCCGTCCTCGCTCTTGGCCGCGGACTTCTTGGCGGCTGCCTTCTTCTTGGCGGGCTTGGCCTCGACAGCCTCGTCGCTGTCCTCGCTCTCCTGCTCGATCGCCATGAATTCCTCAGGCGTGACGGGACGCTCGGTCACCTTCACCTGGGACAGGACATGGTCGATCACGCGGTCCTCAAGGATCGGCGCGGTCAACTCCTGAACGGCCTCGGGGTTCTGCTGGTAGTACTGGACGACGCGGGCTTCCTGGCCGGGGAACTGCCGGGCGCGCTCGATCACGGCCTGCTGCATGTCCTCGGGCGTAACCTGGATATTGCTCGTGCGGCCGACTTCGGAAAGCAGGAGGCCAAGGCGCACGCGACGCACCGCGATGTCCTTGTACTCGGCCTTCATCTTGGCCGTTTCCTCGTCGTCTTCTTCCTCGGCATGGTCGTGGTCGTGCGCATGGTCATGATCGTGGTCGTGGTCATGCGCGTGATCATGGTCATGATCGTGCTGCTTGCCCCGCTCCTGCTCGACCTGCGACCAGATGGCGCGGAATTCGGTATCGGCAAGGCTGGGCGGCACATCGAAATCGTGCATCTCGGCCAGCTTGTCGAGCAGCTCGCGCTTCATGCGCTGACGGGCGAGCTGGGCATATTCGCGTCCGAGCTGCTCGCGCACCTTGGCCTTGAGATCCTCGACGCCCTCGGTGCCCTGGCGCTTGGCGAAGTCATCATCGAGCACGGCGGGTTTGGCCTTGCGCACCTCCTTGACCTCGATGTCGAAGGTCGCGGTCTTGCCGGCCAGGTTCTCTGCACCGTAGTCCTCGGGGAACGGAACCTCGATCTGGAAGCTTTCGCCCGCCTTCCGATTTTCCAGGCCCGCCTCGAATTCGGGCAGCAGGCGGCCCCCACCCAGTTCGACCTGCTGATCGTCGGCCTTGCCGCCATCGAAGGCAACGCCGTCGATCTTGCCCTCGAAATTGACCAGCATGCTGTCGCCCTGCTGGGCGGCATAACCTTCTTCGGCGGGCTCGAAATCCTTGCTGCGCTCCAGCATGCGCGAAATCGCATCATCGACCTCGCTATCGGCAACCTGGATATCCAGCCGCTCCATCTCGATGACGCTGAAGTCGCCGGTCTCGATCGCGGGCATCACTTCGATGGCCAGCGTGTAGGCGAGATCGGTGCCCTCGTCGAAGGACATTTCCTCGACGCGGGGCTGCATGGCGGGCCGCACGCCCTGTTCGGTGATGACCTGGCCGGAGGTGTCCTGCAGGGTCTGCTGCACGACCTCGCCGACGACCGACTGGCCGAACTGCTTCTTGAGCAGCGCCACGGGCACCTTGCCCGGGCGGAAGCCCTTCAGCTTGATCGTCTGCTGCAGCTCGGCGAGCCGCGCGTCGATCTTTTCGGCCATGTCCCCCGCGGGGATGACGACCTTGTATTCGCGCTTCAGACCGTCCGAGACGGTTTCGGTAACCTGCATGAGAGTGCCGTTAAGCCAGGGTTGATGGGTAGCCAGGCCGCCACTTTGCGTCGATCGGTGCAGAAGACATGGTGCGGGCGGAGGGACTTGAACCCCCACGACTTGCGTCACCAGAACCTAAATCTGGCGTGTCTGCCAATTCCACCACGCCCGCACCGGTCGGCGCGTTGTGGACGCCCGCCGTTTGGGCCGGACCATATAGTCTCGAATGCCCTGCCCCGCAACCAGGCGCCATCAGCGGGCTGCCTGCGCGGCGCGACGGGCAAGCGCGCGAACCTCGCTGGAGGAGGCAACCTTGCCCCGGGTGACGAAGGCCTCGTGGTTGGCCGCGATGTCATCGACCCGGTAGAGGTAGTTGACCATCAGGCCCGCCGATTCGGCCAGCCCCTTGGCTGAACGGTCACCCATCCAGTTGACCCGCTCAACGCGCGCGCCGTTGGCCAGATGAAAGCGGGCCACGGGATCAAGGGGCCGGTCGCCCCGCTTTTCCCGGATCAGATAACGCGCAGCAAGGGCAGAAAGCTGTTCGCGCCAGCGCTCCAGAGCATCGCGGTCACCGGTCCGCAGGGCCTCCTGAAGCTCGCCACGGGCGGCGCTGCCCGGCTCCAGGTCGACCACGGGAGCATCCCCCTCGAGCAGTTTGTCGAGCCAGCGGCGAAGTCCGGGCATCGGCGACAGCGTCGCGAAGGTCTTGAGGCCGGGCAGCTCGCGCGCCAGTTCCGAGACCACACGTTTGATGAGGAAGTCACCCAGGCTGACACCGGCCAGCCCCTTCTGTGTATTCGAGATCGAATAGAAAATGGCGGTGTCGGCCTGATCGGGGCGCCCCACGGGTGCGGCGGGGTCAAGCAACGCCTGGACACTGGCAGCCATACCCGACACCAGAGCGACCTCAACGAAAATGAGCGGCTCGTCAGGCATGTTGGGATGCACGAAGGCGAACATGCGCCGATCGGGCTCCAGCCGGTTCTTGAGATCGTCCCAGGATGCGATCTCGTGCACCGCCTCATAGACGATCAGCTTCTCCAGCAGGGCTGCCGGGCTCTGCCAGGTGAGCAGAGAGAGGTCGAGGAATCCGACGTCGAACCAGCCCGAGAGCAAGCGCCTCAGGTCGTCGTCAACCCGCTGGATCATCGGTTCCTCGCGGGCAAAGGCGAGGGCATCGGCACGCATGTCGACGAGGAATTTCAGGCCGTCCGGCAGACCGTTGAACTGCAGGAACAGTTTCTCGCGCGGCGCTTCCGTAGCATCGCGCAGCGATCCCGCAAGGGAGCGCTTGGTTCCGGTGTCGGAAGCCTTGAGCAGGGCCTGCGCCTCGGCCTCGACCTCGGCCAGATTGATGTCGAACTCCTTGGCGAGCAGCAGCAGGAAACGCTTGCGCCCTGCCCGGTCGAGATCGAGATAGGTATGCCCCAGATCGGCCGCCCTGCCCCGCGCGAGCGATTCGCCGCCGCGCGCGGCGATACACTCGGCGACCCTCTCGCGGATGCGCGCCAGATCGTCATCGGGCAGATGGGGGCGCACCTTGCCGGCGACCCGCACCAGAGCGGCCTCGGCCAGCTCCTGCCAGGTACCGGAGACCTGCCGCAGGGCGCGATCCCAGAAACTGCCGGCGCTATCGCTCATGCTTCTTCCATTCGCAACTGCCGCAGGACCGCCGGCAGGGCTTCCGGCAAGTCCTCGGCGATGAGGCCAGGACCGTACTGTTGACCGCATGCGCCGTGCAACCACACAGCCATCGCTGCGGCCAGCGGCGGTGAAGTACCTTGCGCGAGCAGGCCGCCGGCAATGCCGGCGAGCACGTCGCCCGATCCCGCTGTCGCCATTTCGGGCGGCGCGTTGTCGTTGATGATCACGGTGCCGTCGGCCAGCGCGACCAGGGTATCGGGCCCCTTCAGGACGACGGTGGCGCCGCAGGCCGCCGCTGCCTCTTTCGCCCGTTCCAGGCGCGATCCTTCAGCGTGAAAGAGGCGGGCGAACTCGCCTTCGTGCGGCGTCAGGACGCATCCGCCGTGGAGTGCTTCCAACAGCACCTCTGGCGATTCGGCAAAGCTGGTCAGGGCATCGGCATCCAGGACCGCGGGCTTGCCTGTGGCAAGGGCCGCAAGCACCCGCTCGCGCGTCCCCTGCCCCACACCCTGGCCCGGCCCCAGGATCAGCGCACTGACACGCCGTTCGCCAATCATGGCGGCGAAACTCTCCGGACCGGTATCGGCACGCAGCATCACGGAGGTGAGATGGCTGGCATAGACCGCAAGTGCGCCGGGCGGGACGGCCAGGGTGACCAGGCCGGCGCCCGAACGCAGACCCGCACGCGCTGCCAGGCGCGCTGCCCCGCTCGCTGCCACACCCCCGCCGGCGACGATCAGATGACCGCGGGCATACTTGTGGTCGTCCGCCCCGGCCCAGGGATAGCGCGCACCCCAGGCACCCGGCCCATTGCGGTACAACGCCGGCTCCAGCCCCGCGACGACGCTATCGGGAATGCCGATATCGGCAACGGTCAGGTCGCCGCAATGGGCGCGGCCAGGCATCAAAAGGTGTCCGGGCTTGGCCCGGCAGAACGTGACGGTCGCTTCGGCACGGGGCACGGGTCCACGCAGGGATCCGGTGTCACCGTCCAGGCCGCTGGGAACATCGACCGCAACAAGCGGCGCGGCAACGGCTCCGAGTGCGGCCGCAGCAGGGCCGTCGAGGTCGCGGTTGAGCCCGGCGCCGAAAATTGCATCGACCACGAGTTCGGCGCCGACAGCAGAATCACTCCGGAGCGGCTCAATGCTGCCCTGCCAGCGCGCCGCCATGGTGGCCGCATCGCCCTTCAAGCCGCTCTGCTTCCCCAGCAACGACAGGCGTACCGGCCAGCCGGCCTCCTGCAGCAGGCGCGCAACGACAAAGCCGTCGCCGCCATTGTTGCCGGGGCCGCAAAGCACCGCGACCGGGCGCTGGGTCCAGCGCGCCAGGATGACCCTGGCAACAGCTGCGCCGGCATTCTCCATCAAGGTTGCGCCGCTGATGCCTGCCGCGATGGCACGCCGATCGGCCTCCCCCATCTGGGAAACGCTCAGCACGGCGTGCTGATCGCGAAACAGGGTCATGCCCCGTCATCCGGTGTGAACAGGTCGACACGCATGGGCTGCTCGAAGACAAAGCCGCCTGCGACAGCATCATGGCCGGCTTCGAAACACTCGCGCACTGCCGGTGTATCAACGCGGGCGCGGGCGATGGCGTTGTAGGTCGTACCGCAGACGGAACGCACGAAGGACTCAAAGTCATCGAAACGGCGCTGGTTGCGGTAGTGCAGCGTCCGGCGCGCCATACCGCCTCTTGCCTGCAGCCGCCCCAGCGCCTCGAGCGCCGCACCGCGCACCTCAGTCTCGTCGTGGAAGGGCCGCATGAGATCGCTGAATGCCCCCTCGATCGCAGGTTCAAGGACGTAGAGGAAACCCTGCCCCGGCTTGATCACCCGCATGGCCTCGGTCAGGGCCGCATCCATCTTCGCGCCGGGCACATGATGCAGGGATTTGCTGAACACGACCCCATCCACGCTGGCGTCCCGACACGGCATGGCCTCTGCGCCGGTTTCGACGAAGGTCAGGCCGGGCTCGCACGCCAAACCCTCGGCATGTTTGGCCGCCTGGAGCGGATCGGGCTCCAGCGCGATCACACAAGCGCCGCGGGAGAGCAAATGGCGGCTCAGCACGCCCGGACCGCAACCGGCATCGACCACGGTCCGCCCTGCGATATCGACCGCGCCGTCAAAGACGCTCAGGTCGTCGGCGATGCCCAGATCCGTCATGGTCTCGTCACTCCTCCGGGGAACTCTTCCTGATATGGGTCTGCCAGGTCTCCAGTGCACGTTTGCGGGCCGCGGCATGATCGACGATCGGTTCCGGGTAGTTCCGGCCCAGGCGGACACCGGCGCGCTCCATTACCGCAGCCTCACCGGTCCAGGGTTTCTGCAGCAGCTTGTCTGGAATTCCCGCAAGCTCGGGCACCCACCGCCGGACGTAATCACCGGCGGGATCGAATTTCTCGCCCTGCGTGATCGGGTTGAAGATGCGGAAGAAGGGCGCTGCATCGGCGCCGCAGCCCGCGACCCACTGCCAGCTCGCACTGTTGCTGGCCAGATCGGCATCGACAAGCGTGTCCCAGAACCAGTGTGCGCCGTGACGCCAGTCGATCAGCAGGTGCTTGGTCAGGAACGAAGCCACCACCATGCGGACCCGGTTGTGCATCCAGCCCGTTGCCCAGAGCTGGCGCATACCGGCATCGACCATGGGATAGCCGGTGAGGCCACGCTGCCAGCGGCGAAGCCCTTCGGCGTCGTCGCGCCAGGGCATGGCATCGAAAGCGGGGTCAAAGTTTGCTTCGGGCAGATGGGGCATGTGGAAGAGCAGATGGTAGCTGAACTCGCGCCAGATCAGTTCCTTCAGGAACACGCCGGGTCCGTCGGCGAGATCGGGCCGGGCCCCAAGCGCCATGGCCGCATGCCACACCTGCCTTGGCCCCAATGCGCCGACCTGAAGGTAAGGCGACAATGCGGACGTGCCTTCGACTGACGGAATGTTTCGTTTATTGTCATATCTTTGCAAGCTCTTTCCAAGAAACTGCTTGAGCGCTGCGTCAGCTCCGGCCTCGCCGGGTTTCCAGGTATCGGCGAGCCCTCCGGCCCAGTCCGGCTTGTGCGGCTCCAGGCCAAGATCTCCGACATTGAGGGTGCAGGCCCCTACTGAACTGCCACGGATGGCCTCCGGGCGCGCACCGGGCCCCTTTGGCATCTCTGAGGCCAGGCAGGCGCGCCAAAAGGGGGTGAACACCCGAAATGGCCGGCCTGCTTTGGTCGCAATGGTCCATGGTTCGAACAACAGGCTGGCATTGTGAGAGTGCACCTCCAGCCCCGCCTCCCGAAGGGCGGCCTTGATCGCGGTGTCGCTTGCGATCGCCGCGGGTTCGTAGCGACGGTTCCAGTGGACCTCCCCCGCCCCGGTTTCACGGGCAAGGGCGGGCACGACCTGTTCGGCCTTTCCCCGGCGAATGACGAGCTCTGTACCGGCTTTGCCCAGGTCGTCACGAAGAGCTGCAAGATTGCGCGAAAGCCACCAGCGCGCTGCTCCCCCGGGCGCCCAGGCGCGATCGGCGTCATCTTCAAGCACAAACAGCGGAAGAACCGGGCGGCCGCTGGCAACGGCAGCGGCAAGCGCGGGATTGTCGGCGAGCCGGAGATCGCGGCGGAACCAGACGATGGCGGGCGAAGCCACGCCTGTTCAGTCCTCGCCGCTTTGCGCGAGCTTTTCGATGTGACGGCGATCCATGATGTGGAGCGCGCGCGTCCGGCGTTTGACGATGCCCACGTTGGTGAGCTGCCCAATGGCACGGGCCACGGTGTCCGCGGTGGTACCCGCCCACACGGCGATTTCCTTGTGCATCGGCACGGTCGGAATGTACTAGGTGCCGTCCCCATTGGGCGAGGGCTCGGCAAGCCGCAGAAGCTCGTCATAGACGCGCTGAACCCCGGACTTGGTGGAAAGATCGACCACCCGGTCGTTCGAGCCCCGCATGATGCGCGCAAAATCGACCAGCAGATTGAGCGCGACAATGGAGTTCTGGCGGACCGCCTCCAGCATGACATCGCGCGAGACCGCGGCAATGATACAGGCATCGGCGGCAACGACGGCAGCCGAACGGGGGCCGCCATCCACCAGGCTCAGTTCCCCGATATGCCCTCCGGCCATGACATCGGCGAACGCGATCTCCTGGCCCGAGGCTGCATTGATGAGCACGCGTACCGAACCCGTAACCAGAAAGACAAACTCCGTAGAGTCATCCCCCTGGGTGAACAGGTGCTCGCCAGTGTCGTATGCGCGCCAATCGGCGCTGGTTTCGAGATGGCCAATGACGTCAGCGGGCGCTCCCTGAAGCACAAGGGCACCGCTTAGACTGCCGGGTTCTACTGCGTGCATTGTCTTTCCTGTCGCCCACCAGATGCCGTTGACCTGATCCCAAGTCCATTATGGCGCGAGGATCGCGTGAAACTCCACTTGGAAAGGTGTCATTTCCCAAAAACAAACGCCCCATTGCAGCCTTTTGTGCAACAGATCACAGAAAGCACATCGCGCGGCGCAAAAATGGCCACCTGCGATGGACGTCCCGAGCGTCAGGAAACAGTACAATCAGGTTTGGAAGGGGAAGGAGTGGTCGGAGTGGCAGGATTTGAACCTGCGACCTACGGTCCCCCAGACCGTTGCGCTACCAGGCTGCGCTACACTCCGACCGGAGAGCGGTAAACCGCCCTTGAGGGGCGCGGACTATAGGCTGGCCTTTTGCCGACTGCAACGCTGCAGGACGACAAAAAACGTCGCTGTTCAGGCCTTGCCTGAAAGCAGCTTCCGGCAGGCTTCAAGCTCTTCAATCGCGCGCTCGATGGCCATGCGCATGTCCTTGTCGACCGCGGCTTCTGAGGCAGGCAAAGCAGCGACCGGTGCGGCCTGGGTGGCTGGCGCCTGCTCCTCGGCGTCATCGCCGGCATCTGGCACCGCGCGGCTGCCCTGGAGCAGGCCGGCAACACCCACCTGGCGCAGCAGGCGCTGCACGCCCTTGATCGTGTAACCCTCGGTGTAGAGCAGCGACTTGATCTGGCGCAGCAGATCGATGTCCTCAGG